>NZ_JBFAZX010000005.1:0-419574 GCF_040689395.1 Dactylosporangium sp. NPDC051484 | reverse complement strand
CGGTGATCCCGCCACCGGCCGCCGCGCTGCGCAGCCATGCTCGGCAACAACGGCGCCAGCCGAGACCACTCCGCATCAGAGAGATCAACCGCCATGAGGGAGAACACTACCGCCCAACAAGATCCGTCAGACAGGCCCTAGAAGTCGCCCTCGGCCACCTGGAACACGGTCAGGCCCAGGGAGCGCCACATGCGGACCACCTGGCGGCGATCGTCGAAGACGCCCACGACGTGGTAGCGGCTGCGGATCTCCTTGTCGAAGATCTCGGCCTTCACCACCGAGTCGCGGCGCCGGTCGCCCGTCACGCGCATGAACAGCGCGCGGTACGGGACGCCGACGTGTTTCGCCAGCCACGCCTGCGTCGCCTCGCGGCAGTCGTCCGAGCGGCCCGAGCAGAAGACCACCTCGTGGCCCGCGGCGTGCATGGCGCGTACGGCGGTGATCACCGGGGCGTTCGGCCGGTCCTGCGACACGCGGGACATGTCGTACGGGCTGCGGCCGTCGAACAGCGCCACCGTGCCGTCGATGTCGACCAGGACCGCCCGCGGCGCGTCCGGCGGGGGCTCGTAGGGGGCGCCGTGGGCCGGGTCGATGACCGGCAGCGGCAGGGGCAGGGCGCGGCCCGCGAGGTACCGCCGATGCATCGAGCGGATCACGTCCTCCCCGACGTGGCCGTCGCCCCCGCGCAGCGCGTCCCGGCGGATGCACTCCTCCACCGCGACGTCGGTGAAGTCGCGCACCGTGAAATGCGCCCCGCACTTGGCCGCGAGCTCGGCGAACTCGCGCACCACCCGGCCGCGCAGGTTGGTGTCGTCACAGACCACGTCCGCGCCCGCGCGCAGGAGGCCCTCGACCGCGGCGTGGTGCGCGAGCGTGACCTCCCGCTCGGCGCGGCCGCTCCGGTCCGGGTCCTCGACGCGGCCGCCGTGCAGCATGCGGCGCAGGTCGTCGCGGTTGACCCGGACCAGGTGCGGCTGCTGCTGCTTGGCCCAGGTGGTCTTGCCGGAGCCGGGCAGACCCCGGGTGATCGTCAGCGTGGCCATCTACGAATCCTCCACGGCGGGCTCGCTCACCGGCGGGCGCACCCGCTGCCACAGCAGCGGGGTGTAGTCCTTGCCGTCCAGGCGCAGGAACAGGCAGCCGCGGCGCGGGTCGCGCGCCACGGCGAACGCGAAGTCCTTGCGCGTCCAGCCCGGCGCCAGCCCGGCCACGATCGCGGCATACTCCCGCTCCACCTCGGCCACGAGCCCGTCGACCTGTTCGGCGAGGCCGGCCGCGATCCCGGTGGCCCAGGCGTGGAACTCGTCCGGCAGCGGCTCGAGCAGTTCGTCGAGGACGCCGTTCACCATCGCCTCCCACACGACGCGTGGGTTGAGGCCGGTCACGATGCGGTGCAGCCGGACGTACTCCGAGTATTTGATCTTCACCCGGGTGTCGGGCCGGGTGAAGTGCACGACCAGCCCCTCCCGATTGTCGCGCGGCGGCGCCGCCAGTGCCTCGGCCAGGGTCGTGTAGTGCAACGTCTCGACGACCGGCCCGGGCCAGCCGGGAACCGCCTCGGGGCCGTGGCTTCGGCCGGTCGCGATCTCGACGGCGCCGAGCAGGACGAGGTCGTCCAGGCCGCCGTAGTCGAGCACGATCCGGTTGGCCGGGTAGATGATCTCGAACAGCACGGTGTGCCCGGCCGGCGGCGTGAAGCGCCCGGCGTACCGCGAAAGCCATACCCGCGTCGCGTGCCGCGCCTGCTCGGAGTCGAACGAGCCGCGGGTCGCCACCGCCCAGCCGTCCGGGGTCGGGACGAGCACACCAAGGGAGCCGTCCGCCTTGTCGGTCACCGAGACCGGGGCGTGCGGATCCAGGTCGGGGGCACCCGGCTGGCCGTGGTTGAAGAACTTCGCGAACGGCCGCGCCAGCACCGTGCCCGTCTCCGCGTGCACGACGAGCCCGCGGCAGGCCAGTGT
Organism: Dactylosporangium sp. NPDC051484; assembly: GCF_040689395.1. Lineage (NCBI taxonomy): Bacteria > Bacillati > Actinomycetota > Actinomycetes > Micromonosporales > Micromonosporaceae > Dactylosporangium > Dactylosporangium sp. NPDC051484. The sequence goes on along the minus strand of NZ_JBFAZX010000005.1, from coordinate 417,613 downwards.
CGCCGTGTTCCACACGTTGTCGTACTGCGTCTTCTCCGTGTAGTTGTGGATCAGCAGCGGCAGTGAGGGGTGGCGCTGGGTGCGGATGTACCCGCCGCCGATCATGTCGGCCAGCAGCTTCGGATCGCAGAGTTCGTTGATATGCAGGCTCATAGCGCGCTACAGCGTAGGTGAGCCACGCCGAGTGCCGCGACGCTATTGCGGGCACCTCGATGTGCCTGCCGGCCGGCATCCGCCGAGCGGGCCGGGCGGCTGATCGGGGCGGGAATGCCGACGGGGGTGCGCGCGTTACTGATACCGGTCGAGGGGCCGTGACAGGTTCATGGCAGACTTGACCGACGGCCAACTCAGGTTCCGGTTCACGCCCGCGTCCGGGCGACCCGGCGACCGACTGATCGAAAGGACCGCGGCCATGAAGCCGGACATCCACCCGGAGTACGTGACCACCGAGGTCACCTGCTCCTGCGGCAACATCTTCACCACCCGCAGCACCGCCAAGGGCGGGCAGATCCACGTGGAGACGTGCTCCGTCTGCCACCCGTTCTACACGGGCAAGCAGCGCGTGCTCGACACCGCGGGCCGGGTCGCGAAGTTCCAGCAGAAGTACGCGAAGGTCCAGGCCAAGAAGGCCGGCAAGTAGCTGCGTTTCCGGCGCCCGCACCGTGTCCTCGAGGCATCGGTGCGGGCGCTGATTCTGTCCGGGTCCGAAATCTCCTGGTCTGTGTGAGGAACTGACGCGATGAGCACCGACACCAGCGGGCAGCGGCTCGCCACGCTCCTGGCGGAGTACCAGGAACTCGAGCGGAAGCTGGCCGACCCCGGCATCCACGCCGACCAGGCGCTGGCCCGCAAGACCGGCCGGCGCTTCGCCGAGCTGTCGCCGATCGCCAAGACGGCCGCCGACCTCGAGCAGGTCCGCGACGACCTCACGGCCGCGCGTGAGCTGGCGGCCGAGGACCCGGCGTTCGGCGGGGAGGCGGACGAGCTGGAGGCGCGCGTCCCGCAGCTGGAGGAGCGCCTCGCCGAGCTGCTCGCCCCGCGCGACCCCAACGACGCCAAGGACGTGATCCTGGAGATCAAGGCCGGCGAGGGCGGCGAGGAGTCGGCGCTGTTCGCGAGCGACCTGCTGCGCATGTATCTGCGCTACGCCGAGCGCCACGGCTGGCTCACCGAGGTCCTCGACTCGCAGGAGTCCGACCTCGGCGGCTTCAAGGACGTCGCGGTCGCGATCAAGACGCGCGGCATTCCGGACGGCGGCAACGGCGTGTGGTCCCGGCTGAAGTGGGAGGGCGGCGTGCACCGCGTCCAGCGGGTGCCGGCCACCGAGTCGCAGGGGCGCATCCACACCTCCGCGGCCGGCGTGCTCGTCACGCCCGAGGCCGAGGAGACCGGCGAGATCGAGATCGACCCCAACGACCTGCGCGTGGACGTGTTCCGCTCCTCGGGGCCGGGCGGGCAGAGCGTCAACACCACCGACTCGGCCGTGCGCATCACGCACCTGCCGACCGGGATCGTCGTGTCCTGCCAGAACGAGCGGTCGCAGCTGCAGAACAAGGACCGCGCGATGCGGATGCTGCGCGCGAAGCTCGTCGCCCTGGCCGAGGAGCAGGCGGCCGCGGCGGCCGGCGACGCGCGGCGCTCCCAGGTGCGCACGGTGGACCGCTCGGAGCGCATCCGGACGTACAACTTCCCGCAGAATCGGATTTCCGACCATCGGATCGGTTACACCGCGTACAACCTGGATCTCGCTCTGAGCGGCGATCTCGACGGGGTGCTGGATGCCCTGGCAGAGGCCGACCGCAAGGCCCGGCTCGCGGGTGAGGACCAGCTCAGCCGGGGGTGACGGGGGTCTAACGCGGATGTCACATTCCGGAAACGGTGCGGCGGCACGCTGGTCTCCGGTAGCGTTTCGTGCCGAACGACCAGCACCCAACGTGATTGCTGACACTATCCGGGAGGGTAGTCATGCCGTCGTCGTCCCCCGTTGACATCTCGGCGGCTCCGCGCGCTGTGGTGAGCACCGCCGCGGAGCTGATCTTCAAAGTGGGCCGATCGGTGCTGGGCGCCGACCGCGTGCCGACGGCGAAGGCGAACGCGTGGGCCGCGGTCTGCGCCGACCAGGAGCGCGCCCGGATCCGCGAGGAGGACGCCCGGGTGCTGCTGACGTCCCTCACCCGCTGAACCGCCGACGAACGGCCTCCTGCGCCCGCTAGGGGGCCGTTCGCGGGCGCGGGGTCTTGGCCCGCAGCATCGCGTGGTCGGCGGCCTCGAAGGCCTGTGCGACGCTCTGGAAGCCCTCGCCGGCCAGGCCGGCCCATCCGATCGTCACCCCGACCGGCGTGCCCGGCACCAACGACTGCCAGTCCTCCGCGGCCACTGCGGTCTCGATCCGGCGGGAGATCTCCCGGGCCTCGGCCGCCGACGTCGTCGGGAGCACCACCACGAACTCGTCGCCGCCGTAGCGGGCCACGAAATCACCCTTTCGCATGACGCGGTTGAGCACCCCGGCCACCCGCTGCAGGACCAGGTCGCCGGACAGATGCCCGTGGGCGGTGTTGACCTCCTTGAAGCCGTCGAGATCACAGACGCCGATCGCCGCTTGGCCGCCGGCCGCGACCAGCTTGGTGATGTGCTCCTCGAGGTAGCGCCGGTTGGGCAGCCCGGTGAGCGGGTCGGTCTGTGCCTCGCCCCGGTGGAAGTTGACCTTGCGGACCAGGTCCTCGTGGTCGACCAGCGCGGCGACGCCGTCGACGAACAGGTCGCGCAGCAGGTCGAGTTGCTGGTTGGCGGCCCGGTAGGCACCGCGGTCCGCATGGTATGCCGCGCGGTAGTCCCCGGCGCCCAGGTGCGCCAGCGCGCGCAGCCGGTGCCGCTCGGCCGCGCCCAGCGAGTCGTCGCTGACCTGCGCCGTGTCCAGCCGGGCGACCGCCTCGATCGGCCGGCTCTCGGCGATCGCCTGGCAGACCGCGCCGAGGGTGCGCAGGTCGCTCGCGCGGGTCGAGAGCCCGGCCGACTCCAGCAGCGGCCACGGGTCGATGTCGGGCGGCGGGAGCCCCAGCGTGCCGAGGCGCACCAGCGCGTATCCCATCGCGCCGCGCGCCACCGGCCGCAGCCGCCCGATCTCGTCGTCGCGCACCCGGCGCTCCAGGTCGATCGTGATGTCGCGCAGGATCCGCAGGCACCCCTCGCTGTCCCCGCGGTGGTCCAGGTCCACGGCGAGGCGCAGGCGGATCTGCGGCGCGGCGAAGTCGGCGCTCGCCGTCGCCACCCCCACCTGCTCGGCGACCTCCCGGGCGCGCTCCATGGCGGAGAGGGCGTGGCCGTGAAAGCCGGTGTACGAATACGCCATCGCCAGGTTGTGCCAGCCCCACGCGGTGTTCTCGTCGGTGAGCTCGACCGCGGCGAGTGCCCGGGAGCCGTGCACCAGCGCGCGCACGCAGTGGTCGAGCGAGCCGGCGCGCAGGGCCACGATCGCGGCCAGGGCCTGCAGCTCACCGTACTGCGCGGGGTCCTGCACCTGCCGGGCGGCCGCGAGCCCGGCGTCGAGCACCGCGGCGTACTCCTCGAAACGCCCGAGGTTGATCAGCGCGATCAGGCGCAGCTTCAGCGCCTCGACCCGCTCGTGCGGCGACTGGTCACCCTCCAGCACCCGGTCGACGACCGTCATCGCCTCGCCGAGCCGGTCGTCGAAGATCAGCCGGCGGGCGCGCTGCAGATCCGACGTGCGATCGCCCACCGCCATCTGGACCCCCCTCCAGCGCGCCCCATCATTATGAGGTGCACCGAGTCGAAGATGACATGCCGGAACACCGGTTGCCCAAGCTTTCGGAGTTGATCACAGCGGCCGCCGCGACCCTGGCCCGCGCCGGCGTGGCCTCCCCGCGCGTCGACGCCGAGCTGCTGGCCGCCCACGTGCTGGACGTGCCCCGCTCCCGCCTGCTGACCGCCACCGTCACCGGCGCGCAGGCCGAGGAGCTCGACCGGCTGGTGGCCCGCCGCGCGGCGCGCGTGCCGCTGCAGCACCTGACCGGCACGGCCCCGTTCTACGGCCTGGACCTGGCCGTCGGCCCGGGCGTGTTCATCCCCAGGTTCGAGACCGAGCTGCTGGTGGAGTGGGCGCTGGCGCGCCCGGGCGGCTGGGACGGGGCCCGGCGCGTCGTCGACCTGTGCTCCGGCTCGGGGGCCATCGCACTGGCCGTCGCCACGCGGCGTCCCGAGGCGCAGGTGTACTGCGTGGAGCGCTCCGAGCGGGCGCTGCCCTGGCTGCGGGAGAACGTCTCCCGGCTGGCACCGCGGGTCCGGGTCGTCGAGGCCGACGTGACCGACGGATCGCTCCTTTCCGATTTGTCCGGCACGGTGGATCTGGTGCTCTGCAACCCGCCCTACGTCCCCGAGGCGACGAGGGTCGACGTCGAGGTGGCGGAGCACGATCCGCACGACGCGGTCTTCGCCGGCGACGACGGCCTGGCCCTGATGCCGGCGATCGCCCGCACGGCGGCACGCCTCCTGCGACCCGGTGGCCGGCTGGCCATCGAGCACGACGACACCCAGGGCGAGTCGCTGCCGGCGCTGCTGCGCGCCACCTCGTTGTTCGACGAGGCCGAGGATCATCGCGACCTGGCCGGCCGCCCGCGCTTCAGCACCGCGAGGCGGGTGGCAGACTAGCTCCTCGTGATGCTCTACGACTGCAGCCGGCTCGCCGAGCGCGAGCGCGGCATCGCCGCGGCGATCGAGGCCGTGGGCCGCGGGGACCTGATCGTGATGCCGACCGACACGGTGTATGGAATCGGCGCGGACGCGTTCAAGTCCTGGGCCGTGACGGCGCTCAACAACGCCAAGGGGCGAACGACGCCGGTGCCGGTGCTCGTCGGCTCGCGGCACACGCTCGACGGGCTGGTCTTCGGGCTGCCGCAGGCGGCGCGCGACCTGGTCGACGCGTTCTGGCCGGGTGCCCTGACGATCGTGGTCGAGCACGCCCCGAGCCTGCAGTGGGACCTGGGCAGCACCGACGGCACCGTGGCGGTGCGCATGCCGCTGCACCCGATCGCCCTGGAGGTCCTGCGCGAGACCGGCCCGATGGCGGTGTCCTCGGCGAACAAGCACGGCCAGCCGCCGGCCGAGACCGCGGCCGAGGCACGCGAGCAGCTCGGCTACTCGGTGAGCGTCTACCTGGAGGGCGGCCCCTGCCCGGAGCCCGTCGCCAGCACGATCATCTCGCTGGTCGGCAATGAGCACCGCGTGCTGCGCACCGGCGCGATCCCGATCGAGAAGCTGCGCGAGGTCGTGCCGGACCTCATCGAGCTCGAGCCCTGATGGCGCCGTTCAGCGTCCTGTGCGTCTGCATGGGCAACATCTGCCGGTCGCCGATGGCCGAGCGGCTGCTCGTCGCCGACGCGCTGGCGCTGGGCGGCGACTCCGACCGGCTGTATGTCCATGGCGCCGGCACCGGCGGCTGGCACGCCGGCGCGCCGATGGACCCGCAGGCCGCGAAGCAGGTTCTCGCCCGCGGCGGCGACGTGTCCGGCTTCCGGGCGCGCCGGCTGCTCGCCGAGCACGTCGACGCCTCGGACCTGATCCTGACCGCGACCATCGAGCAGGTCGACTTCGTCACCGAGCTGCGCCCGGACGCGGCCCCGCGCACGTTCGTCTTCGGCGAGTTCGGCCGGCTCATCCGCGGCGTCGAGCCGCCGCGCGATCGTGCCGGCCTGGCTGTCTGTCCAGACGTGTATGAGCGAGGCGTCGCCCTGGTCGAGGCGGCCGACGCGGCGCGGGCGGGGCGGCCCCCGGTGCCGTCGGACGAGCTGGACGACCCGTGGGGCCGCCCGGACGCTTATTTCAGCCGCGTCGCCGACGAGATCCACGCCACCACGAAGCCGCTGGCCGAGGCGCTGTTCGCCGCCTGATCGCGCCCGGGACCTCAGCGTTGCGCCGAGCGGGCGATGTTGCGCGCCATCCCGCCGAAGACGAACGCGTGGAACGGTGCCACCGCCCACCAGTACGCGTGGCCGGCCAGGCCGTGGGGCAGGAACACCGCCCGCTGCTCGTAGACGGCCCCGCCGCGTTCGTCCGCGCGGGCGCGCATCTCCAGCCACGCGCGGCCAGGCAGCCGCATCTCCGCGCGCAGGCGTAGCAGCGAGCCGGGCACGATCTCCTCGACCCGCCAGAAGTCGAGGGCCTCGCCGACGTACAGGCGCTGCGGGTGGCGGCGGCCCCGGCTCAGCCCCACGCCGCCGGCCAGGCGGTCCAGCCAACCGCGGACCGACCACGCGAGCGGGAACGAGTGCCAGCCGTTCTCGCCGCCGATCGCCTCGATGACCCGCCAGAGCCGGTCCGGCGGGGCGGAGACGTCGCGGGCGCGCTCGTCGCGGTACACGGTGCCGCCGGACCACGACGGGTCGGTCGGGAGCGGGTCGCTGGGCGCGCCGGGCAGGGCGGCGTCGGCCCACCGGGTCTCGACCTCGGCGTCGCGGACGCGGCGCAGCGCGAGCGTCACGGCGGCGTCGAAGCCGGTCAGGCCGTCGTGCGGGTCGGGAACGTACTCGGCGATGTCGTGCTCGTGGCAGACCGCCTCATGGATCAGGCTGCCGACGAGCGGGCGCGCGATCCGGTTCGGCACCGGCGTCACCAGACCGACCCACTGGGATGACAGCCACGGCGTGAGCGCGCGCACCGGCACGAGGATCCTGCGCGGCAGTCCGGCGATCCTGGCGTAGCGCTGCATGAGCTCGGCATAGCTGAGCACGTCCGGCCCGCCGATGTCGAAGGCCCGGTTGACCGGCGGCGGGAAGATCGTGGCCGCGGCGACCAGGTAGCGCAGCACGTCCCGGACGGCGATGGGTTGGATCCGGTTGCGCACCCAGGCAGGCGTCACCATGACCGGCAGGCGCTCGGTGAGGTACCGCAGCATCTCGAACGACGCGGACCCCGACCCGATGATGACCGCGGCTCGCAAGACGACGGCGGGCACCGCGCAGCGCAGAAAGATGTCGCCGACCTCCCCGCGTGAGCGCAGGTGCGCGGAGGCCCTCCCGGAGGATGGCACGGGGCCGCCGAGGTACACGATGCGCTCGACGCCCGCCGCCTCGCAGGCGACGGCGAAGTTCAGCGCGCTTCGCCGGTCGACCTCCTCGAAGGCGTCCCGGCCCAGGGCGTGCACGAGGTAGTACGCCACCTCGATGCCGCGCAGGGCCTCGACGAGCCTGGCGTCCCCGGCGTCCCCGGCCACGTCGCCCTCGGTGATCTCGACGTCGCGTGCCCACGGCACGTCACGCAGCCGGCGCGGGTCGCGGGTCAGGCAGCGCACCTCGTGGCCGGCCGCCAGCAGGCGGGGGACCAGGCGCCCGCCGACATACCCGGTCGCGCCGGTCACCAGACATCGCATGACTTCATGCTTACCCTGCGCAATCGGACCCTAGACTCATTTCATGGGCGACACGTACTGGGGACCCGACTTCGCCGCGCTCCAGGCCACCGACCCGGAGATCGCCGACGTCGTCCTCGCCGAGCTGCGGCGCCTGCGCACCGGCCTGCAGCTGATCGCGAGTGAGAACCTCACCTCGCCGGCCGTGCTCGCGGTGCTGGGCTCGACCCTCACGAACAAGTACGCGGAGGGCTATCCCGGCCGGCGGTACTACGGCGGGTGCGCCGAGGTGGACCGGGCCGAGGCCCTGGGGATCGAGCGGGCCAAGGCGCTCTTCGGCGCCGAGCACGCCAACCTGCAGCCGCACAGCGGGACGAGCGCCAACCTGGCCGCGTACGCCGCGCTGCTCATGCCCGGCGACACGGTGCTGGCCATGGAGCTGCCGCACGGCGGGCACCTCACGCACGGCAGCAAGGTCAATTTCTCCGGCAAGTGGTTCAACACGGTCGGATACCCGGTGCGCAAGGACGATGAGCTCATCGACTTCGACGAGGTGCGCGCGCTGGCCCTGGCGTACCGGCCCAAGATGATCATCTGTGGGGCGACGGCATACCCGCGGCTGATCGACTTCGCCCGGTTCCGCGAGATCGCCGACGAGGTCGGCGCCTACCTGATGGTCGACGCGGCGCACTTCATCGGCCTCGTCGCGGGCGGGGCGATCCCGTCGCCGGTGCCGCACGCCGACGTGGTCTGCGCGACCACGCACAAGGTGCTGCGCGGCCCGCGGGGCGGGATGATCCTGTGCCGGGAGAGCCTCGCGCAGCGCATCGACAAGGCGGTGTTCCCGTTCACGCAGGGCGGCCCGCTCATGCACGCCGTCGCCGCGAAGGCGGTCGCGCTGAAGGAGGCGGCGCAGCCCGCGTACGCCGACTACGCCCGCCAGGTGGTGGCCAACGCGAAGGCGCTCGCCGAGGGCCTGGAGAGCGAGGGCATGCGGCCCGTCTCCGGCGGCACCGACACCCACCTGGCGCTGATCGACCTGCGGGCCCTGCGGATCACCGGGCGCGAGGCCGAGGAGCGCTGCGACGCCTCCGGGATCACGCTGAACAAGAACGCCATCCCGTACGACCCGGAGAAGCCGATGACCGCGTCGGGCATCCGCGTCGGCACCCCGTCGGTGACCACGCAGGGCATGAGGGAGCCCGAGATGCGGCGCATCGCGGCGCTGATCGCCGCCGCCGTGCGCGGCGAGCCGGTCGGCGAGCGGGTGCGGGAGCTGACCGCCGCGTTCCCTGCGTATCCCTCCCCGTGACGAGTGAGCGGCTTGCGCACCTGCCCGCCGAGTCGTACGCCGAGCGCTACCCGCAGGGATTGCGCCGCTCGGACCCCAGTGCCGTGTTGGTGTGGCCGCCGTCCGTCGACCAGGCCGCCTGGGTGCGGTAGGACCCGGCCTGGCAGGGCGCGCTGACCTGCCGTGTGCGCTGCGCCGCCGCCACGGAGTGCAACGTCTCGCCCCTCGTCGCCGTGAACGCCTGCTCGGCCACGTTGACCCAGCCTCCGTCCGCGCTGCGCTGCAGCCGGACGATCAGCGTCAGGCGATCGGGGCCGGGGGAGTCGCAGCGGAACTGCGCCCCGGCGACGAGCTTGCCGTTACCCGTGACGCGCTGCGGTGATATGGAACACATCAGCGCGGCGGCGCCACTGGTGCGGCGAGGTGTCTCGTCGCGGCCGGTCTTCGTGACCACGACCACGGCGACGATCAAGAAGAAGGCGATGACGGCGTTGCGCAAGGTGGCCGCTCCCATACGCATCGTTGATCCTGGATATTCAGCTAACCGTTCGCGAGTGACCGTGCGCAACATTCACTCATGCCTCAGTCGCGTCGTTGGCGTTCGAGGAGCTTGAGGCGTGGAAGCGGTTGATGGCCCCGGCCCGATGGGCGAACCCGCGCGCGACGAACACGTGGGGGTCGATGCGCGCGTGCTCCCGGCGGGCTGACAAGGAGCCGCGGATGCGCGAGAGCGCCGCGCTGAGAGGGGCCCGCGGTGCGTGGCGAGGACCTCTCGGCGCAGGTCGCCGCCCTGGTGGCGGACTTACCGGCGTATTCTGCTCCCTCGTGACCCAGGGCCTGCGCTATCTGCCGACCGCTCTCGTCGCCTCCGCCGTGCTGCTGGTGGTCGCGGTGGCGGTCGCCTGGCCGGTCGCCGGCGGGACGGCCGCGGCCGGCGCCGCCGCGGGGGTTGCTCTGGTCGTGGTCAGCTACCTGGTGTCCAGCCTGGTCGTCGCCTGGGTCGACGCGGTGGCCCGGAGCCTCCTGCTGCCCGTCGTCCTGCTCACGTACGCGCTGAAGTTCGCCGTGTTCGGCCTGGCCATGTATCGCGCCAGCGAGGCGGGCTGGGCCGGGCTGCGGGCGATGGGCGTCACCGTGATCGTGGCGACGGTCGTGTGGACCAGCGCGCAGTTGTACTGGATCCTGCGCGCCAAGATCCCCTACGTCGGGCCGTAGCCGGCCGTTCTTCGACGGGGCGGCGTCGTGGGGGTGCGCTCCTGCATTCGCCCATGCGTCAGTCGGGAAGTTGACGCTTGGTGGGCCGGGGGCGTAGTAACGTCTACGGCCGCCGGTTGATGGCCCGAAGACGGATGAACCCCCGCGCGTCGAGCACGCGGGGGTCAAGTTAGTGCTGGAATTCCCAGGCTGATATCGTCACGGCGTCATGGCGGACAAGCAGCCCCCTCAGCGACCGGACTCCGGCGCCAATGCGGGCTGGGCTGCCCTTGGCACGCTCCTCGGCGGCGTCATGGCCTGGGGCGGTATCGGCTACGTGCTGGACCGGTGGCTCGACATCCCCCGTCATCTCGGTCTGCTCGTAGGCATGATCGTCGGTATCTGCGGGGCGCTATACCTGGTCGTCAAGCGGTTCGGATAACGCGTGAAGGGTGGATCGGTGGGTCAACAGCCGACATTCCTGGCCGAGGGGTTCCCTCCCGGCGTCAAGGATTTCGACTTCCAGAGCTGGATCCCGTCACTGCGGGGTTCGGAGTGGGGCCTTGCCTTCACCAAGATCACATTCATGGTCTGGCTGGCAGTCGCGATCATCATCGTCTACTTCCTGGTCTCCTACCGAAACCCGAAGATAGTTCCCACCAAGAAGCAGTGGCTGGCCGAGTCGATCTACGGGTTCGCCCGCAACGGCGTCGCCAAAGAGGTCATCGGGCACGAAGGCATCCGCTTCGCGCCGTACCTCGCCACGCTGTTCTGCTTCATCACGGTGACCAACGCGTTCGCGATCATCCCGTTCTTCCAGATCTCGCCGAACGCGCACATAGCCTTCCCAGTCGTGCTGGGTGTCGTCAGCTACGTGCTGTTCATCGTGGTCGGCATTCGCAAGCACGGGTTCGTGAGCTACTTCAAGGCGAACCTCTTCGTGCCGGGCATCCCCTGGCCGGTCTACTTCCTCGTCACGCCCATCGAGTTGATCTCGACCTTCATCATGCGCCCCGTCACGTTGGCAGTTCGTCTCTTCGCCAACATGTTCGCCGGGCACCTCATGCTGCTGGTCTTCACCCTCGGCGGCGTGGCGATGCTGAACAGCAGCAACATCTTCGTGCAGGGCCTGTCGGTGACGTCGTTCCTGATGGCCATCGTGATGACCTTCTTCGAGCTCATGGTCATCGTCCTGCAGGCATACGTCTTCACGATGCTGACCGCGAGCTACGTCCAGGGCGCGCTCGCCGACGAGCACTGAGACCAGACGAGTATCGAGACCACCAAGCCTTACTTTCACAATCCGCTCCACCCCCGTCGTCACGCGTGAGGGTCACGCGCGAACCTCAGGAGGAACTGAAACATGACCAGCGTTCTCGCCGAGATCAACGGCAACCTCTCCGTGGTCGGCTACGGCCTTGCCGCCATCGGCCCGGCCATCGGCGTCGGCATCATCTTCGCTGCCTACATCCAGGCCAGCGCGCGCCAGCCCGAGTCGGCCGGCTTCAACCGCACCTGGCTGATCTTCGGCTTCGCCGTGGTCGAGGCGCTCGCGCTCTTCGGCCTCGTGCTCGCGTTCGCGCTCTAGCTCTCGACCCCGTCCCGCGACCCGGAGGGGAGCACACCATGTTCTATGCAGCCGAAGAGGGCGGCAACGTCATCCTGCCGCACGTGCCCGAGATCATCGTCGGGTCGATCGCCTTCGCCCTTCTCTGCTTCGTGCTCATGAAGTTCGTCTTCCCGCGCATGGAGCAGACGTTCCAGGCGCGGGTGGAGGCGATCGAGGGCGGCATCAAGCGGGCTGAGGAGGCGCAGGCCGAGGCCAACCAGCTGCTCCAGCAGTACAAGGAGCAGCTGGCGGAGGCCCGCACCGAGGCAGCCCGGATCCGTGACGAGGCGCGCGCCGACGCGACGGGCATCCGCGAGGACATCCTCGCCAAGGCCCGCGAGGAGAGCGACCGCATCATCGCGGCGGGCCGGGACGCTCTGCAGACCGAGCGGCAGACCATCATCCGCCAGCTGCGGGCCGAGGTCGGCTCGCTGGCGGTCGACCTCGCCGGCCGGATCGTCGGGGAGTCCCTCGAGGAGGAGGCGCGTCGCCGGGGCACCGTCGAGCGGTTCCTGCAGGAGATCGGTGACGCGGACGCGGCCGGTGCCGCGGGGCGGCGTTGATGGACACGATCAACCGCGAGGCGAACGGGGCCGCTGCCGACAAGCTCGCCGCTTTCGCGGCGAGCGCTGACGTGCAGAAGATCCGTTCGGTGGCCGGCGAGATCCTCGCCGTCGCCGACCTGCTCCGGCGTGAGCCGCGGCTGCGCCGGGCCCTGGCCGATCCGGGCCGTTCCGCCGAGGACCGCGGCGAGCTGATCAGCGCGATCCTGTCCGGGAAGGTGAGCGACGACACCCTCGCACTGCTCTCCGCCCTGGTGAGCGGTCGCTGGTCGGGTCCGGGGGCGCTGCTCGACGGTGCCGAGCGGCTCGGTGTCGACGCGCTGCTCTCCGCCGCGGACCAGGCCGGGGAGTTGGCCGAGGTGGAGGACGAGCTCTTCCGCTTCAGCCAGATCGTCGCGGGCGACGGCCGGCTCGCCGGCGCGCTGAGCGACTCCACCGCGCCGTTGGCCTCGCGCAACGAGCTGGTCCGCGATCTGATCGAGGGCAAGGCGAAGCCGGCGACGGTCAGCCTCGCGCAGCTCGCGCTCGCCGGGTTCGGCGGCCGTGGGTTCGACAGTTCGCTGAGCCGCCTCGTCGAGCTTGCCGCCGCGAAGCGGGACCGGTCGGTCGCCTACGTGACCACCGCCGTCGCGCTGAGCGACGCCGAGGAGCAGCGCCTGGCCGACCGTCTTGCCGCGCTGTACGGTCGGGATGTCTCCCTCAAGGTCGACGTCGATCCGCGCATCATCGGAGGCGTGCGGGTCAAGGTTGGCGCAGACCTCTACGACGGCACGGTCGCCCGCCGCCTCGCCGAGGCGAAGACGGCGCTCGCCAAATAATTTCCCCGAAGCTTGTTACTCCAGATAGAAGGTTGAGGATGGCCGAGCTGACCATCTCCTCGGACGACATTCGGGGCGCACTCGAGCGCTACGTCTCGTCCGTTGATTCACGGATCTCCCGCGAGGAGGTCGGCGTCGTCTCGTACGCTGGCGACGGTATCGCCCAGGTCGAGGGCCTGCCCTCGACCATGGCCAACGAACTGCTCGAGTTCGAAGACGGCACGCTCGGCGTCTCGCTCAACCTCGACGTCCGCGAGATCGGCGTCGTCGTCCTCGGCAATTTCGAGGGCATCGAGGAGGGTCAGCAGGTCAAGCGGACCGGCCGCGTGCTCTCGGTCCCGGTCGGCGACGCCTTCCTGGGCCGCGTGGTCAACCCGCTGGGCGAGCCCATCGACGACCGCGGCGACATCCCCAACGAGGGCTTCCGCGAGCTCGAGCTGCAGGCCCCGAACGTCATGGCCCGTCAGCCGGTCAAGGAGCCCCTGCAGACCGGCATCAAGGCGATCGACGCCATGACCGCCATCGGCCGGGGCCAGCGCCAGCTGATCATCGGTGACCGTAAGACCGGCAAGACCACGGTCGCGCTGGACACGATCATCAACCAGCGGGAGAACTGGAAGTCCGGCGACCCGAAGAAGCAGGTCCGCTGCATCTACGTGGCCATCGGTCAGAAGGCCACCACGATCGCCGCCACGCGCGCCACGCTCGAGGAGCACGGCGCCATGGAGTACACGACCATCGTGGCCTCCCCGGCGTCCGACCCGGCCGGCTTCAAGTACCTCGCCCCCTACGCCGGCTCGGCCATCGGCCAGCACTGGATGTATGGCGGCAAGCACGTTCTGATCGTCTTCGACGACCTGACCAAGCAGGCCGAGGCCTACCGCGCGGTCTCGCTGCTGCTGCGCCGCCCGCCGGGCCGTGAGGCCTACCCGGGCGACGTCTTCTACTTGCACTCGCGCCTGCTGGAGCGTTGCGCCAAGCTCTCCAACGAGCTCGGCGGCGGCTCGATGACCGGCCTGCCGATCATCGAGACGAAGGCCAACGACATCTCGGCGTACATCCCGACCAACGTCATCTCGATCACCGACGGCCAGGTCTTCCTGGAGTCCGACCTGTTCAACCAGGGCGTCCGCCCGGCGATCAACGTCGGCACCTCGGTGTCCCGGGTCGGCGGTTCGGCCCAGGTCAGGGCCATGCGGGACGTCGCCGGCCGGCTCCGGCTCGACCTGGCGCAGTATCGCGAGCTCGAGGCGTTCTCCGCGTTCGCCTCCGACCTGGACAAGGCCTCCCGCGCGCAGCTGGAGAAGGGCGCTCGCCTGGTCGAGCTGCTCAAGCAGCCGCAGTACTCGCCGTTCTCGGTCGAGGAGGAGGTCGTCTCGGTGTGGGCCGGCACCACCGGCCAGCTCGACAGCATCCCGGTCGGCGAGATCCGGCGGTTCGAGAGCGAGTTCCTGCAGCACCTGCGCTCCAGCCGCAAGGAGCTGCTCGACGCGATCGCCGAGAGCAAGAAGCTGGAGCAGGACACGATCGCCGGCCTGACCGAGGCGATCACCCAGTTCAAGCAGGTGTTCTCGGCCAAGGGCGACGAGCTGAACGTCAACGAGGCGCCGGCCAAGGCCATCGAGGGTGAGCAGGCTCGCGAGACCGTCACCCGCCAGGTCCGGAAGTCGGGCTGACGCATGGCCGGTCAGGTACAGGCACTGCGCCGGAGGATCCGCACGGTCAAGTCGACCAAGAAGATCACCAAGGCGCAGGAGCTCGTCGCCACGAGCCGCATCGGCCGGGCGCAGGAGCGGGTGGCCGCATCTCTGCCCTACGCCGACGCGATCACGGGCGTGCTGACGGCACTGGCGAGCAGCACCAACGTCAAACACCCGCTGCTGGTGCCGCGCAGCCCGGTCCGCCGGGCCGGCGTGCTGCTGGTCACCAGCGACCGCGGGCTGTGCGGCGGGTACAACGCCAACGCGATCCGCACCGCGGAGCAGCTGATCGCCAAGCTGCGCCAGGACGGTAAGCAGGTGGCGCTGTACATCGCCGGTCGCAAGGGCGTGACCTACTACCGCTTCCGGGGTCGCGAGATCACCGGGAGCTGGACGGGCTTCTCCGAGCAGCCGCGGTACGAGAACGCGGCGGAGATCGGCGCGACGCTCATCCAGGCCTTCGTCAACGGCGCCGACGACTCGGTCGACGGCCCCGGCCCGGACGGCGTGCTCGGCATCGACGAGCTCTACATGGTCCACACGCAGTTCCGCTCACTGATGACCCAGACCCCCGAAGCGCGGATCGTCGCGCCGCTGGAGGTCGAGGAGCAGGAGGTCAGCGGGCCGCTGCCGGCCTACGAGTTCGAGCCGGATGCCGAGCAACTGCTTGAGGCGCTGCTGCCGAAGTACATCAACACGCGCATCTTCGCGGCGTTGCTGGACTCCGCGGCCAGCGAGTCGGCCGCCCGCCGTCGCGCCATGAAGAGTGCCTCCGACAACGCCGACGACCTGCTGAAGCGATACACCCGCGAGATGAACTCCGCGCGGCAGGCGGCGATCACCCAGGAAATCAGTGAGATCGTCGGCGGCGCCAACGCGCTGGCGGCGGCGGGAAGTGATGTGTGATGACTGCACCAGCAGACACCAAGACCGCGGTCGGCCGCGTGGTCCGGGTCATCGGCCCGGTCGTCGACGCCGAGTTCCCGCGTGACGCCATGCCCGACATCTACAACGCGCTCAAGGTCGACGTGACCCTCTCCGAGGGCACCAAGACGCTGACGCTCGAGGTCGCGCAGCACCTCGGCGACAACATGGTGCGCGCCATCTCCATGCAGCCCACCGACGGCCTGATCCGCGGTGCTGGGGTGCGCGACACCGGCGCGGGCATCTCGGTGCCCGTCGGCGACGTGACCAAGGGCCATGTGTTCAACGCCCTCGGGGACGTGCTCAACGCCGACGCCTCGAAGCTCGACATCAAGGAGCGCTGGGCGATCCACCGCAAGGCGCCCGCGTTCGCCGAGCTCGAGCCGAAGACCGAGATGCTGGAGACCGGCATCAAGGTCCTCGACCTGCTCGCGCCGTACGTGCGCGGTGGCAAGATCGGCCTGTTCGGCGGTGCCGGCGTCGGCAAGACGGTGCTCATCCAGGAGATGATCATCCGGGTGGCCCGCAACTTCGGTGGTACCTCGGTGTTCGCCGGCGTGGGTGAGCGCACCCGCGAGGGCAACGACCTCATCCTGGAGATGGCCGAGGGCAACGTCCTGGACAAGACCGCGCTGGTCTTCGGCCAGATGGACGAGCCCCCGGGCACCCGTCTGCGGGTCGCGCTGGCCGCGCTGACCATGGCGGAGTACTTCCGTGACGTGCAGAACCAGGAGGTGCTGCTCTTCATCGACAACATCTTCCGGTTCACCCAGGCCGGCTCCGAGGTGTCGACGCTGCTGGGCCGCATGCCCTCGGCCGTCGGTTACCAGCCGACCCTGGCCGACGAGATGGGTCAGCTGCAGGAGCGCATCACCTCCGTGCGGGGCAAGGCCATCACCTCGCTCCAGGCGATCTACGTGCCCGCCGACGACTACACCGACCCGGCGCCGGCCACCACGTTCGCCCACCTCGATGCGACGACCAACCTCGAGCGGTCGATCTCGGACAAGGGCATCTACCCGGCCGTCGACCCGCTGGCGTCCTCCTCGCGCATCCTCGCGCCGGAGTACGTCGGCATCGAGCACTACTCGGTCGCCCGCGAGGTGC
The DNA here is from genome assembly GCF_040689395.1 of Dactylosporangium sp. NPDC051484. Classification (NCBI taxonomy): domain Bacteria; kingdom Bacillati; phylum Actinomycetota; class Actinomycetes; order Micromonosporales; family Micromonosporaceae; genus Dactylosporangium; species Dactylosporangium sp. NPDC051484. Next base: position 401,047 of record NZ_JBFAZX010000005.1, on the reverse strand, counting down.
AGCGGATTCTGCAGAAGTACAAGGACCTGCAGGACATCATCGCCATCCTGGGCATGGACGAGCTGTCCGAAGAGGACAAGGTGACGGTGGGCCGGGCCCGCCGCATCGAGCGCTTCCTGTCGCAGAACACCTACGCCGCCGAGCAGTTCACCGGCGTCGCCGGCTCGACCGTCCCGCTCAAGGAGACGATCGAGTCGTTCAAGAAGATCAGCGAGGGTGAGTACGACCACTTCCCCGAGCAGGCGTTCTTCATGTGTGGCGGTCTCGAGGACCTCGAGCGCAACGCGCACGAGCTCATGAAGGACTGATTTTCGGCCGTACCTCGGGAAGGCGTGCCCCCCACGGGGAGCACGCCTTCCCTTTTGCTACCTATCACTTCGCTTTCCGTCACTTGAAATTTTTGGCAAAGACGCTTCGCGAGGCGGTGACATGCGTCACGCTCTGAAGTGTCCGTCGGTCAGTTCCCGGCGCGCCCCCGCAGCGGTCGTTCATCACGTGCGCCAACGTGGTGAGGCCCACTGCTCAGCGCGTCGGATCATTGACTAGACTCGGCCAAACCAATCGCGCACACGAGGAGTAACTAGCGTGGCGAGGCAGCTGCACGTCGAGCTCGTAGCCGTCGAGGAAAAAGTCTGGTCCGGCGACGCGGACATGGTCCTGGCGCGCACGACCGAGGGTGACCTCGGCGTCCTCTACGGCCACGAGCTGCTTCTCGGCCAGCTCGCCGAGGAGGGCCAGGTGCGCATCAAGCAGGCCGACAAGGAGCTCGCCTACGACGTGGCCGGCGGGTTCATCTCCGTCACCGGCACCGGCGTGACGATCCTCGCCGAGAGCTGCGCCCCCGCCTCGTCCGCCTCCGCAGCGCACTGACGACCGGGCGGCGCAGGTGAGGATCGTCGAGGGAATCGGCATCGGCGTTCTGATCCTGCTCGCCGCCTTGGCGGTGCTCTTCGTGCGCCGCCTCGTCATCGCCCGCCGGGGCGGCACCATCGAGCTCGGCGTCCGGCTGAGCACGATGCTCCCGGGCCGCGGCTGGTCCGCCGGGCTGGCCCGGTTCACCGGCGACGATCTGCGGTGGTATCGCATCTTCAGCTTCTGGCCGGGCCCGCGCCGTGTGTTCTCCCGGCGTGGGCTCGCCGTCGACCGCCGCCGCACGCCGGACGCGGCCGAGCTGCTCGTCCTGCCGCCCGACTGGGTGATCGTGCGCTGTATCAGCCGGAACGCGCCCGTCGAGATCGCGATGGCCGAGCGGGCGCTGACCGGCTTCCTGTCCTGGGTCGAGGCGGCGCCGCCGGGGGAACCGACCCCGGAGACGCGCCCCTACCGCTATCGCGCGAGCTGAGCCTCAGTCCACCGGCCGTCCGCCGGGCACCCACTTCACGTCGCCGCCCGGGTTCGCCGCGCGGCACAGGATGAACAGCAGATCCGACAGGCGATTGAGGTATTGCAGCGCCACCTCGTTGGTGCGCTCCGCGTCGACCTCCCACAGCGCCCATGCGCTGCGCTCGGCCCGCCGGGTGACGGTGCGGGCGACATGCAGCAGCGCCCCGCCTGGAGTGCCGCCGGGCAGGATGAAGGAGTCCAGCTTGGGCAGTGACTCGTTGAACTCGTCACACCAGCGCTCCAGCCGTTCGACCCGTTCGGCGGTGACCCGGAGCGGCGGGTGGGGCGGATTCTCGGCGATCGGGTTGCACAGGTCGGCGCCGACGTCGAACAGATCGTTCTGCACGGCCAGCAGCACCGCCGCGATGCGCTCGTCGAGCGCGCCCATCGCCAGCGCCACGCCGAGCGCGGCGTTGGCTTCGTCGACGTCGGCGTACGCGACGAGCCGGGGGTCCGTCTTGGACACCCGCGAGAAGTCACCCAGTCCTGTGGTACCGGTGTCGCCGGTCTTCGTGTAGATACGCGTGAGGTGAATGGCCATGGTTTTCACGGTACGGAATCCCCCTACGATGGCGGACGTGGACGTGATCCGTGTGATGGGCGGGGCCCGGCTCGCCGGTGACGTGTCCGTGGTCGGCGCCAAGAACTCGGCGCTGAAGCTGATGGCGGCGGCCCTGCTGGCCAACGGCCGCACCGTGCTGACGAACGTTCCGCGGATCACGGACATCGCCATCATGGCCGAGGTGCTGCGCCGCCTGGGCTGCGAGGTCGAGCTGGACGGCGACCGCGTCGTCATCGACGTGCCCGACGAGCTCGGCACCGAGGCCGACTACGACCTGGTGCGCCGCCTGCGCGCCTCCATCTGCGTCCTGGGCCCGCTGCTGGCCCGCCGCGGCCACGTGCGCGTGGCTCACCCGGGCGGCGACGCGATCGGCTCCCGGGGCCTGGACATGCACGTCGAAGGCCTGCGCCGGATGGGCGCCGACATCTCCGGCGAGCACGGCTTCGTCATCGCCACCGCGCCCAAGCTGCACGGCGCCACGATCTGGCTCGACTTCCCCAGCGTCGGCGCGACCGAGAACCTGCTCATGGCCGCCGTCCTCGCCAACGGCCGTACCGAGATCGACAACGCCGCCCGCGAGCCCGAGATCGTCGACATCTGCCGCATGCTCACCGACATGGGCGCCGACATCCAGGGCGCCGGCTCCTCCCGCCTCGTCATCCAGGGCGTGCCGGAGCTGCGTCCGGTCGAGCACCGCACCGTCGGCGACCGCATCGTGGCCGGCACGTGGGCCTTCGCCGCCGCCATGACCCGCGGCGACGTCACCGTGCACGGCATCGACCCGTCGTTCCTGGAGATCGCCCTCGACAAGGTGGCGACGGCGGGCGGCGAGGTGACCACGTCCGCCGACTCGTTCCGCGTCGTGATGCCGGCCCGCCCGAAGGCCGTCGACGTGGTGACCCTGCCCTTCCCCGGCTTCGCCACCGACCTGCTGCCGATGGCCGTCGGCCTGGCGGCGGTGAGCGAGGGATCGTCGCTGGTGACCGAGAACATCTTCGACGGCCGGTTCATGTTCATCAACGAGATGTCCCGCCTGGGCGCCGACATCCGCACCGACGGCCACCATGCGGTGGTGCGCGGCAAGGAGCGCCTCTCGGGCGCCCCCGTGACGGCGACGGACATCCGCGCGGGCGCCGGCCTGGCGATCGCGGGCCTGTGCGCGGACGGCGTCACGGAGATCCGCCACGTGCACCACATCGACCGCGGCTACCCGAGCTTCGAGTCCGACCTGCGCGCCCTGGGCGTCGAGGTGGAGCGCGCGGAGGCCCCGCCGGACCAGTTCGACTTCTGACAGGCGGCTCCCGCGACGTCGGCCGCAACACCGTTCACGACGAAATGGAAGGCGAGGGGAACGAGCATGGCGGGTCGTCTTGCGGTCATCGGAGCGGGGCTCATGGGATCTGGGATCGCCCAGGTCGCCGCGCAGGCCGGGTGGGAGGTGACGCTGCGGGACCTGAACGACGAGGCGGTTCGGCGCGGCCTCGCCGGCATCCGCGCCAGCCTTGAGAAGTTCGCGAGCAAGGGCACCATCGCCGCGGACGACGTCGACGCGGCGCTCGGACGGATCACGCCCACCACGGAGCTCGACGCGGCCGCCGACGCGGACATCGTCGTCGAGGCGGTGTTCGAGCGGCTGGACGTCAAACAAGAGGTCTTCCGGGCGCTGGACAAGATCTGCAGGGCGGATGCCGTACTCGCGACGAACACCTCCGCCATCCCGGTGACGCAGATCGCCACCGCGACCGAGCGGCCGGAGCAGGTCGTGGGCACGCACTTCTTCTCGCCCGTGCCGGTCATGAAGCTGTGCGAGCTCGTCCGGGGGTACAAGACCTCCGACGCCACGCTGGCGACGGCCCGCGCCTTCGCCGAGGAGATCGGCAAGACGTGCATCGTCGTCAACCGCGACGTCGCCGGGTTCGTCACCACGCGGCTCATCGCGGCGCTGGTCGTCGAGGCCGTCAAGCTGGTGGAGAGCGGCGTGGTCAGCGCCGAGGACCTCGACCTCGCGTGCAAGCTGGGCTTCGGTCACGCGATGGGGCCGCTGGCGACGACCGACCTGACTGGCGTCGACGTGCTCTACCACGCCGCCAAGAACATCCACGCCGACACCGACGACTCGAAGTTCTTCCCGCCGGAGCTGCTGGCTCGCATGCTCATCGCCGGCGACCTCGGGCGCAAGAGCGGTAAGGGCTTCTACACGTACTCGTGAGCCTCCACCGGCCTTGGCCCTGCCAGGTCCGCGCTGCGGAGAACACGGGTCAGTCGCGCTCGGTCCAGCGGAAGGTCAGCAGGCACAGCACGAGGCCCAGCACGATCCAGCCGCCCAGCACCAGCGCGATCGTGCCGTGCTGCCACGCGTGCGACGGCTCGCTGGCGGCGAAGGAGTCCGGCAGGAACACCGAGCGCATGCCCTGGGTCATCCACTTGAGCGGGAAGATCGAGGCGATCCCGCGCATCCACTCGGGCAGGCTCGTGTACTGGAAGAACACGCCCGAGATGAACTGCAGCACGATCGCGACCGGGGTGACGACCGCGGGGCCGCTGCGGCCGGAGCGAGCAAGCGACGAGAAGGCGATCCCGCACAGCGTGCAGGCGGTGATCCCGAGCAGCGCCACCCAGCCGAACGTCAGCCAATGGCCGGCGGTGGCGGGCAGCTTCACGCCGAAGAACAGGGCGGCCACCGAGATCAGCAGGACCGTCTCGACCAGGCCGATGGCCAGGACCATGACGACCTTGCCGATGAAGTACGCGGCGCGGGGCATCGGGGTGCCGCGCAGGCGCTTGAGGATGCCCTTCTCGCGCTCGATCGGGATCTGGATCGCCAGGCTCTGGAAGCCGGTGGACAGCAGGCCGGCCGCGATCATGCCGGCGGCGAAGTACTGCGTGAGCGTCACGCCGGGGGCGATCTCGCCGCTGAAGACCGCGCCGAAGACGGTGAGCAGGATCAGCGGGAAGGCGAGCGTGAAGACCACCGACTCGCGGCTGCGCAGGAACTGCCTGATCTCCAGGCCACCGCGCAGGAGGCCGAGTCGCAGCGTGTTCATTCGCCGGCACCGATCATTCGCAGGTACACATCCTCAAGGCTGGGGCGGGTGACGGTAAGGCCCGGCACCTCGCCGCCGAAGGTCTCGGCGAGGCGGGCGACGAGCGCGGTCGGGGCCTCGGTCCGCTCGGTGACCGGGCCGTCGGGGCCCAGCCAGCCGACCGTGACGCCGCCCTCGCCACGACCGCCGAGGCGATCGGGGGTGTCGACGGCGACCAGCTTGCCGCCTGCCAGCACGCCGACCCGGTCGGCGAGCGCCTCGGCCTCGTCAAGGTAGTGGGTGGTGAGCAGGATCGTGGTGCCCACGCGGGCCAGGTCGCGGATGAGGCCCCAGAACTCGCGGCGCGCCTCCGGGTCGAAGCCCGTGGTCGGCTCGTCGAGGAAGAGCAGCTCGGGGCGGCCGACGATGCCCAGCGCCACGTCGAGGCGGCGCTTCTGGCCGCCGGAGAGGGTGCGGGTGCGGGCGTGTTGCTTCTCGGCCAGGCCGACCCGCGTGATGATCTCGTCGGGGTCGGCGGCGGCCGGGTAGTAGTTCGCGAAGTGGTGCACGACCTCGCGCGCGGTCAGATCGTCGAACTCGCCGGTGCTCTGCAGCACCACGCCGACCCGGGCCCGCCAGTCGGTGTCGCCCTGCTGCGGGTCGACGCCGAGCACCCGCACGTCGCCGGAGGTGCGCTTTCGGAAGCCCTCCAGGATCTCCACCGTGGTCGTCTTGCCCGCGCCGTTGGGGCCGAGGAGGGCGAACACCTCACCGGCGCGAACGTCGAGGTCCACCCCGTCGACGGCGACAGCCTTCCCGTATCGCTTGTGGAGGCCGCGCACCATGATCGCATCCGTCACGGCGACCACTATATGCGGTGACAACTTTCACCGACGGACGGTAGTTACCCTTCAGTAAGGTGCTCGTATGGCGTCAGAGAGGCTTTCCGAGCGCGACCGCCCCTGGGTCATGCGCACCTACGCCGGCCACTCCTCGGCCGCCGCGTCCAACGCGCTCTTCCGGCGCAACCTGGCCAAGGGGCAGACCGGCCTCTCGGTCGCGTTCGATCTGCCCACCCAGACCGGGTATGACCCCGATGCCGAGCTCGCCCGCGGCGAGGTGGGGCGGGTCGGCGTGCCGGTCGCGCACCTCGGGGACATGCGCACCCTGTTCGGCGGCATCGATCTCGGCCGGGCGAACACCTCGATGACCATCAACGCCACGGCGATGTGGCTCCTGGCGATGTACGTCACGTGCGCCCGGGAGCAGGGCGTGGCGCTCGACCGGCTCTCCGGGACGACGCAGAACGACATCGTCAAGGAGTACCTGTCCCGCGGCACCCACATCTTCCCGCCCGGCCCGTCGCTGCGTCTGACCACGGACACCATCGCGTGGACGGTCGCCAACTGCCCGAAGTGGAACCCGGTCAACATCTGCTCGTACCACCTGCAGGAGGCCGGCGCCACGCCGGTGCAGGAGGTCGCGTTCGCGCTCGCCACCGCCATCGCCGTGCTCGACACGGTGCGCGAGTCCGGCCAGGTGCCGGCCGAGCGCTTCGGCGACGTCGTCGGGCGGATCTCGTTCTTCGTCAACGCCTCGGTGCGCTTCGTCGAGGAGACCGCGAAGATGCGCGCGTTCACGGCGATGTGGGACCGGCTGACCGCGGATCGCTACGGCGTCACCGACCGGGCCGCCCGCCGGTTCCGCTACGGCGTGCAGGTCAACTCTCTCGGCCTCACTGAGGCTCAGCCGGAGAACAACGTCCAGCGCATCGTGCTGGAGATGCTCGGCGTGACGCTCTCGCGGGACGCACGGGCCCGCGCGGTGCAGCTGCCGGCCTGGAACGAGGCGCTGGGCCTGCCGCGGCCGTGGGACCAGCAGTGGTCGCTGCGCATGCAGCAGGTGCTCGCGTTCGAGTCGGACCTGCTGGAGTACCCCGACCTGTTTGAGGGCTCGACGGTCATGACCGGCCTCGTCGACGGCATCGTGGCCGGCGCCACCGCCGAGCTCGAGCGGGTGCTGGAGATGGGCGGGGTCGTCGCCGCCGTCGAGTCCGGGTATCTCAAGAGCGCCCTCGTCGGCTCCCTCGCCGAGCGCCGCGCCCGGATGGAGACCGGCGCCGACGTGGTGGTCGGCGTGAACAGGTTCACCGAGACCGAGCCGTCGCCCCTGCTGGCCGCCGGCGCCGCGGCGATCGAGCAGATCGACCCGGCCGTCGAGCAGGCCGCGGTCGACGGCGTGCGGGGCTGGCGGGCCGGGCGCGGCGACGTGACCGGGGCGCTGGACGCGCTGCGAGCGGCGGCGCGGGGCACCGGCAATCTCATGGAGGCCACGCTCGGCTGCGTGGCGGCGGGCGTGACCACCGGCGAGTGGGCGGGGGTGCTGCGGGAGGTCTTCGGGGAGTACCGCGCGCCGACCGGGCTGTCCGCGGCGGTCTCGGCCCCGGCCGGCAACCTCGACCGGGTGCGCGAGCGGGTCCGCCGCACCGCTGGCGATCTGGGCACCGGCCGGCTGCGGATGCTGGTCGGCAAGCCCGGCCTGGACGGGCACTCCAACGGCGCCGAGCAGATCGCCGTGCGCGCCCGCGACGCCGGCTTCGAGGTCGTCTACCAGGGCATCCGCCTGACCCCGGCGCAGATCGTCGCCGCGGCGGTGGAGGAGGACGTCGACCTGGTCGGCCTCTCGGTGCTCTCGGGCTCGCATCTCGCCGCGGTGGCATCGGTGCTGCAGGGGCTGCGCGCGGAGGGCCTGGGCGACCTGCCGGTGGTCGTCGGCGGCATCATCCCTCCCGACGATGCCGCCGTGCTGCGCGAGTCCGGCGTGGCGCGCGTGTTCACGCCGAAGGACTTCGCCATCACCGACGTGGTCGACGAGCTGGTGACCGTCGTCCGCGAGGCGCACCACCTGGCCGTTTAGGAGGGGCGCCAGCCCTGGGCCGCGGCCCATCTGGCCGCGGCCTGCTCCTCCTTGCGGCGCTTGCGGCGGCGCATCAGCCAGCCGAAGCCGAAGAAGAGCAGCAGGAGGAACAGCAGGACCAGGACCGGCAGCACGATCGCCACGACCGACAGCACCACGCTGGCGAAGTCCTCGATCGTACTCACGATCGGCGCGCCGAAGCCGGCGGTCGTCGCGTTGACGAGCGGCCGGGCCGCGGCCTTCATGCCGTGCACGCCGAGCGATATCGCCCCGCCGACGACGATCGGCACCCACTGATGACTGGCGAAGAACGAGCCGGGGTCGCTGACCGTGACCGTCTGCGCGCCCGAAGCCGCCCCGAACGCGAGCCCGCCCGCGGTCGGCCGGACGAGGGTCTGCAGGAAGTCGTTGACGTGGTCGATCATCGGCACCTTGTCGGCGACGAACTCGATGGCCAGCAGGACCGCGACGATCGCCAGGGTCCAGCCGTTCTCCATCCAGGCCCAGCCCGACGGCAGCGTGATGAGGTCCGTGTACCGCGCGAGCAGGCCGATCGCCAGCAACGGGATATACGCGTTGAGCCCGGCCGATGTAGCGAGGCCCAGACCCGTCAATGACTCCAACACTCCCATAGCATGACATCGCGGTGCCAGGCCCACAGGTTAGGCTGTCGGCCGTGCGCCTCGTCATCGCCAAGTGCTCGGTCGACTACATCGGCCGGCTCACGGCCCACCTCCCGCCCGCGACCCGCCTGCTGCTCATCAAGGCCGACGGATCGATCTCGATTCACGCCGACGACCGGGCGTACAAGCCGCTGAACTGGATGAGCCCGCCGTGCCGCCTTGAGGAGGCCGAGGGCCAGTGGCGGGTCGTCAACAAGTCTGGCGAGGAGCTGCGGATCACCATCGAGGAGATCCTGCACGACACGTCCCACGAGCTCGGCATCGATCCGGGCCTGGTCAAGGACGGCGTGGAGGCGCACTTGCAGGAGCTGCTGGCCGCCGCCCCGCAGACGCTGGGCGCCGGCTTCACGCTGGTCCGCCGTGAGTACATGACGGCGATCGGCCCGGTGGACCTCCTGTGCCGCGACGGCGAAGGCGCTACGGTCGCCGTGGAGATCAAGCGCCGCGGCGAGATCGACGGTGTGGAGCAGCTGACGCGATACCTGGAGCTGCTCGGGCGCGACCCGCTGCTCGCCCCGGTCAGCGGGATCTTCGCCGCGCAGGAGATCAAGCCCCAGGCCCGGGTGCTGGCCGAGGACCGCGGGATCCGCTGCGTCGTGCTGGACTACAACGCCCTGCGCGGCGTCCAGAAGGACGAGCTGACGCTCTTCTGAGGGCTACTTGCTGCGGCCGTGGACGAGCCGCACCACCCGCACGATCTGTTGCATGGTCTTCTCGGTGCGCTCGAAGGTCATCGCGGCCAGGACGGTCGGGCCGCGGCGTTTCACGATGGCCTTCGGCCGGGTGAACTCGCGCAGGCCGTCCTCGCCGTGGATGCGGCCGAAGCCCGAGTTTCCCACGCCGCCGAAGGGCAGGGCCGGCATGCCGGCGAAGGTCAGCGCCGAGTTGACCGACGTCATGCCCGAGCGGACCTGGCGGGCCAGCTCCAGGCCCTGCGACCGGGAGAAAATGGCGCCGCCCAGGCCGTAGCCGGTGTCGTTGGCCAACCGTATCGCCTCCGCGGTGTCGCGGACCCTCGTCACGGTCAGCGTGGGTCCGAACGTCTCCTCCTGTGCCGCGGCCGCGTCCGGCGGCACGTCGACCAGGATCGTCGGGCTGACGAACGGGGGCTGGACCGCCTCGGCGCCGCCCAGCACGGCCCGGCCGCCGCGGATGAGGGCGTCCTCGATGTGCCGGCGGATGATGTCGATCTGCGCCGGCATGGTGATCGGGCCGATGTCGTCGGTCTGCTCGGTGCCGACGGTGAGCTTCGCGGCGCGAGCGACGATGCGGTTGAGGAAGTCGTCGTACACCTGGTCGGCGACGTACACGCGCTCGATGCCAACGCACGTCTGGCCGGCGTTGGTCAGGCCGCCCCAGACGCAGGCGTCGGCCGCGGCGTCGAGGTCGGCGTCGGCGGCGACGATCATCGCGTCCTTGCCGCCGCACTCGAGCAGCACGGGGGTCAGCGTCTCGGCGGCGGCGGCCATGACCTTCTTGCCGGTCGCGGTCGAGCCGGTGAACGCGATCTTGTTGACCCCGCTGCGGCAGAGGGCGGCGCCGACGTCGCCCAGGCCGTGCACGATCTGCAGGACCGGCTGCTCGGGCACGACCTCGGCGAAGCGGTCCACGAACCACTGGCCGACCGCCGGGGTGTACTCGCTCGGCTTGAACACCACCGCGTTGCCGGCGGCCAGGGCGTAGGCGATCGAGCCCATCGGCGTCAGGATCGGGTAGTTCCACGGGCCGATCACGCCGATCACGCCGAACGGCAGGTACTCCAGGTATGACGTGTGCTCCTTGAGCAGGATCGAGCTGCCCACCCGGCGCCGGCCGAGCACCTTGCGCGCGTGCTGCGCGGCCCAGGCGATGTGGTCGATGGCCGCGATCGCCTCGACCAGCGCGTCCGCGCGCGGCTTGCCGCCCTCGCGGTGCATGAGGACGGCGAGATCGTCCAGGCGGTTGGCGAGCACGCTGCGGAACGCCAGCAGTCGGCGCTTGCGCCCGGCGAAGCCGAGCCCGGCCCACCACGCGGCCGCGTCACGCGCACGGGCAACCGCGGCGGTGAGCCGATCGGGCGAGGCCACCGGGAAGCGGCCGACCTCCTCGCCCGTGGCGGGGTTGGTCGAGATCAGCGAGCCGTCGTCGATGGCGGGGACGCCGGGCGTTCGCGTGGCGGTCATGGCGCGAGTCTAGACCCGAAGATTACTCACGAGTAGGCCCTGAGCGGCCCGCCGCCGATGCCGAGAACTCGGGCATCGCCGCGAGCGTCGGACAAACCGGCCGCAGGAGGAACGAACATGCGACCCGTCAAGACCGCCGACGCCTACCGCGAGGGCGGCGCCGGCCCGGCGACGGGCGTCTTTTAGCGGGGCCATGGGCGTGCACGGGCTCGGGCTCGCGGCGCGCCTGGGGACCACGGCGGAGGTCTTCCGGGGCGCCGATGGCGGCTTCGGCGACGCGGCCCCGTTCGCGGCCCGTCTGCGCGAGGTCATCGAGGCCTGAAACGCCGCCGCCGGCCACCGACAACGAGGCCGGCGCCGGCGGCATACCCGAAAAGGCCGCGACGCCCTTACGAGGCGTGTTCCTTCAGGATGCGTTCGGCCACGGTCAGCGGGTCGGCGAGCCTGCCCTCGGCGGGCGCGTCGACCCAGCGCTGCTGGCCGGGGAAGTAGGCCCCCGACGACGCGGCCCGGCGGATGCTCTCCTGCATGCCGGTGTCCATCTGGCCGGGGTCGATGTTCGCGACGGTGATCCGCTCGTCGTCCCTGATCTGCGAGGCGACGGCCTCGAAGAACGTCTCGCCGGCGGCCTTGGTGGTGCAATACAGCGCCCAGCCGTCGATGATGCGGCGCGCCGCGCTCGAGGAGACGAACAACAGGCGGACCCGGGCCTCGGCCGGCGCGGCGCGCAGGAATGTGTTCGTCAGCACAACCGGCGCGGTGAGGTTCACCGCGATCGCGTTCGTGATGGCCTCGGTGGTGAGCCGGCCGACCGCGCCGATCGGCTCGACGACGGCGGCGTTGTGGATGAGCACGGCCTCGTCGGCGTCGCGCAGGAAGTCGCGGAGGATGTCGTAGTCGGGCAGCCAGTGCGCGTCGGCGAGGTCGGTGGAGAACAGCGTGACGTCGGCGGGGCGCTCGTCGCGCAGTTGCCGCTGTTCCGGAGTGAAGTGGCGGCCGACCGCCAGGACGCGATCGCCGCGTGCGCTCGACACATCGAAGAGAGCGGCCCCCAGGCCGCGGGACACTCCAGTGATGACGACGGCTCGCATGCGGTCACTCTATTCCTGTCCGACGGTCATTTATATCTCCCGTGGGCCGGTCTGCGGTGATCCCTTGGGCGCGGCCGCCGTTCCCGGGCACGACTCGCCGAGCTTCGACGCCACCGCGCCCAGCGTGTCGGCCAGCGCCGCCGTCTGGTCCGGGTCGAGATGATCGAAGATGAGCCGGCGCACGTCGGCGAGGTGGGCCGGGGCGACCCGCTCGACGAACTCCCGGCCGGCTTCGGTGACGCGCGCGATGCTGACCCGGCCGTCGCAGGCGTCGCCGGAGATCTCGACGTATCCGAGGTCGACGAGCTTGCGCATGCGGTGGCTCAGCCGGCTCGGCGACATGTTCATCTGCCCGGCGAGGTCGGACATGCGCATCCCCTCGCCGACATTGCCCAGCGCCGCGAGCAGCCCGTATTCGACGTGGACCAGGCCGTGCGGGCGGAATGTGCGCTCCAGCTCCGGAAAACCGACGAGCACGATGGCCAGCAGCGACATCCAAGCGCGCCGCTCGGTGTCGTCCAGCCGTCGTGCCCCGTCGGTCATGCGTCCTATGGTGCCTGGATCTTGTGCTACTGGGCCAATCGCCCGTCCGATAGGCGTCAGAACCGGCCGATCGCGATCACCACGGCGAGGGCGCCGAGGATCACGTTGATGCCGATGACGCCGTACTCCTTGGCGCGCACGTGGTCGCCGATCGCGAGCACCATGATGATCGCCAGGCCGACGGCCGCCAGCGGGGTCAGGATCGTGGCGATGCCGGTGGCCCAGGGCAGGATCAGGCCGAGGCCGCCGAGGAGCTCCGTCACGCCGATGAACTTGACGGTCCCCGGCGTCCGGCGGTTCACCCAGGTCATGTTGCCCGCGAGCTTCTCCTTGGGCTGCGTGGACTTCATGACACCGGCCATGGTGAACGCCGCGCCGAGCGCGATCTGCAGGATCCACAGGAAGATGTTCATGGGTACGTGCTCCCTCATACTTTAAGCTTCAACTTCGCGAGCAGACTGTACGGACGATGAACTTGAAGCGTCAAGCATTCTTGCGAAGTCCCGATGCGCGGGTGAGGGGTGTTCACCCCGGCAGCGCCGACCGTGGGCGCATGGAGACGTTGCAGCGGCAGTCCCGCTGGGTCACCGGCTTTGCTGTCTTCGGCGGCAGCATGATGATCGTCATCGGCATCTTCCAGATCGTGGTCGGGCTGACGGCGATCTTCCAGCACACCTTCTACATGCTGACCGAGAACTATCTGTTCGGATTCAATGTCATCGCATGGGGCTGGATCCACCTCGCACTGGGCGTGCTGGTGGCGCTCGGCGGCGGCGCCGTGCTCGCCGGGCAGCTGTGGGGGAGGGTGCTCGGCATCGTGCTGGCCTCACTCAGCGCGGTGGCCAACTTCCTGTTCCTGCCGTACTACCCACTGTGGTCGATGCTGATCATCGCGGCCGACGTGGCGGTCATCTGGGCGCTGACCCGGTATGGTCGCGACGAGGCCGTCCTGCGCTAGAGCTGTGTGGGCCGGCCACATGTGACCGGCCCACGCCCGATGCGACCATGCGGTGATGCACGTCACTACCCACGGGCCCGAGTCGGGCCCGCCCGTATTGCTCATTCACGGCAACTGCTCGTCGTCGGGCTTCTGGGAGCCCCTGGTGCGCCACCTACCGACGCACTGGCGCATCGTGGCTCCGGACCTTCGTGGATACGGCGACAGCCCCGCCCTTGGCGTCGACGCCACGCGCGGCCTGCGCGACTTCGCCGACGACGTCGCGCCGCTGCTGCGCGATCTTTCGGACCGGTCGGGCGAGGCCGCCAAGGTCACCGTGGCCGGCCATTCGTTGGGCGGCGGCGTTGCCATGCAGCTGCTGCTGGACCACCCCGAGCGCATCGGGGCGCTGGTGCTGGAGGCGCCGGTCTCGCCGTACGGCTTCGGCGGCACCCGTGACCTGGACGGCACGCCGACCTCGCCCGATCACGCAGGGACGGGCGGCGGCTCCGCGAACCCCGACTTCGTGCGGCTGCTCGGCGCCAAGGACCGCGGCACGGACGAGCAGGCCGCCCCGCGCAACGTGATGCGCGCGTTCTACGCCGCACCGGGCTTCGACTTCGGTGTGGACGAGGAGTTCCTGCTCGACACGATGCTCTCGACGGCCGTCGGAGAAGATCAATACCCCGGCGACAGCGGGGCGAGTGCCAACTGGCCCGGCGTCGCGCCCGGCACCCGCGGCGTGCTCAACACCATGTCCCCGCGCTGGCTGGACCTCTCGGGCATCGTTGACGTGCCGGTCAAGCCGCCCGTCACCTGGATCCGTGGCGACCAGGACGCGGTCGTCTCCGACGGCTCGTTGTTCGACCTGGCGCAGCTCGGCAAGCTGGGCCTGGTTCCGGGCTGGCCCGGCGAGGACGAGTGCCCGCCGCAGCCGATGGTCGCCCAGACGAGGGCGGTGCTGCAGCGCTACGCCGAGAAGGGCGGCTCGTTCCGCGAGATCGTCTACGAGGGCGTCGGACACAGCCCGCACGTCGAGCGCCCGGAGGACTTCGCGGCGATCCTGCGCGAGATCGTCGGCTCCTGACCCGCCCGTCCCGATGCGTCCGGCCGCGGCGTGCGGCACAGTGGTCGGTGTGGACCCGACCGACGGCGGCCTGGTGTCGCTGATCGCCGCCGTCGCCGCCGTCGCCGTCGCCGTCGTGGCCGGCGTCTTGGGCGTCATCGTCCCGATGCTGCCGGGCGTGTATATGGCCTCCTGACCCTCACCCCAGCGGGCGTCCCGGCGCCCCGTCGTGGTGGCCGGGACAGCGGGATTTCCCACAGGAGGAGGATCGCTCCACCGCTTCATGGCAGACTCGCCGGTAACCTGAGCGGGCGTTAGGGAGGATCATTTCGATGGGGCGCGATTTTGCAACCGTGGGCGTGGTGGGCCTCGGCACGATGGGCGCCGGCATCGTCGAGGTCTTCGCTCGCAACGGGATCGACGTTATGGCCGTCGAGATCGCCGACGCTGCCCTGCAACGCGGGGAGGAGACGCTGCGCGGGTCCGTCGAGCGGGCCGTGCGCAAGGGCAAGCTCTCCGAGCAGGAGCGCGACGCGCTGCTGGAGCGGGTGACCTTCGCCGTGGGGCTGGACGCCCTGAGCTCAGCGGACCTCGTCATCGAGGCCGTGCCGGAGCGGCTCGGCATCAAGCAGCGGCTCTTCGCCGACCTCGACCGGGTGTGCAAGCCCGAGGCGATTCTCGCCACCAACACCTCGAGCCTGTCGGTCACCGAGATCTCGGTGGCGACCGGGCGGCCCAACCAGGTCATCGGCCTGCACTTCTTCAACCCCGCGCCGATCATGAAGCTGGTCGAGGTGGTGCGCACCGTCGTCACGGACGATGACGTCGTCGCCGACATCGAGGCGCTGTGCGCGCGGCTGGGCAAGGTCGACGTCACGATCGGCGACCGGGCCGGGTTCATCGCGAACGCGCTGCTGTTCGGATACCTCAACCAGGCCATCTCCATGCTCGAGTCGAAGTACGCCAGCCGCGAGGACATCGACGCCGCCATGAAGCTCGGGGGCGGGCTGCCCATGGGGCCGTTCACCCTCTTGGACCTCATCGGGCTCGACACCGCCTACGAGGTCCTCGACACCATGTACCGCCGGGGCGGGCGGGACCGCCGCCACGCGCCCGCGCCGCTCCTCAAGCAGATGGTCACGGCCGGCCTGCTCGGGCGGAAGTCGGGACGCGGCTTCTACACGTACGAGAAGCCCGGCTCGCCGGTCGTGGTGCCCGACGAGGCAACCCCACGCCCCGGCGCCGAGTCGGCGACCGCCCCGCGCACCGTGGCCAAGGTGGGCGTC
The DNA here is from genome assembly GCF_040689395.1 of Dactylosporangium sp. NPDC051484. Lineage (NCBI taxonomy): Bacteria > Bacillati > Actinomycetota > Actinomycetes > Micromonosporales > Micromonosporaceae > Dactylosporangium > Dactylosporangium sp. NPDC051484. The sequence continues at coordinate 385,395 of NZ_JBFAZX010000005.1, read as the reverse complement.
GTCGGCTCCGGCACCATGGCCACCGGCATCATCGAGGTCTTCGCCAAGGCGGGCTTCGAGGTGGTGTCCGTGACGCGCGGCGCCGAGCAGTCCGGGCGCACCCTCGATGCGCTCAAGACCTCGCTGAACGAGGGCGTCGTGAGCGGCAAGCTGGCCGAGGGCGACCGGGACGCGGCGCTGAACCGGGTCACCTGGTCCGCGACGATCGAGCACCTCGGCGACGTCGACCTCGTCGTCGAGGCGGTCGTCGAGGAACTGCCGGTCAAGAAGGCACTGTTCGCCTCGCTCGACGAGATCTGCAAGCCGGGCGTGGTGCTGGCCACGACGACGTCGAGCCTGCCGGTCATCGAGCTCGCCGTCGCGACCGAGCGCCCCGCCGACGTCGTGGGCCTGCACTTCTTCAACCCGGCGCCGGTCAGGGGGCTGGTCGAGGTCGTGCGCACGATCCGCACGTCCGACGAGACGGTGGCCACGGCGACCGCGGTGTGCCAGACGCTGGCCAAGCACCCGGTGGTGTGCGCCGACCGGTCCGGGTTCGTGGTCAACGCGCTGCTGTTCCCGTACCTCAACGACGCCGTCAAGATGGTCGAGGCCTCCTACTCCACCGCCGACGACATCGACCACGCGATGAAGCTCGGCTGCGGCTACCCGATGGGCCCGTTCGAGCTGCTCGACGCCGTCGGCCTGGACGTCTCGCTGGGGATCCAGCGGGAGCTGTACCTCGAGCTGCGCGAGCCCGGCTTCGCCCCGGCGCCCCTGCTGGAGCACCTGGTGACGGCCGGCTATCTCGGCCGCAAGGCGGGCCGCGGCTTCCGTGACTATTCGAAGCGCTGACCCGGTTCGTTAGTCTTGAGACCGTGTCACCTCGGCGCAACCACCCTAAGCGCGACGACTCGCCGCCGCCGCTCGATCTCGACCGGATCAAGCGGGGCGTCGGCGCCGTGCAGACGTGGAGCGACGGCGAGTGGCAGGTGCGCAACATTCCCGCTGGGGCCGCGACGAAGGCATACCGCTGCCCCGGCTGTGATCAGGAGATCCCGCCGGGCGTTGCGCACCTCGTGGCCTGGCCGGCCGACGAGCGCGGCGACCTGACCGACCGCCGCCACTGGCACACCGGCTGCTGGCGCGCTCGGGACCGCCGCAGCCCCAACCTCCAGCGCGGCCGCGGCACCCCGCACTAGGGCCGTCGAAAGGCCGTGCACCGACGTCAAGCCAGCGACTGCGGCGTTTCCTGCGAGGAGCGTGCGGGCGGCGCAGGGGCCGAAACGGCAGCGTCCACCGCGGACAGCCACCCGGGCCGTTCCCGCCAGGCCGTGCGCCACGGTTCTTCGGCCACCGAGCGGACCAGCGCGGCGGCGCTCAGCAGCCAGCCCGCGGCCCGGGTCCGCCCCGGCGTCCAGTGCCGGTGTGCGAACGCCATCCGCGAGGCCAGCCCGCCGACCGTGACCGGCCGGGCGGCCGGCGGCGGGGTCAGGGACACCATCCGCGCGTCCGGGACGAGGACGGGGCGTGCACCGTGGACCCGGGCGCGCAGCGAGAGATCGGCGGCCGGCAGGTGCTCGTCGAAGCCGCCCAGCGCGTCCCAGAGTCCCCGCTCGACGAGCAGCATCCGCGGCGTGAGCGCCGGGACCTCGCCGCCGATCGCGCGGTCGAGCCGCGGCAGTCGCTCGGGATCGAACGGCAACCCGGCCGCCAGGCAGGCCGTGCCCCACAGCGAGGGCGCGCCCTCCACCGTGCGCCCGTCGTCCGCGTCACCGCGCAGCGTTCGGCCTGCGTAGAGACGGTACGACGGGTTCCCGCCCGCATACTCCACCAGCGTGCGGATCGCGTCGCCGACCGGTTCCAGGCCCGGGTCGAGGAACAGCAGCCACGGCGCGTGGGCCTTCTCGGCACCCAGGTTGGCCGCCGCGAGCGGTGGCACGGGCGGATCCCGGCGCACCAGCGTGACGTCGCGGAACGAGTGCCGCACCGCCGCCGCGGTGTTGTCGTCCGACCCGTTGTCCACGACGATGATCTCGGTCGGCACCTCCGTGCCCGCCTGCAGCGCGGCCAGGCCCTTGAGCAGGCCCTCCCGGGCGTTTCGCGCGACGGAGACGATGCTGACGACGGGTGTTGTCCTACTACTGCTCACGAGCTGCTCCCACGACTGCTCAGTGCGGGCTGAAGCTCCCCGGATGGTACCGGTGACGAGGGTGAACGCGACGAAAGTACCGCAAGATGTCCGCCGTCAGGCGGGTCGCGATCCCGACCAACGGGCCCTGCGGGCTGCCAAAACGTAGAATCCGGACAGGAACTCGGCTCGGGTCCTCCTGCCGCCACCTGGCCGGACGCTGCTATCCTCCCATCGGCGGCGCAGGAAAGCCCGGCCAGCAATTTGTGCCCATGCATTTTAAACATTCCTTGATCCATTGCGCTCCCGGTCGTTTCGGCGAGCGACTGGTAAACAAGGCGGCGATGCAAAGAGCCAAATGCTGCCGGGGCGACGGCTTGAGGGTGACGCTCGGTTTAAGTCGATGCGGTGCGTAACGGTCGTCGAACGGACGGTGATCATGGTGATGCCCCTGGTGATCAAGCGTTTTGCCTGGCCGGACGGACCTCAAGCCATCGTCGCTCGTCACTTTTTGATCTTTAAGCTCGGCATAAAACGCTATTAAGGCGACACAGCGTGATTAACCCGGGAGTTTGCCGTGGAGGGCGAACAGCGATCGGGTTTCAGGCGTGGCGTCTTGTCCTTTTTTCCCTTATTGGACGACGGTTCAGGCAAAGGTCCAGCACATACGGTGTCAATAGCACCTTCAGCCACGTCGGGAATGCGGCACGACGGTACCGGCTATGCGGCTTCCTCGGTACCTTACGGCCGGGGTTCGACCGCGCACCGGCAGTCGCGGGGGCGGACGCCACCCCATTTCACCTTCGATAAGTGGATTTGAGCAGCACGTAAGGGGGTTGGGATGGTTCTGGCGGATTCGGCCACGGTCGAGACCGCGGTGATGGCGGCGTTTCCGGGAGTCCAGCGGCGCAGGCTCAGGTCGACCGGGCGCAACCTGCTCGTCGCCTTCCTCGGCGACGTGCTGGCGGTGACGATCGCCATCACGACCGTCGTACTGTTCATGGCTGCCGACCTGATGGGTGGAGCGTTCGTCGCGCCGGGGGAGGGCGTGCCGCCCGCGTACTCCGTCACCGGCTTCGGGCTGTTCTGGCTGCTGCTGCTCGCGGGCAGCAGGATGTACGACCGCTGGTTCCTGGAGAACCGCACCGGCATGATCTACCGGACCATCCGTGCCGCCGTCGTCGCCGTCGCCATCCTCGCGCCGGTGTGCGTGCTGTTCGACATGCTGTACCTGCTCAGGCCGGTGATCCTGGCCGTGCCGGTGGCCACGGCGCTGACCATCGTCGGGCGCTACGCGACGCTGCAGATCCTGCGCACCGTGCAGCGTGAATACGTCCGCCAGCGCACCCTTCTCATCGGCACCGCCGACTCGGTCGTCGGGCTGCTGACCGCGCTGCGCCGCGACCGGTCCTACGGGCTGCGGGTGGCCGGCGCCTGCATCACCGACCTCGACGAGGCACGCAAGATCACCACGCACTCCATCCCGGTCTACGGCGACCTGAAGGACGTTGCCGGCACGGCCCTCGGCGCCGACTGCACCGCGGTGCTCGTGGCGCTGCCGCTGGAGATGGACCCGGACCGGATGCGCCGCCTGGCCTGGGAGCTGTCCGACAACGACATCGAGCTGCTCGTCGCGCCGGCGCTGCCCGAGGTCGCGCCCGAGCGGGTCGCGGTGCTGCCCAGCGGCGGCGGACCGCTGCTGCACGTGCGCGCCCCGGTCCTCACCGGCCCCCAGCGCGCGGTGAAGAACGTGCTCGACCGTCTCCTGGCCGCGATCCTGCTGGTCCTGGCCGGGCCGTTCATGCTCATCGTCGCGATGCTCATCCGCGTGAGCACGCCAGGCCCCGCGCTGTTTCGCCAGCCCCGCGCCGGCATCAACGGCAAGGAGTTCACCTGCTTCAAGTTCCGCACCATGGTCAAGGACGCGGACAAGAAGCGGGACGAGATCGAGCACCTCAACCAGCACACCGAGGGCCTGCTGTTCAAGATGAAGCGGGACCCGCGCGTGACGAAGGTGGGCGCGATCCTGCGGCGTACCTCGCTCGACGAGCTGCCGCAGCTGCTCAACGTCATCAACGGCACGATGTCGATGGTGGGCCCGCGGCCGCCGCTGATGTCCGAGGTGGCCGGCTACGACGAGGATGTGCGGCGCCGTCTGCTGGTCAAGCCCGGCATGACCGGCCTGTGGCAGGTCAGCGGCCGCTCCGAGCTGTCCTGGCAGGAGTCGGTGCGGCTCGACCTCAACTACGTCGACAACTGGTCCCCGCTGCTCGACCTGCGCATCCTCGCCCGCACCGTCAACGCCGTGGTCCGCGGCACGGGCGCCTACTGAGCGACGCCGGGCACCCCGTGAGACGAGCGACGCCCCGGCGAAGATCGCCGGGGCGTCGCCATGAGCAGGGTTTCAGCGCAGCTTGTCCACGATCGGCGCGACCGCGGCCGCGTTCGCGCCCAGGTGGATCTCGGTGATGCCGGTCGCCTCGCGCAGCTCCAGCAGTGCCTCGGCGCAGCGCCCGGCGTCGCCGTCGAGGACCAGCGGGGACTGGTCGTAGACCCCCTGCGGCAGCCAGCCGAGCAGCCCCGACGTCCAGTGGTGCTCCGCGCCGCCGTCGCGCACCCGCACGTCGAGCATGTTGACCTGCAGTCGCAGCTCGTCAGGGTCTCGTCCGGCCGCGATCGCCGCGTTGCGGATGATGTCCACCTTGGCGATCAGGCCCTCGACGCTGAGCTCGTGCCGGATCCGCTCGATCGAGAGGTCCCGGCTGAGCCGGGGGTTGATGTTCACGATGTCGGCGCTGCGGGCCGCGAGCTCCAGCATGCGCCGGCCGCCGCCGCCGACCAGGATCGGCGGGTGTGGCCGCTGGACGGTCTGCGGCGCGCCGACCAGGTCCCTGATCTGGAAGTGCTCGCCGGTGAACTCGACCCGTTCCCCGCCGAACAGGGCCTTCAGGACCGCGATCGACTCGGTGAGCCGGGCGATGCGCACCGGCGCCGGATCGAACGGCACGCCGGAGACCTCGTAGTCGATGACCCGGTAGCCCGCCCCCAGGCCAAGGGTCACTCGCCCGTCCGAGAGCAGGTCCAGGTTGCTGATGGATCGGTGCAGGTGCACCGGGTGGTAGAAATCGTTGCACAGCACACCGGTGGCCACCCGCAGGTCCGTGGTGGCCGCCGCTGCGCTCGCCATCGTCAGCATCGGATCCATCGTCCAGCCGTCGCCGAGGTGATCGGCGACGGTCACGGTGTGGAACCCGAGATCCTCGATCTGGCGAACCCGGTCCCGCCACGCTTCGAGCGGCCGGCGCAGCACCGGCATCGTGACGATGAAATGAAATGGGCGTGTTTGTGCGGTCACTTGACCCCCCAAAAATGGTCGTGGCCGACGGACGTCCGCTGCAGAACCTAACTGGTACCCTCTTCAACGAGGCGTCATAAATCTGTCATATTTATCGGTATGCGGATCGTGATTGCGTAGAGTACGCGCGTCCCGAGTCGGATACCAGTCGGAGTGCTGTATGCGTGGTCTGGCGGCAAATGCCGTGGTCATGGCGGTCCGGCCCATCGGGCGGGCGCCTAAATGCCAGATTCCGCGTTTTCCGTGAGTTTTGGCGGGAAGACTGGCGGTAGTCGCCCGGAGGGTTTAGCGGGTGAGGCGATCGGGCGCGCCGCCGACCATGGCCCGTGCGTGGCTCACAACGGCCGGAGTCAGCCCAGCGCGGGGAGTTCCGGGCAAGTTCAAAGGTCTGTTCGGTAGGGGATAGGGCCGCGGTGTGCCGCGGGCCAGCTGACGGAGGCGGTCTGACGTGCTAACGCAATCATCCATCCAGGCGGAGCCGCTGGATCTACGTGCCGGCGACCTCGTCGAAGTGCGGAGTCCGGAGGAGATTCTGGCCACACTCGACGATAGCGGCGAACTCGAGGCTCTGCCATTCATGCCGGAAATGCTGCAGTACTGCGGAAGGCGTTTCCGGGTGTACAAATCGGCACACAAGACGTGCGATACCATGACGCGCTCGGGCATCCGGAAAATGGAGAACGCGGTTCACCTTTCCGGCGTGCGCTGCGACGGCGAGGGGCACGGCGGCTGCCAGGCCGGATGCATGATCTTCTGGAAGCACGCGTGGCTGCGCAAGGTCACCGACGCCGAGCCGGCCGCCCCGGCACCCGAGGCCCCGGCCGGCGCCCGGCTCCTGCCGCTGATCACCGCCAACACCCAGGGCACCGCCTTCGAGGACGGCGCCGAGCGCTACCGGTGCCAGACCACCGAGCTGCTGCGCGCCGCCCCGGCTGTGCTGCCGCTGAAGCAACTCGGCCAGTTCAGCAAGGACGTGCGCACCGGGAACTTCGGCGTGGGCTGGACCGTCCGCGCCGTCGGCGTGGGCCTCTACAACCGCTTCCAGCGGGCCAGCAACAAGAAGCTGCCAAAGTGGGCCCGCATCCGCGGCGGCAAGGAGTGGGGCTACCTGCGCGGCAAGGCCGCCGGCAAGACGCCCGACCTGCGCACCGGCCTGCAGCCCGGCGACCTGGTGCGGATCAAGTCGCGCGAGGAGATCGAACCGACGCTGAACGGCGACCTGCTCAACCGCGGCATGGGGTTCGACGCCGAGATGGCCCGATTCCTCGGGCGCACGGCGCGCGTGGTGCGCCGGGTCGATCACATCATCGACGAGCACACCGGCCGGATGATCTACATGAAGAATCCGTGCCTCGTGCTCGAGGGCATCATCTGCGAGGGGGCGTTCAACGCGAACTGCCCGCGGGCCATCACGCCGTACTGGCGCGAGATCTGGCTGGAGAAGGTCGAGGAAGGTGCGGGCGGCGACCAGCGGAAGGTCCCGGCCCAGACCGCGGTCGGCTGACCCGGCTTGGCAACCCGGCATGACGATCGAGGCCGCCGCGCCTGGGGCGCGGCGGCCTCGCGGTTTCATCGGATGTGCGTGCGACCTGCCTGAGATGTGACGCGGCCCGCCCGGCGCGGCGGGCGCCACGGTGTCACGACTCGGCGGGGGCGGTCGTCCGGACGCGTCCCAGGAGGCTGCGGCCCATGTGGAGAAACTCGGTCAGCAGGGCCCGGTGGGCGAGCCGCAGCACCGCGAGCCCGACCACGAGGGCCGCGACCGCGCCGAGCACGAGCACGAGCACGTCCTTGCCGGGGATCGCGACGGCGACGAGGAGATAGGCCGCGGCCATCCAGAGCGCCACGTGGAGCCCGGGCAGCAGCATGGTGACCTGGCTCCACACGCTCGTGTTGACCAGCCGCCCCCGGACGATCCACTCGACCGGCACGAGCAGGCCGGTGGCCACGCAGTAGCCGATCGCGACGCCGATCGCGCCGAACGGCAACCCGGCCACGATGCCCGCGGTGGAGACCACGGTCGTCACCCAGGCCAGCCGGAGGTTGAGCGTCGCCTTCCCAAGTCCCAGGATCAGGGCCGCATGGGACGGCGTGTAGACGGCCTGGAGCGCCCCGGCCATCGCCAGGACCTGAACGATCGGGACGGCGGGCGTCCACTCACCGCCGAACACGAGCAGCACGACCTGGGGTGCCGCCGCGGCCACCAATGCCATGGCGGGCAGGACCAGCGTGGCGATCGAGCGGGTGGCCCGGGCGTTCTCGGCGCGCAGGGCCGTGATGTTGTCCGCGAGCCGGGAGAACAGCGGGAACAGCACCGTTCCGATCATCGTGCTGGCCAGCTGGACCGGTAGCAGGAGCAACCGGTACGCCAGGCCGTAGAACGCGAGCTGCTCCGGGCCCTGGAACCGGCCGACCAGGACGTTGTCGATGTTCCGGGACACCGAGTTGATCAGCAGGCCGGCGGCGAACGCCCGCCAGGAGAATCCGGCGATCTCGCGCAGCCGGTACATGTGCAGGTTCGGCCACCTTCCGGCCCCGACGATCAGCATCACCAGGGCCAGTACCAGATCCGTCGAGAGGATCTGCACGACGAGCGCCCAGTAGCTCGCCCCGAACACCGCCGCCAGGACGCCGAGCGCGCCCCCTACCGCAGCACTCGAGACGTCCGCGATTCCGATCTTGCGGAACTCCATGGTCCGCAGGAGCAACGCCCGTGGCGTGATCGCCACCGACCGGACGAACAGGGTGGGCGCGAGCACGGCCAGCACGAGCCCCAGTTCCGGCGTCTCCATGAAGGCCGCCCAGGCCGGCGCGATCGCCACGGTGATGGCGGTGAGCAGTGCCCCGATGCCGAGGTTGACCGTGACCACGGCCCCGGGCATGTCGCGCTCGATCACCGGGCGCTGGATGAGGGCGCTGGAGAAGCCCTGGTCCAGCAGCAGCCCGACGACGCCGATGTAGACGACCGCCTGCGCGACGACGCCGAACGGCTCCGGGCCGATCATGCGGGCCACGGCGATGGTGAACAGGACCTGGCACACCTGCCGGCCGGCCACCGAGATCCCGCTCCAGCGCATGCCGGACGACAGCCCCTTGCCGGCGGGACGGGCTTCGGGAGCTTCGTCGACGGCCGTCTTTTCCTCGAGTGCCACTGGGCTCCCTAGCGTTGGTGATACGGCCAACCCCTTATGGCCGCTTCAGCCGGACGCGACCGCCGGTCACAACAGCCGCCGTGCGGAGCGGGCTGCTCCAGGCAAGTGGCGAGGCTCGGGGCGATCATCGTGGGGCTTCGGTTTGCTGAATGATGGACGAACCCGTCCGGCGACCGGCCGCGCGTGCGAAAGCAAACTGATCACCGTAGCCGACGCTCGCGAAGACTAACAAAGGTTCGAACGGCGTGTACAGCATGGCGAAGCGGGCAATGGTGCGAAATGTCAGGTTGTCTCGCATGATTTGTGCAACCGGCCGGATGCGCCCCGGCCGGCACGCGGCCCGGATTGCCATTGCTCACACAAGGAAGTTCGGTAAGTTCAGACGGTGACGACGCGTCGAGGGGTCGACGCAGTCATGATCACGATAACGCGCGGTGTGGATGGCGCGGGACGCGGCCGGCGAACCATTTTCCAAGTCGCAGAATGATCTGGATTGGTGGGGTGAGCCTGGCTGTATTCGGTGCAAAACTCGTATTTCCGCCGGCGCCTCCACCGGGTTGCGCGCGGTCGTGTCGGCCGGTGCGCGGGCAGGCGGTCAGGCGGCGGCGCTGTGATACCGTGCAGCGCGGCCGAGCCGCGGCATCGGTGACTGTGGGCGCTTATAGTACAGGAGAGACTATTGACGACCCGGACTGATATCGTCTTTTCATTCTCGTATGAAATGTACGACGATTCCGTCAAGCGCGAATTCTGCTGGCCGTCCGATCAGACGCTGCTCGCGCTCGCCGCTGACGAGCGGGTCGGTCACCTCGTGGTCGCGGACCCGTTTCGGTCATATGTCTTGTCCGCCGCGCGGCGCCGGCCGCTGAACCTGGTCGAGGACTTCACCGTCGGTGGTCGAGCCGCTACCCGGGCCCGTCCGTATCGGCTGCGCAAGGTCGACTCGACCGACCTGGGCACGGTCGAACGGGCCTACCAGCGCTACGGCGTGCTGCTCGGCCAGGCGCTCGCCCGCGCCCGGGGCGAGCAGGAACCGCGACCGGAGTCGGCGACCCTGGTCACGTTTCACCCGTTCGCCGCCGCGTTCTGCGACGCGCCATGGATCAGCAAGATCGTGTACCTCGGCGAGGACGACTGGGCGACCGGCGAGGGCGTGCGCCAGTGGTGGGACCTGTACAAGGAGGCCTACCGCCGCATCGACGAACGGAAGGCGACGATCTTCGCGGTCTCGGCGGAGCTCGCCGGCCGGCTCTCCCCGCGGGCCATGGTCGCGGCGAACGGGGTGATCGCCGACGTGTGGCGGCCCCGCTATCCCGCACCGCCGCGCATCGATGAGCTCAAGCGACCGCGCGCCACGTACACCGGCTCGATCGGCGACCGGCTCGACAAGGACCTGGTCGAGCTCACGGCGAGCAAGGTCGGATCATTGATCTTCATGGGGCCCCACCGGGATTCCGAGACCATCGAGTGGCTGCGCTCGATCGACAACGTGCACGTGTTCGGGCCGGTCGGGCAGCGGGAACTGGCGGCGACGGTGCAGGCCTGCGATGTCGGCCTCATCCCGCACCGGGACCAGGCGGGCATTCGGGCCATGTCGCCGCTCAAGCTGTACGAGTACCTCTCCGCCGGTCTTCCCGTGGTGTCCGTCGACCTGCCGCCCATCCACGGCGTCGACGACGAGCGGGTGCAGATCTGCCGCCGTGAGGACTGGGCCGCGGGATTGTCACGGGCCCTGAGCATGGAGCGGGTGGACGAGGAGCGCCGGCAGCGGTTCATCGACGAGGTCTCGTGGCAGCAGCGGATGCGGCCGGTCGTGGACGCGGCGGTCGGCTGACGTATCTGGTCGCGGCGCCGCCTGGAGCCGCGTGACAAGGGCCGCCGCTCAGCCGGCGGCCCTTGTCCGTCGCGGCAGGAGTTACATGAACCAGCGTGTCGTCGACGTACGGATCGTGCGCGCCGGGTGCGTGAGGCGCCAGACGGTGCCGCAGAGCCCGCACATCAGCGCGAGCGTCATGACGTACGTGCTGTAGCTCAGGCTCATCGAGTCGAACGTGGCCGACACCATCAGGGCGATCAGCTGCGTCGAGATGAGCGCGGCGCACAGGTGCTTGTCCGCCTGCTCGGTCGCGCGGCGGTAGGCCAGCCCGGCGAGCGTGATGCCGGTGATGTGCAGCGCGGCGATGGTCGCGGCGCCCACGATCCCGGTGCTCAGCAGCGTGATCAGCCACTGGTTGTCCATGACCTGGTACTGCGGCGGCACCCACGTCCCGGTGCCGCGCCCGAACCACGGCCGCTGCGCGATGTAGCTGAACGCCATCGGATAGCGCTCGGTTCGCGCGTTGATCGACGAGTTGTCCGACGCGTTGTCGAACAGGCCGGTCAGTGTGCGGATCAGACCGGAGCTGACCGCGCTGAGCCCGGTGACCAGCGCGATGGTCATGACGCCGATGTTGAAGCGCGTCCGCCATTTCCACACCGGGAAGAGCGCCAGGATCACCACGCCGAGCGACAGGATGCCCGTGCGCGACAGGGTGACGCCGACGCCCGCGGCGATGAGCAGGCACATGATCGCCGAGGTGCGGCGCCGCTGCGGGGTGCCGGCGAAGAGCGCGAAGTGGATCGCGAACGGCAGCATCATCGCCAGGTATGCGGCCAGCTCGATGTAGTGCGTGGTCGTGCTCGCGACGCGAATGCCGCTGCCGCGGATCTCGAAGACGGGTGCCTCGGTCTTCACCTGCAGGCCCGGGATGCTGAGGTACAGCGTGTAGTCGACCTTGGTGACGTATTGCAGGATGCCGATGGCGGCGACGACCGCGGCACAGGCCACGACCACCTTGAGCACGCCGCGCAGCCGGATCCAGTTCGGCACGCCGTCGGCGGCGGTGAGCAGGATGCCGGAGAACACCCCGACGTACAGCATCATCCGGTCGGCGGCGTTGGACTCGATGGTCGTCAGCCCGCGCATGAACCCGATGGCGTAGGAGATCAGCGCCGACACGAGGAAGACCATCAGCGCCCAGCGCATCGGCTGGGGCCCGGTCATCGACAGTGTCGTGGTGAACCGTGCGAGCACCCACCACACGAACAGCGCCAGCCCGAACACCAGCCCGGGCCGCCCCACATCGGTCATGCCCGGCACGATGAGCCGCGACGGGATCACCGTGATGAGGAACATGGTGATGCTCAGCAGCGCCGCCGCATCGATGTGGGTGACGCGGCGGCGGGTGACGTAGGTCTTGCCGGAGACGTATGACGGCTCCAGGTCGGCGGAGATGTACTCCTCGGTAGCGATCGTCACCGGACTACCCCAACGCCCCCTGCGTGGCTAATTGTTCGTTCCGCGCTTGGCCGAGGCCGGGCGCGGCGGCATCGCGGCGAGTGGGATGACCACGGTCGACTCGGCGTCGGGGACGATGATGGTGGTCTCGTCGAGGGCCTGTCTGCGCAGGGACTCGGTGTCGCCGACCCGGGCGGTCGCCGCCGAGCGCTGGTAGTCGATGGCGTGGTCACCGGAGTTCACGATCCCACCCACGTTCGACTTGCCCGCGACGCCGGCGGAGGCGCCGGCGGTGCCGCGAGAGTGGATGGGCGACGTCGTCGCGGTGTCCTCGGCGTCCTTGCCCTGGAATTCACCCTTGCGGCGCCGGCGCAGCCACGCGTCGATGCCGATCGTGGTGCCCGCGGTCAGCAGGAGCCCGGCCGCCGCGACGGCGACCAGCGCGCGCTTGACCTTCGAGGTGGACTTCTTGACGTTGCCGCCGGCGTCGAGGCGGCTCGTGGTGATCATGATCGCCTTGTTGGAGACGCCGTTGTCCCGTTGCAGCTTGACCACGCTGTCGGTGAACTTCGTGACCAGCGCGTCGGTGGTTTCCTTGGCCTGCGCCTTGGTCGAGCCGGTGGTCTCGAACGTGACCAGCGGCGTGCTCTGGCCCATGGTGACCGTGAACGTTTCGCTGTAGCCGCGCCGCTTGAACTCGTCGAACACAGTCTGGTCCATCACCTGGACGATCGCGGCGTTGCCCAGCGTCTGCAGGCCCTGCCCGATCCACTGGTTCTGCTGTTCGGGGGTGATCGCGCCCGGTTCTGTCCGGCCCGCGTTGGGCGGCACCAGTTGCACATAGGCGGTGGCGACATAGTCCGGCTTCACCTGGCTGACGGTGACCGCCGTGATGGCCACCGACAGCACCAGCAGCGGCAGGGCGATCTGCCATCGCCGGAACAGCAGCTTCGTGATGTCCCAGAAGTCCAACGTCGTCCTCTCGATGACCGCCTGGTGCACCCCTGCGCATGCCGGCGCATCCAGTGTCCGGTGGTGCTCTCCGGAGGGCAAGGACGGGTCGGACAACTGTCACGAGGGTGCGCCGCGTGCCGACACCTTACTGGCCCGGGAGTCTCGCAGTGAACTCCAGGACAGCTGAGGAAAAGCTGAAATTACCCACGCATGTCCGGTACTAGACAATACCTTTATCCGATCTACTGATGCGTGAGTATGCGGGACGCGGTCAGGATCTCGTCGTCCCTTGGCGAGGGTGGCGCCGCACGTGATAAGGCCAGGCGTGTCGCGCGAGCAAGGGCAAAGACACTTCGGGAGGAACCGTCGGTATGCCGACCTCGGTCGTCAACATCACCGTGCACGGAATCGGCCCTACGTCCCGCCCCCTCGATCCCGGCGAAGAGAACACCTGGGTCAGTGTCGAGCAGTTCGAGCGGGCCCTCGACGCAGCGGTGGGCCGGGACGACGTGCGGATCACCTTCGACGACGGCAACGCCTCCGACCTGGAGATCGGGCTGCCGCGGCTGGTCGAACGGGGCCTGAAGGCGCACTTCTTCGTGCTGGCCGGCGAATTCGGCAAGCCGGGGCGCCTCGACGTGGACGGCGTGCGCGAACTGCGGCGGGCCGGTATGTCCGTGGGCTCGCACGGCTGGGCGCACCGCGACTGGCGCAAGCTCACCGACACCGAGGCTGAGCGGGAGATCGGCGAGGCCAACCGCGTCATCGGCGATATCACCGGGGAGCCCGTGAAGGAGGTCGCGATCCCCTTCGGCTCCTACGACCGTGTGGTGCTCACCCGGCTGCGCCGGGCCGGCATGCGGCTGGTCTACACCAGCGACGGCGGCCGGGCCCGCGCCGGGCAGTGGTTGCAGGCGCGCAACAGCCTCCGCCACGACCTCGACGACGCATGGGTGCAGCAGGTGTTCAACGGCAAGGCTTCACCGATCGTGCAGGCGCGACGGATGGTCGCGCGTCGCGTCAAACAACTACGTGGGGCATCGTGACCGATTTGCAGCAGTCGGCTTTTCAGCGGTCGGCCCGGCATCGGGTCGCCATCGTGATCGTCACCTACAACAGCGGGGATGTGCTCGGCGGTTGCCTGGCCTCGCTACTGCCGTCCGACGGTGTCGACATCACGGCCGTCGTCGTCGTCGACAACAACTCCAAGGACGACTCGGTCGCGGTCGCCCTGGCCGCCGCGGAGCGCCTGCCGGTCCGCAGCGTGCAGACCGGCCGTAACGCCGGCTATGCGGCCGCGATCAACGCCGGCCTCGCGGCGCTGGGCGAGCAGATGTACGACGCGCTGTGGGTGATGAACCCCGACGTGCGCATGCGCCCCGACACGCTCGCCACCCTGGCCGACGTGCTCAAGGAGTCCGGCCGGGGCATGAGTGTGCCGCTGATGCTCAACTCCGACGGCTCGCTACAGCCGTCCCTGCGCCGGATGCCGACCGTGGGCCGGGCGTTGGCTGAGGCCGTTATCGGCGGCGACCGCGCCGGCCGCATCGGCAAGCTCGGCGAGCTGATCACCGATCCGGACGAGTACGAAAGGCCCGGCGAGTTCGCGTGGGCGACCGGCGCGGCCCTGCTCGTCTCGGCCGAGGTGGTCCGCGAGCTCGGCCCCTGGGACGAGTCGTTCGTGCTCTACAGCGAGGAGACCGAGTACATGCTGCGCGCGCGGGACCGCGGCTGGAAGCTGTGGTTCGAGCCGCGCGCGGTGGTGGAGCACATCGGCGGCGAGTCGCACGTCAACCCGACGCTCGCGGCGCTGCTCACGGTGAACAAGGTGAAGCTGTTCCGCCGTCGCCGGGGGCGGGCCGCCGGCTCGGCGTACTACGCCGCGGTGCTGCTCGGCGAGTCGGTGCGCGCGGTCACCGGCCGGCGCATCGCACGCGCCTCGGTCGCCGCCCTCATGCACCCGTCCAACCCGCCGCGGCTGGCGGACTGAGCATGGCCCGCACGGCATTGGAACCGGTCGCGTTCGACCGGCTCACCGACGCGCACCTCGACGCGTGGCACAAGCTGCGCAACGTCAACCCGATGCTGGACAGCCCGTACTTTCACCCCGGTTTCGCCGCCGCCGTGCACGCGAGCGGCCGCCCGGTGCAGGTGTACGTCGGGCGTGACGAGACCGGCGAGATCGAGAGCCTCTTCCCCGTGCAGCGCGACGGCGCCCTGCTGCGCCCGGTCGGCTGGCCGGGCGCGGACTTCCAGGGCCCGATCCTGGCGCCGGGCGCCGCCTACCCGGTGGCGGGCCTGCTCACCGGCGGCGTGACGGCGCTGGAGTTCGACCACCTGCTGCCCGTGGCCGAGGCCTTCGAGCCGTGGACCGAGACGACCCGGCCGTCGCCGTACGTCGACACGACCGGCGGCCTCGACGGATACATCGCCCGCGCCTCGAAGTCCGGCAAGGACAACATGGGCCAGGCGCGCCGCCGCGCGGCCAAGGCCGAACGCGAGATCGGCCCGGTGCGCTTCGCCGCCGACGTCGTCGACGAAGCGGCCCTCGCCCAGGTCATCCAGCTCAAACGGGCGCAATACGCGGCCACGGGCGCACGGGACTACTTCGCCGAGCCGGACCGGGTGCGGCTGCTCACCGACCTGCTGCACACCCGCGGCACCGACTTCGCCGGCATCCTGTCCACCCTGCACGCCGGGCCGCACCTGTTGGCGGCCCATTTCGGCATCCGCTCCGGTAACGTCCTGCACTGGTGGTTCCCGGTTTACGATCCCGAGCACGCCGGGCTGGCGCCGGGCTGGATGCTCCTGCGAGAGCTGGTCATGGCCGCCCCGCAGCTCGGCTTCACCCGGATCGACCTGGGCCGCGGCGACGATGAGTACAAGCGGCGCGCCAAGACCGGCGAGACCCTCGTCGGTCAGGGCATCGTTACCCGCAGCAACGCCCGGCGCGCCGTGCGGCGGGCCCGCGAATCCCTTGTGGCGGCGGCGAAGGCGTCGCCGCTCGGCCCGCACCTGCGGCGGGTGGTGCGCAGGCTGCGCGCCGCCAAGCGGTAGTGCACCACACCCCTGGAGGCGTCAGCATGGCCGGTAGAAGAGCCCTGATCCTGGTCGAGAACCTTTCGGTGCCGTTCGACCGGCGGGTGTGGCAGGAGAGCCTCGCGCTGCGCGACGCCGGTTGGGAGGTCGACGTCATCTGCCCGCAGGGCGCGAAGCGTGACACCGAGCCCTACGCCGAGATCGACTCGATCAGGATCCATCGGTATCCGCTCGAGGCGGCGACCGGCGGCCCGCTGGGCTACGCCAAGGAGTACTCCGCGGCGCTGCGGCACACGCTGCGGCTGGCCAAGAAGGTCGGCCCGGTCGACGTCGTGCACGCCTGCAACCCGCCGGACATCCTGTACATCGTGGCCAAGCGGCTGCGCAAGCACGGCACCCGGTTCATCTTCGACCAGCACGACCTGGTGCCGGAGCTGTACCTGTCCCGCTTCAACCGCGGCAAGGACCTGCTCTACCGGGCCGTGCTGCGGGCCGAGCGGGCCACCTATGAGGCCGCCGACGTGGTCATCGCGACCAACGAGAGTTATCGCCAGGCCGCGCTGACCCGCGGCGGCAAGCGCCCGGAGGACGTGTTCGTCGTGCGCAGCGCGCCCGTCGTCGAGCGCTTCCACCACGTGCCGCCGGACGAGTCCATCAAGCGCGGCAAGCCCTATCTGCTGTGCTACCTCGGCGTGATGGGGCCGCAGGACGGCGTCGACTACGCGCTGCGGGCCCTGGCGAAGCTGCGCGACGAGGTCGGGCGCACCGACTGGCACGCGGCGTTCGTTGGCGCCGGCGACACGTTCGAGCAGATGCGGGAGCTGGCGGTGCGGCTCGGGCTCGGCGAGTCGGTCACGTTCACCGGCCGCATCCCGGACGAAGACCTGTTGCGGTACCTCTCCACCGCCGACGTCTGCCTGTCGCCGGACCCGCTGAACCCGCTCAACGACGTGTCCACCATGAACAAGATCATGGAGTACATGGCGATGGCCAAGCCGATCGTCTCGTTCGAGCTGCGCGAGGCGCGGGTCTCGGCGGGCGATGCGGCGCTCTACGCGTCCGCCAACGACGAGTCGGAGTTCGCGAAGCTGGTCTCGTACCTGCTCGACAACCCGGACGAGCGCAGGCGCATGGGCGAGCTGGGCAAGCAGCGTGTGAGCGGCCCGCTGTCGTGGGAGAACTCGAAGGTCGCGCTCATCGCCGCCTACGAGGCCGCCTACGCCAAGAGCGCCGGCGACCGGGCGGCGTCAATCCCCGCTCAGCGCGGGGGTGCGGGTGCTGGCGTCACTGCCCCAGGCGCTGTCGTCTCGACGCAGCCGGCTCACGGCACGATCGAGGAATAGCACGCTCAGGTAGGCGGTGGCGTCCACGGGGCTGACGGTGCGGCGGCGGACGAGCCGCACCAGGGAGCCCAGGCTGGGCGAGGCGCTGGAGCCACCGGAGCCATCAGGGCCGACTCTGAGCGCGGCGAGTTGCCGGTTGCCGCGCCGGACGCGGACCCGCCGGTCGAGGTGCGCGCCGACGGTGCGGGCCGGGCGTACCACCGACCGCGCCTCGGCGACCACCGCGCGCTCGTGCGGTGCGAAGCTGGCGTGCACCCAGCCGTCGTCGGAGATCACGTCCGGCATCGGGAAGACCCGCGCGTGGCCGGCCTCGGTGAGCACGTAGACGCCGGCGCCGGCCAGCGCGCGCAACGGCGCCATCATCCGGTCGTGCACCCGGTGCACGCGCCCGATGAGCCGCCCGACCCGCGCCAGGTCGAGCTCGGGCACGGGGGAGCAGGCCAGCACGCCGGGGCGCGCGCACGCCGCGACGAGCGCGCGCACGGACGCGGCGGTGAGCTCCACGTCGGCGTCGAGGTAGACGCGCGGGAAGGTCAGGCACGCCTCGTCACCGAGGCGCAGCGCCGGCACCTTACCGGGGATCGGCGACTCGATCACCCGGACGCCCGTAACGGCGGCGGCCACCTCGGCGGTGCGATCGGTGCAGGCGTTGGGAACCACGATGACGTCGAACTCGCCGGGCGCGGTGCCCTCCAGCAGCCGGGCGAGGTTCCTTCCGATCACGGAGGCCTCGTTGTGCGCCGGAATGACGATGCTGACCAGGGGCGCCTTCACCGAACCACCTCTCGTAGGCCGACGCACAGGATAGCGGCCCTGCGAACCGCCGGACGCGGATCGGCGAAGCGGGCCAAAGCGTTGACGGATAACCGATCAACCTATTGGTTAGCCGGTCGGCGGCCGGGTACGTTCGGGCTTCTATGAGAGCCTTTCTCGCCGTCTCCACCGCACCGCAAGCAGCCGAACGTCTGCGCCGCCCGGTCGAGGCGGCGTTGGCCTGCCTCGCCGACGACGACGTCTCCGTCGCCCGGGTCGACGAGGCACCCGACGGCTGGGTGGCCTTCACCGACGCCGACGACACCGACCTGCCGGGGCCGCCCGGGGGCGCCTTCACCGTCGTGCTGAGCCGCATGTTGCGCACCCGCGACACCGACCTGTCCACCGCCGACCTCGTCGCCATGCTCGACGGCGGGCCGGGGCTCACCGAGGTGCTGCCGCCGTTCGCGGCCGCGCACCGTGAGCGCCCGGGCGGGCCGATCACGGTCGCCAACGACTGGCTCGGGTTCCGCCAGCTCTTCTGGTGGAGGGGCGAGGGCGTGGCCGCGGTCTCCACCAGCGCCCGCGCGCTGGCGGCGCTGTCCGGCGCAGGCCTCGACCGAGACGGGCTCGGCACCCAGGCGATGATGGGCTGGCAGATCCACGACCAGACCATCTTCGAGGGCGTCCGCGCCTTCCCGCCGGCCACGATCGCCACCCTTGAGGGCGGGGCGCTGCGGCTGCGGCAATACGCGGAACCCGTGAGCCAGGACGGCCCGGCGCCGGCGCTGGAAGACGCGGTCGCCGAGATGGCCGACATCCTGGTCCGCTGGCAGAGCGGCTACCTGGAGGCGCACCCGGAGTCGGTGCTGCAGCTCACCGGTGGCCACGACTCGCGGATCCTGCTCGGCGCCACCCCGCAGAAGCAGCGCCAGGGCATGCGGGCGCTCACCCTGGGCGCCGAAACCAGCCCCGACGTGGTGATCGCGGCCCGGCTGGCCCGTCGGTACGGGATCCGCCACGAGGTGTACCGGCTCGACGAGCACGCACCGCCCAGCCCCGAGCACGCCCACGCGCTGTCGCTCGTCGCCGCGAAGGGCCTGGAGTGCCTGGGCAGCCCGATGGCGCTGGCCCCGCTGCTGACCGTCGAGGCGCGCCTCGACCAGGGCCACCGCCTCTCCGGCCTCGGCGGCGAGGTGGCCCGCGGCTTCTACTACGCAGGGCAGCCCGTCGGCGCGCAGACCGCCCCCGCGCTGGTGGACCGGCTGGCGCGCTGGCGGCTGTTCAGCAACGAGTCGGTGGAGGCGGCGGCACTCGACCGCGATTTCCACGCCGCGGCTCAGGAGCACACCCACAAGACCCTCGCCGAGCTGTTCCCGGCCGGGGACTGGCTGCGCGCCACCGACCAGTTCTACCTGTACCACCGCATGCACCGCTGGTCGGCCGCGCACGGCACATTCGCCGGCGTCCGGCGGCACTTCGTCAACCCCATGTTCGACCGGCGCTTCATCGAGCTGGCGCTCGCCGTGGCGCCGGCCGACAAGCGCGACTCGCTGCTGCTGGGCCGGCTGATGAGCCGCCTCGACCCGGAGCTGGCCCGCATCCCGCTCGACACCGGCCTGGTCCCCGCCCGGCTCGGCCGCCGCAGCGTGGCGACCCGGATGACGGTCGCCGCGGCCACCGCCCGCAAGGCGGCCGGCAAGGTGCGCCAGCGGCTCACCAACGCCCGCAAGCCGCAGCTCGGCGCGGCGGAGGTGAGCGCACTGGTGCTGGCGCACTGGCGCGCGGAGCCGTCGGCCTGCGCCGCGCTGTATGACAGCCCCGTGGTGGACCGGCAGTGGCTGGACGGGCTGCTCAAGGGCGAGCACGGCGCCGCGGCGACCACGGTGGCCTTCCTGGTGAACCTGATCGTCGTGGCGGACGAGAGGAAGTAGCGCCCCGGAAACGACGAACGCCCGGCCGCATCCCGGCCGGGCGTTCGCATGTCTGGCTTCGGCTCAGCCGGGCTGCTCGGCCGTGCTGCGCGGGCCGCCGAGGCCGACGACCTGCGCCAGCCGCCGGCTGCGGCGGGCGATCACGAGCTGCTGGCGGTCGATGTACCACTTGCGCACCGCGGCCCTGGCCCGGCGGCGCTGTTCCGGGCTGAGGCCCGGCACCTCGCTGAGATACCGCAGCATCTCGCGGCCCTGCAGGGTGGTCGCCGCGCGGGCCGTCCAGGCGGGCACGCCGAGACGCCGGACCAGCTCCGGGCGCTTCTCGTCGCGGTATCCGCGCTTGTACAGCGGCTCGTTGACGTGCCCCCACGGCCCGGCCAGCGCCATCTTCGTGGCGAAGACCTGGTCCTCGCGCAGCATGTTGCGCCGGGGGATCGGGGCGATCGCCTCGCGCCGCATCAGCGCGTAGAGGGGGTCGATGACCAGGTAGCTGTCGTTGAGCAGGCGCAGCATCTCGGTGAGCCGCTCGATCGGGTCGTCGGAGCGCAGCGCCTCGCCGTGGTACTCGCCGGTGCGCACCACCCCGTCGTCGCCGTGGAACTCGGCGCCGGTGGTGACGAGCGCCAGCCGGTCGTCGCCGGCGACGACCTCCAGGCAGCGGGAGATGTAGTTCGGCGCAAGCCAGTCGTCGTCGCCGATCCAGCGGAAGAACGTGCCGCGGGCCCGCCCCATCGCCGCGACGAAGTTGTTCATCAGGCCGATGTTCTCGGGGTTGCGGTGATAGACGACCCGGGGGTCCTCCGCGGCGAGCGCGCGGCAGACCTCCTCGGTGTTGTCCGTCGACGCGTTGTCGGAGATGACCAGCTCGAGGTTCTCGTGGTCCTGGGCCAGGACCGAGCGCGTCACCTCCAGCAGCCGTGACGCGCCGTTGCGCACCGGCAGGCCGACGGACACGAGCACGTCATGCAGCGGCGACATGCGCCTCCTCCCGGCGGTCTGTGCCAGGCCCCGGCGAGGTGCCGGGTGCCGGTTGCGAGTCTGTGGTTACGTCGGGGGTGCTCACGTGACTCCAAACGGATGTGCGTGGGAGCTGGGGGCCTAGTTCTCCGGCTTGACCGGGGTGCCGTCCTCCCAGGTGTTGTTGCTCCAGACGTTGCCGGTGCCGTTGGTGTTGAAGCCGCTGACCGGGCCGTAGCCGCCGCACTTGCGGTTGGTGCCGATCTGGAACACGTTGTTGATGATGTGGACGTTGTTGGCGCGCGGGTAGGGCTTGGAGGTCGTGTCGCCGGCGTACAGGCAGTAGGACGAAGCCGTGTTGGCGCCCAGGAAGTTGCTGTCGGCGATCACGTCGGAGATGACCGCGAAGTCGCCGAAGAGGTTCAGGTCGCCGGTGCAGCCCTCGCCGACCGAGGTGACCGGCGCGTCGCAGACGATGGTGTTGTGCTTGATGCGGATGTTGCGACCGCCGTTGGACAGGAAGCCGCCCAGGTGCCAGTTCCCGTCGCTGGGGATGCGCTGGCCGTGCAGCCACGAGTCCTGCACCGTGCACGACAGCGCGTGCTCGCCGCACTGGACGCTGGTCTGGCCGCCGTGGATGTTGCTGCGCACGATGGTCATGTTGCCGTAGCTCACGGCCGCGTTCTGCCGTAGTCCAGCATCGACCTCGGAGTCGGCGAGCGTGAGGAACCACCCGCGCGAATCGGACAGGTCGGTGTCCACGAGGACCCCACCGTTGATCTTGCTGCGTTTGACGGTGACGTTCGCGGCCTTGACGTTGAGGTCGCAGTTGATCGTCTTCGCGTCGATCACCGTGCCGGCCTTGGTGATGGTGCAGGGCCCGGTGTAGGTGGTCAGCTGCGTGCCGCTGGGCACGCCGGTGTTGCCGGGGCCGGGCCAGGCGCCGCCGATGCGCGGGCTGGCCGCGGCCTCGGTGGAGTTCCCGGCGCTGGCGCCGGCCGAGGCCGGCTTCGATCCGGACGCCGAAGCGGACGCGGACGCGGATGTGGACGCGGATGTGGACGAGGAGGCGGACGCGGACGCGATGGCGCCGGGCATCAGTGCGCTGCCGGGGGCCTGAGTAGTGGTCGCGGAGGCGTCACCGCTCGCGGCGGTCGGGCGCGGCTGGCGCACCCAGTCGGCCACGTACACCGTGGTGAGGGCGATGCCCACGACGAGCGCGGCGATCAGCCAGATGCGCGGCCGGCGCAACTCCCGGGCGAGGGAGCCTCGTGGCGGCGATCCGATCGGCGGCCGTCCCGTCGGCGCGGCGGTGAGCTCACTGGTGGCCCAGCTCCCGGTTCGGGGCTCGTTCGCACCCGTGGGGCCGCGGCGCGGCGGCCTGATGCCCGGTGGGCCCGTTGGGATGGTCTGTTCGCCGGTGGCCGCCCAGCCTTCGGTTCGGTCGTCATACGCGTCCGGGGGCTCGCTCCGTCGCGGCCGCGCGGGTGGGACGGACGGCTCATCATGTGGCCAGCCTTCGGGCCGGTCCCCCGAAAAGGGCCGGTCCGGCGGGCGAATCGCGGGCATCTTGCTCCTTCCTCCCGTTGGGCATTGAAGGTTGATCCCTGGCGAATGTCGACATCGCCGTCATCGATCCGACCCGGCGCACCTCCCTCTTTCGGTGAGCGCCGTCGTGACGTTACGCGAGCGCGGGCGAACGCGGCAACCGGTGTACGGAAACAGCGGAAACCCCGCCGGTCCGGGGCCGGACGGCATTTCAGTGGATATTCCGGATCAATTCCGAACCATCCCCGTGTACGGCTTCGGCCCTCGCCGGCGGGTAGAAGATCACCCCGTCAGTGTCCGTCCATGTCCGTCCAGGTGACGGCGATGTCGGCGTTTCTGCGGAGAACACTACTTCGAAGAACGCGCGGACGACGGTGGTCTCGCCGAACTGGGCAACGGCAGCGCCGCCCGCGAGTCGCCGCATGGTGGCGTCCGCCGACACATGTGGATCTGTCACATTGCTGACGCTGAAGGCCCCGCATTCCTGGCACTGCTGCGAGGAATGCGGGGCCTTGTCGGCGCTTGGCCGTTATGCGACGAGGATTTCGGCGGTGACGCCGAGATCCGCCAGGGATTTGGCGATTTCTTCCCTGTACGCCGGGTTGGTGATGACGACCGCTTTCGGCTGCAGCGAGGTCAGCGTCGACGGCGGGTCGACCCGGTGGCCGGTGACCGGCAGGAATCGGCCCCACTTGCGCGGGTTGAGGTCCACCACGCCGGCCAGCGCCAGCTCCCGGTCGGCGAGGGTCAGGAACTGCACGCCCCGCGAGCCCGCGCCCCACAGCACCGGGCGGGCGCCCTCGGCGTCGAGCCGGGCGATCGTGTCCCGCCACTTCTGCCGCTCGGCGTGGTGGCGTTCGGCGAAGCCGGCGATCGCGGCGAGCTGCTTGTCCCGCGCGCGCAGCGAGGGCAGCTCGCCGGTGTGCGCGACGTGGCCGCCGGCGCGCGGCCGGTTGGCCGAGACCTCGATGTACCGGAACATGCCGGAGAACAGGGTGCCGGTCGACTCCACCGTCCAGCCCGCGCGGCCGAAGATGCTGGCCAGCGAGTAGGCGTCGAAGTACGACACGTGCGGGTAGATGACCTCCCACCCGGCGGTGGCGAGGTCGTAGACGGCGTCGGGCACCTCGACGTAGCCGAACACCTCGCGCCCCTTCGCCTGCTCGCGCAGGTCGACGAGGAACTCGTAGGGGTCGTCGATGTGCTCGAACCAGTGCCGGGAGGTGAAGAAGTCGTACTTCGGCAGGCCGCCGCCGCGCGGGGCGAACCCGCAGTGGAACGTGGCGTCGCCCTGCTCGCCCTCCTCGCCGGCGTACATGGCGTCGTAGCCGACCCCCCGCGCGCCGCTGGCATGGGTGAGCTCGCGCAGGAACTCGCCCTGCCCGCAGCCGATGTCCAGCACCAGCTTGCCGCTCAGGTCGTACCGCTCGTTGAGGCTGCGCACCAGCTCCGCCGAGAACTTCTGGAACGCGGGGGAGAAGTGCAGGTTGGTGTCCATCGTGGTGTCGTAGACGAGCTTGTCCGCCTCGAACGCGATGTTGCGCACGTAGGCGCAGCGCGGGCAGGCGGCCAGCAGCATCCGGCCGACCGGTGAGGCCACCGCGTCGCCGTGCGCCTCCCAGTGCACGCCGCACAGCACCGGGATCTCGCCCAGGTCGGCGAACGGGACGAGCCGGTCCTCGCCGCAGGAATCGCAGACGCGGTGCTGGAGGCGCTCGGCCTGGACTTCGGTCGGCGCGGTCACGCGTTCGTCCAGCGCAGGTTGTTGTCGAGCTTGCCCGCCGCGATCAGCGCCTTGATCCGCTTGATCCGCTGGTGGGTCTCGCTGGCGAACTGCTCGATGGTCAGCCCGTGCCGCTGGTAGGCCTCGATGAGCTGCTCGACGCCGAGCTTGACGTTCCACTTCGGCTGGAACTCGGGGATCTCGCGCTCGATGAGGTCGCACGTCACGCGATAGTTGCGCAGGTCCGCGCCGGCGCCCTCGGCGAAGGTGGGCTCGCTGCCAGGCACGACCTCGGCGACCAGGTTGGCCACGTCGCGGATGAGGTAGTTCTCGCTGGTGCGCCCGATGTTGTACGCCTTGGCGTGCACCCGGCCGCGGTCGACCTCCATGAGCGCCAGGAACGCCGTCGAGATGTCCTCGATGTGGATGAGCGGCCGCCACGCCATGCCGTCGGACAGCAGCACCACCTTGCCGGTCAGCAGCGCGTGCGCGGCGAAGTCGTTGACCACCAGGTCGCCGCGCAGGCGCGGGGAGAACCCGTACGCCGTGGAGTTGCGCAGGAAGACCGGCGAGAAGTCGTCGTCGGCCAGTTCCAGCAGGCCCTGCTCGGAGAGGATCTTCGACTCGCCGTACGGCGTCACCGGCTGGAAGCCGGCCGTCTCGTCCAGCGGGGTGTCGTCCTCGCCCTTGCCGTACAGCGAGCACGACGACGAGAACAGGAAGCGCTCCACGCCCGCGGCCTTGGCCGCGCGGGCCAGCCGCAGCGTCGAGCGGTGGTTGACGTCGTACGTCAGGTCGGGGTTGAGGTTGCCCAGCGGGTCGTTGCACAGCGCGGCGAGATGGATCACCGCGTCGAAGCCGGTCACGTGCTGCGGCTCCACGTCACGCAGGTCGACGCGGAGCGTCTTGACCTCCTCGGGCGCCGGACCGAGCACGCAGTCCGCGAACAGCCCGGTGTCGAGGCCGACGACCTCGTGCCCGGCTTCGGTGAGTAACGGCACCAGGACGCTGCCGATGTATCCGTCGTGGCCCGTGACGAGTACGCGCATGAGCTAGCTCCCGAAGGCTTGAGCGGGCAGTGTGTGATTCTAGAAGCCGTGGAAAACGGCCCCCGTGGTCTGTCGGACTTTTTACTATGTCGTTTACCGCCGTGTGGCCTGGACGGCTAGGTTCTTTGGCGGCCGGCTCGGGATTCAGAGAAACTGTTCTAAGCTTGCGCGTCTCCGACACTGGTCGGCCACCGGCCAGCAGCCTAGCGCCAACGACTATGAGGGGGAACGCATGTCCGCAGTCTCGTGCCGGCTGTGTGGAGCTGATCTTACCGAGACCTTCGTCGACCTGGGGATGTCCCCGCTCTGCGAGAGCTACGTCCCGGCCGATAAGGTAGACGCGGCAGAGACGTTCTACCCGCTGCACGTGCGTATCTGCTCCGACTGCCTCATGGTGCAGCTTCCGGCATATGTCGCGGGCGAGGACATCTTCTCCGATTACCTCTACTTCTCCTCCTACTCGACGTCGTGGGTCGAGCATGCCCGCCGCTACGCGGTCGCGATGACACAGAAGCTCGGCCTAACGGCCGACAGTCTGGTCGCCGAGGTGGCCAGTAATGACGGGTACCTTCTGCAGCACTTTGTGGCCGCGGGTATTCCGGTCATCGGCGTCGAGCCGGCCGGAAATGTCGCGGCGGTCGCGCGGGAAAAGGGCGTCCGGACGGAGGTCTGCTTTCTCGGGCCGGAAACAGGGGCGGCCGTCGCAGAACAATACGGACGCGCGGATCTCGTGGCCGCGAACAACGTCTACGCGCATATTCCGGACATCATCGGCTTCTCGCAGGGCCTCGCCAACCTCGTCAAGCCCGACGGCCTGGTGACCCTGGAGTTCCCGCACCTGCTGCGCCTGATCGAGCGGCGGCAGTACGACACCATCTACCACGAGCACTACCAGTACCTCTCGCTGCTGACCGCCTCGCGGGCGCTGGCCAAGGGCGGGCTCGCCGTCGTCGACGTCGAGGAGTTGTCCACGCACGGCGGCTCACTGCGGGTCCACGCCAAGCACACCGAGTTTGCCGGCGAGCCGTCGCTGGCCGTCAAGACGTTGCTGGAGACCGAGGCCGCGGCGGGCCTGCACACGCTTGAGGGCCACATGGGCTTCGCGAACGAGGTCTTCACCATCAAGCGGGACCTGCTGACGTTCCTCATGCAGGCGCGCGCCGAGGGCAAGCGGGTCGTCGGATACGGCGCCCCGGGCAAGGGCAACACACTGCTCAACCACTGCGGCATCCGTGAGGACCTGCTCGAATACACGGTCGACCGCTCGCCGCACAAGCAGGGCATGTTTCTGCCGGGCACGCACATCCCGATCTACGAGCCGGAGCGCATCGCTGCCGACCGGCCCGACTATGTCCTGGTCCTGCCGTGGAACCTGCGCACCGAGATCAGCGCGCAGCTGTCTTACGTCAAGGACTGGGGCGGCAAGCTGGTGTACCCGATCCCGGTCCTCGAGGTAGAGGGGTAATCCCGCACATGAAGGTCGTTCTGTTCTGTGGTGGCCTCGGCATGCGCATGCGTGAGGGGGCGAACAACGCGCCGAAGCCGATGGCGATGATCGGCGACCGGCCGCTGCTGTGGCACGTCATGCGCTACTACGCACACTTCGGACACACCGACTTCATCCTGGCCCTGGGCTACGGCGCGGCCGTCGTCAAGGACTACTTCCTGCACTACGACGAGACGCTGTCGAACGACTTCACGCTCACCGGCGGCGACCGCGACGTCCAGCTGTTCTCCACGGACATCACCGGCTGGAACATCACCTTCATCGACACCGGTCTCAAGGCCACCATCGGCGAGCGGCTCATGCGTGTGCGTAAATACGTCGAGGGCGAGCCGATGTTCCTGGCCAACTACGCCGACACGCTCACCGACGCCCCGCTGCCGGAGATGGTGGAGCGGTTCCGCAACTCGGAGGCGACCGTGAGCATGCTCGCGGTACCGCCCGTATCCACCCATCACGTGGTGGAGATGGACGCCGATGGCGCGGTCTCCCGGGTGCGCGACTTCCGCGAGCTCATGACGTGGGAGAACGGCGGATACTTCATCCTGCGCCCGGGCGTCTTCGACGTGCTGCGGGAGGGCGAGGACATGGTGCCGCACGCCTTCGACCGGCTCATCCCGCAGCGGCGGCTGATGGCGCAGCAGTACGACGGCTTCTGGCGCGCGGTCGACACCTTCAAGGACCGCGCGGAGATGGAGGAGGCGTACAACAGCGGCAACTGCCCGTGGATGCTCTGGGACGCCGTGCGGGGACCCGTCTCGTGATCGGCTTCTCCCTGGCCGGCGTGCGGTCGGTCGTCGCCCTGGGCGCCCACCCGGACGACATCGAGATCGCGACCGGCGGCCTGCTGCTCTGCCTGCCCGAGGGCGTCACCGTCGACTACGTGCTGGCTACCGGCGTGCCGAACCGGCAGGCGGAGGCCCGCGCGGCGGCCTCGGCCTTCCTGTCCCACGCCGGCTCGCTCACGTTCCACCTGAACAGCCTGCCCGACGGCCGGTTGCCCGCGCACTGGAACGCCACGAAGGAGATCGTCGAGGCCGCCGCGCGCATCGGCACGGCGGACCTGGTCCTGGCCCCGTCAACCGACGACGCCCACCAGGACCACCGCCTGCTGGGCTCGCTGGCCTCGACGGCCTTCCGCAACTCCCTGGTGCTGCACTATGAGATCCCGAAGTGGGACGGCGACCTCTCCCGGCGCAACCTCTACGTCCCGCTGACCCCGGACCAGGGCCGCCGCAAGGTGGCACTGCTGCACGAGCACTTCCCGTCGCAGAAGGCGCGCGACTGGTGGGACGACGAGGTGTTCCTGGGCCTGGCGCGCCTGCGGGGGATGGAGTGCCGCGCCCACTACGCCGAGGCGTACACGGTCACGAAGTCGGTCGTCACCTTCTGATCCCACCCGGCACGGCCCGGCCCGCCCCAGTGCGCCGGGCCGTGCGCTTGTCACACGGTGTGGTGTCCCGCGCGTGGTCTTCGACCGCGCGCGGGACTGGCGCCGGTCAGCGGGTGCCGTTGGCGGCGTCCGCGGTCACCTTGCCGTTCTTCGGTGCGGCGGCGGACAGCTCCTGGTTGAGCTCGGCCAGACGGTCCTCGGCAGAGGCGCCCTGGGCCGTCAGCTCCGTCTCGGACGTGGCGACCTTGCTCGTGAGCTCCGTCTCCTGATCCCGCAGGCGCTGCAGCTGGGCGGTGAGCTCGGCCTCCTGCTCGCGCAGCTCGGCGACGCGGCGCTCGGCCTCGGCGGATTCCTTCAGGCGCTCGTGCAGCGCGGCCTCCTGAGACTGGGCCTCGGCCAGCCTCGCCTCTACCTCGGTGAGGCGCTTCGTGGCCCTGTCCGCCTTCGTCTTGGCCTCGCGCTCCGCCTTGGCGGCGGCCTTCGTGGCGGCCTCAGCCTTCGCGGCGGCCTCAGCGGCGGCCTTCTCGGCGGCGGCGCCGGCGTCGGCCGTCACGGCGTCGAGTGCCACCGTCCGCTCGGTGGCCGACTCGGCCTCGGACTCGAGCGCCTCGACCCGGGCCTTCAGCGCTTCGGCCTCGGCGGCGGCCGCGCGCAGCTGCTCGGCCTCGGCCTCAAGGGCCTCGACCCGGGTCTTCAGCGCCTCGGACTTGGCGGCGGCCGTGCGCAGCTGCTCGGCTTCGGACTTGAAGGCCTCGGCGCGGGTCTTCAGCGCCCGCCCCTCGGCCGTGGCCGCCGCGCGGATCTTCTCGGTCTCCGCGACGGCCGTGCGCAGCTGCTCGGCCTCGGACTCGAAGGCCTCGACGCGGGTCCTCAGCGCCTCCGCCTCGGCCGTGGCCGCCGCGCGGATCTTGTCGGTCTCCGCGGCGGCCGCCAGGCGGGCCCTCTCGCGCTCGGCCACGGCCACGGCGCGGGCACCGGCGGCCTCGGTCGTGGCGGCGGCGCGGACGCCTTCGGCCTCAATGGCCGCGGCGGCGCGCAGGTCGTCGGCCGCGGAGGCCGCGGCCGCGCGGACGCGTTCGGCCTCGGTGGCCGCGGCGGCGCGCAGGTCGTCGGCCGCGGAAGCCGCGGCCGCGCGCAGGTCGTCGGCCGCGCCGGCGGCGGTGGCCAGCTGCTTCTCGGTCTCGGCCTTCGTGGCCTCGCGGAGGCGGTCGGCCTCGGTGGAGGCGGCGGCCCGCTGCTCGGCGAGCTCCGCGTCATGGGCCGAGCGCAGGTCGCGCAGCTCCTGCTCCAGCGTGGCGCGGTGCGCGGCGAGCCGGGCGTCCGCCTCCTGCTTGGCCGCTTTGGTCTCCGCATCGAGCTTGAGACTGGCCTGCTCCGCGGCTTCAGCGGCGGCCCACTCGGCCTGGGCGGTCAGGTCGTCCGCGGCCTCCTGGGCCTGGCGGGCGACGGTCGCGGCCTGCTGCTGGGCCTGCGCCGCGACGGCGTCGGCGGCCTCCCGCGCCTTGGCGGCGACCGTCGCGGCGGCCTGCTGTGCCTGCGCGGCGAGCGCGTCGGCCTCGTGCTTGGCCTGGGCCTTGAGCGTGGCGGCCTGCTCCTGGGCCTGCGCGACGATCGCGGCGGCGTGCGACTTGGCGCCGGCGGTCTCCCGCTCGGCGGCGGAGCGCAGGGAGTGGACATGCTGCTCGGCCTCGGCGCGTTCGTTCGCGGCGTGCTGCTCGGCCGCGGTGCGCACCCCGTGGGCGTGCCGCTCGGCCTCGGCGCGGGCCCGCTCGAGCTGGGCGGTGGTGGTCTGGGTGACGCGCTGGGCCTCGCCGTGCGCGGCGGCGACGAGGCGCTCGGCCTCATCCCGGGCCTGGGTGCCGCGCTCCTCGATCGCGCGTGACTCGGCGTCCAGCTCGGAGCGGCGCCGGCTCACGGCGCGCTCCTCCTCGGCGCGACGGGCGTTCAGGGCCAGCTCGAAGTCCTCGCTGGCCTTGGTGGCGCGGTTGCGGGCCTCGGCGAGCAGGCGCTCGGCCTCGCCGCGCAGGTCGGCGATCTCCTGCGCGGCGCTGGAGCGGATGTCGGCGGCCTGATCCTCGGCGAGGCCGAGGATCACTTCGACGCGCGGGCCGAGGTGGCGGAACGAGACGACCTCGTTCTGGGTGGGCACGTTGCGGCGCTGCTCGGCGAGCTCCGACTGCAGGTCTTGGACCTGTGAGGTGAGGGCGTGAACCTGGCCCCACACCTCCTCGTTCTCGAGCCTCAGCGCGGCGATCTCGTTCTCGGACTGGGTCCAGTATTTGTCGACCTGATCCCGCCGGTAACCCCGGATCGCGGTCTCGAAGTCAGGTTCCGAGGACACTCCCGTGCCCGCGTTGAAGAGGTCGCGGCCGTCTGACATAACACCCATCCTCACACGCAACGTCCCGCCACACGCAATTACACACTGCGCATGGCGGGACGTGCGGTCGAACTCCCCGTGAATGACCCGAGAAGCGGCACGACCGCCGCGACCCGCACTGTCAGGCGGTGACTTTCTCGCCGTCGCCCGACTTGCCCTTCTTGGCGTCGCCGCCCTGCAGAGGTGCCGTGGGCATGATCCCGGCCAGGCCGGAGAGCATCTGCCCCAGCTGCGAGGTGACCGCGTCCTTCTGGCGCGTGAGGTCCTCGACCTCGCGCCGGGCCCGCTGGGTCGTCTCCTCCGCCTCGGTGCGGGCCTCGCTGAGCACCCGGTGAGCCTCGGCGCGGGCCTCGTTCACCGTCTTGTCGGCGAGGTTCTTCGATTTGTCGATCGTCTCGGCGGCCACGCGCTCGGACTCGACGCGGCGCGTCTCGGCGCGCTGCTCGATCTCCTTGGCCCGCTCCTCGGCCGCCCGGGCGCGCCCCTCGGCCTCGGTGACCAGCTTCTGGGTGGCGGCGACGGCGGAGGCGTGGCGCGCGGACTCCTCGCGCTCGGCCTTCTCCTGCCGCTCGGCGATCTCCACCGCGAGGGACTGCAGGTCCTTGTCGCGCTTGTCGCGCGCGTCGGTCAGCAGCTTGGTCGCCTCGGCGCGCTTCTCCTCGGCCTCGCGGGCGGCCTTGGCGCGCAGCTGGGTGATCTCCCGCTCGGCGGTGGCCCGCAGCGTCGCGACCTCGCGCTCGACGGTCGCCTTGAGCTCGGCGACCTCGTGCGCGGTGGCGGTGCGCAGCTGCTTGGTCTCGCGCTCCGCGTCGGCCCGCAGCGTGTCGGCCTCGCGCCGGGCCTGCACCCGGACCTCGGCGGCCTCACGCTCGGCGGCGGTGCGCAGGTTGCCGGCCTCGCGCTCGGCGGTCGCCTTCATGGCGGCGGACTCGGCGCGCGCCTTGTCGGTGATCTCGCGGGCCTCCAGCCGGGCCGCGGAGATGATGCCCTCGGAATCGCGCTTCGCCTCGCCCCGGTGGTCGTTGGCCTGCTCCTCGGCCAG
Organism: Dactylosporangium sp. NPDC051484; assembly: GCF_040689395.1. Lineage (NCBI taxonomy): Bacteria > Bacillati > Actinomycetota > Actinomycetes > Micromonosporales > Micromonosporaceae > Dactylosporangium > Dactylosporangium sp. NPDC051484. The sequence goes on along the minus strand of NZ_JBFAZX010000005.1, from coordinate 353,882 downwards.
GCGCAAGATCTGCTCGACCCGGGTGCCCAGGCCCGACAGCGTCGGCCGGTTGTTCTCTTCCAGCTGCTTGTTCGTGTCGCTGAGCTTCTGTTCCATCGTGCCCAGGCGCTGCTCGGCCTGGCGGACGCGCCGCTGGGACTCGGCGAGTCGGCCCTCGGCCTCTTCGCGGGCCTGATTGGCCTGCTGCAGCTGCGCGTTGATGCGCTGCAGCTTGCTGTCGACCTGCTGGCGGTCATAGCCGCGCAGGACGACGCTCAGCTCTTCGTGATCCGAGCCGTTTTGGAAGAAGTCAACCGAGGACTGCTGCTGGGGCATTGGCACATACTCGCAGACCACCCGGGGGCCTTCGCAAGGGTACGACGGCTAACTTCCGTGAGGCTTCCATGGTCAACTTCGGCGGGCTTGGACACGCCAGGTTTTGTCCTGCTTTATGGGCGTGTCGCATGGTCGCAGGGGTGGGTGAAATGGCCGCGCCGGGGAGGTCACCGCGCTGTGACCAGCCCCGGTGCGGGGTCGAGGACCGGCCCTACCGGTCGCGGAAACGGTTGATCGCCTGCTCGTGGCGGGCCCGCAGCCGCGGGTCGCGGACCCCGAGGCCCTCTGCGGGCGCCAGGCACAGCACGCCGACTTTGCCCTGGTGCAGGTTGCGGTGCACGTCATACGCCGCCTGCCCGGTCTGCTCGAGCGGGTACGAGCGCGACAGTGTCGGATGGATTCGCCCGCGGGCGATCAACCGGTTGGCCTCCCACGCCTCGCGGTAGTTCGCGAAGTGGCTGCCGACGATGCGCTTGAGGTTCATCCAGAGGTACCGATTGTCGTACTGATGCATGAACCCCGATGTCGAGGCGCACGTGACGATCGTGCCGCCGCGCTTGGCCACGAAGACGCTCGCCCCGAACGTCTCCCGCCCGGGGTGCTCGAACACGATGTCGGGGTCCTCACCGCCGGTCAGGGCGCGGATCTCGGCGCCGAAGCGGCGCCACTCGGCGGTGTCCTGGGTCTGTTCGTCCTTCCAGAAGTGATACGAGGACCGGTCGATGACGAACTCGGCGCCCGTGGCCCGGCACAGCTCGGCCTTCTGCGGGCTGGAGACCACGCAGACCGGCGTCGCGCCGCCGTTGAGCGCGAACTGCACCGCGTAGGAGCCCAGTCCGCCGGAGGCGCCCCAGATGAGTACGGTGTCGCCCTGCTTCATCCGCGCGCCGTGATGGGAGACGAGCTGCCGGTAGGCGGTCGAGTTGACCAGCCCGGGGCAGGCCGCCTCCTCCCACGACAGGTGCGCCGGCTTGGGCATCAGCTGGTTGGCCTTGACCAGCGCGAGTTCGGCCAGGCCGCCGTAGTTGGTCTCGAACCCCCAGATGCGCTGCTGGGGGTCGAGCATGGTGTCGTCGTGGCCCGCCGCGTCCTCCAGCTCCACGCTGAGGCAGTGCGCGACCACCTCGTCGCCCGGCTTCCACTTGCTCACCCCCGGGCCCACCCGCAGCACCACCCCGGCGGCGTCGGAGCCGACCACGTGATACGGCAGGTCGTGGCGCCGGCTCAGGGAGTTCAGCCTGCCGTAGCGCTGCAGGAACCCGAACGTCGAGACCGGCTCGAAGATCGAGGTCCAGACGGTGTTGTAGTTGACCGCGCTGCCCATCACGGCGATGAGCGCCTCGCCGGGCCCGACCTCGGGCGTGGGCACCTCCTGCACGTGCAGGGACTTGCGTGGGTCCTTCTCGCGCGTGGTGAGCCCGTCGAACATGCCGGCCTCTTCGGCCCGCACGACCATGCCCCGGTAGCTGGTGGGCACCGGCAGGTCCGCCACGGCGCGCAGCTCGGCGGCGGGGTCGGGTGTCCCTTCCGCCTGCATGATCGCGTCGAGGATGTGCTGCACCGTCGGCTCCTAACGTCCGAAAGGTTGTTGTGGCAGCGTCGCCGCGCAAGCGGGTGGACGGCCATGGGGTCGGCAACACATCTCGGCCCCTCGGACCCAATGTTACTGAACGGTAGCTAATCCCGGCACCGGTATGTGAAGAACTGCATCGGCCGGCTCAGGCGTCCGTGTGCGAACCTGCCCGATTCGGCTCGACCAGCTCCACGAGCACGCCTCCGGCGTCCTTCGGGTGCACGAAGTTGATGCGGGATCCGGCCGTGCCGGGGCGCGGCTCGTCGTACAGCAACCGCACCCCGCGCTCGCGCAGCGCGGCGCAGGCGGCATCCACGTCGGCGACCGTGTAGGCGAGCTGCTGCATGCCCGGCCCGCTGCGGTCCAGGAACTTGGCGATCGTCGAGGTGGGTGACAGCGGGGCGAGCAGCTGCAGGCACCCGCCCTCGGGGGTCGGGCCGACCGAGAGCATGGCCTCGCGCACGCCCTGCGCCTCGTTGACCTCCTCGTGCACGCAGCGCATGCCGAACACGCGGGCGTAGAAGGCGATGGCCTCGTCAAGGTCCGCCACTGCGATGCCGACGTGGTCGATCCGCTGGATCCCGATGGGTGACATTTCCAACTTCTGAACCGAGGTGTCCATGGCGATAGTCTGAACTTATCTAACGTTCAGGTCGCGAAGACGCGGTGTGAACCTTCTCTCGGAGGCCTCAAGGGATGACTCAGTCGGTGATCGTCAACGGCGCCCGCACGCCGATGGGGCGTCTGCTCGGCGCACTCAAGGAGTTTCCGGCCACCAAGCTGGGCGAGGTCGCCATCCGGGCGGCGCTCGAGCGCTCGGGCGTCGCGCCGGAGCAGGTGCAGTACGTGATCATGGGTCAGGTCCTGCAGGCCGGCGCCGGCCAGATGCCCGCCCGCCAGGCCGCCGTCGCCGCCGGGATCCCGATGAGCGTGCCCGCGCTCACGATCAACAAGGTGTGCCTGTCCGGTCTGGACGCCATCGCGCTGGCCGACCAGCTCATCCGGGCGGGCGAGTTCGACATCGTCGTGGCCGGGGGCATGGAGTCGATGACCAACGCGCCGCACCTGCTGATGGGGCAGCGCCAGGGATACAAGTACGGCGACGTGGTGATCAAGGACCACATGGCGCACGACGGGCTCAGCGACGTCTTCGACCAGGTGTCGATGGGCGAGTCGACCGAGCGGCACGTCGCCCGGCTCGGCATCACCCGCGAGGCGCAGGACGCGTTCGGCGCCGCCAGCCACCAGCGGGCCGCCGCCGCCCAGAAGAACGGCCACCTCGCGGAGGAGATCGTCCCGGTGGAGATCCCGCAGCGTAAAGGTGAGCCGCTGCTGGTGACCGACGACGAGCAGATCCGGCCGGAGACCACGGCGGAGAGCCTGGCCAAGCTGCGCCCGGCGTTCACCAAGGACGGCACCATCACCGCCGCGACCTCCTCGCCGATCTCCGACGGGGCCTGCGCCGTCGTGGTGATGAGCCGCGCCAAGGCCGAGGAGCTCGGGCTGACCTGGCTCGCCGAGATCGGCGCGCACGGTAACGTCGCGGGCCCGGACAACTCGCTGACCAGCCAGCCGGCCAACGCGATCAAGCACGCCCTGGGCCGGGCCGGGCTGAGCGCCGCCGACCTCGACCTGGTCGAGATCAACGAGGCGTTCGCCGCGGTCGGCGTGCAGTCCACCGCCGAGCTGGGCATCGACCCGGCGATCGTCAACGTCAACGGCGGCGCGATCGCGCTGGGCCACCCGATCGGGATGAGCGGCGCGCGCCTGGCCCTTACCCTCGCCCTCGAGCTGCGCCGGCGCGGCGGCGGCCTGGGCGCGGCGGCGCTGTGCGGCGGCGGCGGCCAGGGCGACGCGCTTCTGCTGCGCGTGCCCAAGCGGTGACGATCCGTCGCTCCCGCGACGTGCCGGCGCTGGTGGGGGCCGCCCGCGAGGGCGACCCCCGTGCCGTGGCCCGGCTCATCAGCCTGGTGGAGGACGGCGACGAGGTGCTGCCGCGGATCGCGGCGGCGCTCGCACCGCATACGGGAGAGGCCGCCGTCATCGGCCTGACCGGCTCGCCCGGCGTGGGCAAGTCGACCACCACCAACGAGCTCGTCCGCGCGTTCCGTGAGGCCGGCCGGCGCGTGGGCGTGCTCGCCGTGGACCCGTCCAGCCCGTTCACCGGCGGCGCCATCCTCGGCGACCGGGTCCGGATGCAGGACCACGCCACGGACCCTGGCGTGTACATCCGCTCGATGTCCAGCCGCGGCCACCTCGGCGGGCTGTCCGCGGCCACGCCCGCGGCCGCGCGGGTGCTGGAGGGCGCCGGCTGCGACCCGGTCGTGGTCGAGACCGTCGGCGTCGGGCAGGCCGAGGTCGAGATCGCCGGTCTCGCGGACACCACCGTGGTCCTGCTGGCGCCCGGCATGGGCGACGCGATCCAGGCGGCCAAGGCGGGTGTGCTGGAGATCGCCGACGTCTTCGTCGTGAACAAGGCCGACCGCGACGGCGCCGATGCGACGCACCGCGACATCCAGGGCATGATCGGCCTCGGCGACCGGGCCCCCGGGCAGTGGCGTCCCCGCGTCGTGCGCTGCGTCGCGCCGCGCGGCGAGGGCATCGACGAGCTCGTGGAGGCCATCGACGCGCACCGTGCGCACCTGCGCGACTCCGGTGAGCTGCGCGCCCGCCGCCAGCGGCGGGCCGAGGCCGAGGTCGAGGCGATCGCGCTGGGCACCCTGCGCGCGCGGATGAAGGACCTGCGCAGCGGCAGCACGCTGAGCGCCCTCGCCGAGGATGTCGCGGCCGGACGCACGGACCCCTATTCGGCGGCAGAGGCCCTGCTGGCCCAACTCGGCTAGGTCGGCACACGACCTGAGGTCCGCGCGCGACGTGCGCGCGATGGTGGGCCTGTCCGAGCGCGGACGCAACCGGCAGCGCCCGCGGCGACTCTCTCCTGGTGAGCGCCAGCGGTTGGCCGGCGCGGCTCGTTCGGACATGGAGGGTGTGCGGTGAAGACGCTGACGGTCGATGGGGTGACGGTCGCGTACGAGCGGGACCGTCCAGTCCTGCGCGATGTCTCGGTCGTGGTGTCGCCGGGTCAGATCCTGGCCGTCACCGGCCCCTCGGGGGCGGGCAAGACGACGCTGCTGTGGGCGATGGCGGGCCTGCTGCGCCCGGCCGCCGGCGTCGTCGCGGTGGACAGCACGCCGCTGCGCGACCGCGACCACGCCGTGGCCGAGCGGGTGGTGCTCATCCCGCAGGACAACGGCCTCGCCGCGATCCTCACGGCCCAGGAGAACATCCAGGTCGCCATGATCGCCGGCGGCGCCGCCCCGGCCGACGCGCGCCGCGCCACGGTCTCCTCGCTGGAGCGACTCGGTCTCGCCAGCCAGGCCGACCAGCTGGTGGAGGAGCTCTCCGGAGGCCAGCAGCAACGCGCGGCGATCGCGCGGGGCCTCGCGCTGCACGGCCACGTGCTGCTGGCCGATGAGGTGACGAGCGAGCTGGACGCCACCAACCGCCAGCGGGTCATGGAGCTGCTGCAGGAGGAGGCCCGCCGGGGCGCCGCGGTGGTGTTCGCGACGCATGACCCGGAGGCCGCCGCCGCGTGTGACCGGGAGCTGCATCTGTCCGACGGCGCCGCGCAGTTGGTCCGCGGCTGATCGTTGACGCGGGCGGCCTATGGCGCCTGAACGGAGGGTCCCCACCGTGGCGCCGCGCGAGTACGCTGCGGGCGATTCGAGTCCTGGCGACGATTGGGGAGACAGTGACATGAGCGAAGCCGTTGACCCCGACCTGACCGGCGACGCCCTCGCCACGGGCGAGCCCGACTCCGCGGCGGTGGTGCCGGCGCAGGCGGGCCCGCCCGCGCAGGAGCAGTCACGCCTGAACGAGCGGCTGGACGAGGCGGCCGAGAAGGTCACCACGTTCGCGGCGGGGGCGGCGGACAAGGTCGGGGAGTTCGCGTCCAACACCGCCGCCGCGTCCGGCCGGATCGCCTCGCAGGTGGTCGACCGCCTGCGCAACAACGCGGAGCTGGCCGCCGAGCGCGGCACCACGACGATCGCCGACGAGGTGGTCGAGAAGATCGCCGGCATCGCCGCGCGCGAGATTCCCGGTGTGTACGACCTGGGCGGCGACGTGGCCCGGGTCTTCGCCGCGGTGCGCGACCGGATCGGCCTGGGTGAGTCCGAGGGCGAGTCCTCCAACCGCGGTGTGTCCGTGCGCCTGGAGGGGCGCAACGCGGCGATCCGCATCACGCTCGTGATCGAGTACGGTTTCGTCGTGTACTCGGTCGCCGAGAAGGTCCGCACCAAGGTCATCGGCTCGGTGGAGAACCTGCTCGGACTTGAGGTGACCGCAGTGGACATCGTGGTCGACGACGTCCACTTCGACGACAAGCGCAAGGTCCACACGGGCAACGACGAGGCTCGCGCGGCCGACTACGCATAGGCCCCCGAAGCCGAAAGACCGCAGGCCCGCGCCCGAGACCGGATTCGCGGCGCGGGCTTAGCGATCGTTCAGGTGGCGTTAGCATCGAGTGTGACGGACCGACCCGCCGCACCCGAGGAGCGCCGACACCCATGGACGCCCACGACATCGCCGAGGGGCGGGCGCGCTGGCAACGCCGCTACGACGAGGCCAGCAAGCGCGACGCCGGCTTCACCACGCTCTCCGGCACCCGGCTCGAGCCGGTGTACGGGCCGCCCGAGGGCGCCGACGTGCCCGGGTTCGAGCGGATCGGCTGGCCGGGCGAGTATCCGTACACCCGGGGCCTGCACTCCACGGGATACCGCGGCCGCGCCTGGACCATCCGCCAGTTCTCCGGGTTCGGCAACGCGCGGCAGACCAACGAGCGGTACAAGATGTTGCTCCGCGCGGGTGGCGGCGGGCTCTCGGTGGCCTTCGACATGCCAACGCTGATGGGCCGCGACTGCGACGATCCGCAGTCGCAGGGCGAGGTCGGGCACTGCGGCGTCGCGATCGACTCCGCGGCCGACATGGACGTGCTGTTCGACGGCATCCCCCTGACCGGCGTCACCACCAGCATGACGATCTCCGGGCCCGCCGTCCCGGTCTTCTGCATGTACCTCGTGGCCGCCGAGCGCCAGGGCGCCGACCTCGGCCGGCTCGACGGGACCCTGCAGACCGACATCTTCAAGGAGTACATCGCCCAGAAGGAGTGGCTCTTCCCGCCCGAGCCGCACCTGCGCCTGATCGGCGACCTCATGGAGTACACCGGCCGGCACATCCCGCGGTACAAGCCGCTGTCGGTCTCGGGGTATCACATCCGGGAGGCCGGCGCGACCGCGGCGCAGGAGCTGGCGTTCACGCTCGCCGACGGCTTCGGCTACGTCGAGCTCGGCCGGTCCCGCGGCCTGGACGTCAACGCGTTCGCGCCGGGACTGAGCTTCTTCTTCGACGCGCACGTGGACTTCTTCGAGGAGATCGCCAAGTTTCGCGCCGCGCGGCGCATCTGGGCCCGCTGGATGCGCGAGGTCTACGGCGCGACCAGCGAGAAGGCGCTGTGGCTGCGGTTCCACACGCAGACGGCCGGGGTGTCGCTGACCGCGCAGCAGCCGTACAACAACGTGGTGCGCACCGCCGTCGAGGCGCTCGCCGCGGTGCTCGGCGGGACCAACTCGCTGCACACCAACGCGCTGGACGAGACGCTGGCGCTGCCGACCGACGAGGCGGCCGAGATCGCGTTGCGCACCCAGCAGGTGCTCATGGAGGAGACGGGGGTGGCGAACGTGGCCGACCCGCTGGGCGGGTCGTGGTTCGTCGAGGCGCTCACCGATCGCATCGAGGCCGAGGCCGAGGCGATCTTCGCCCGGATCCGTGACATGGGTGGCGACGGCACGATCACCAGCGGCATCCTGCGCGGCATCGAGGACGGCTGGTTCTCCTCCGAGATCGCCGACAGCGCGTTCGCCTACCAGCAGGCGTTGGAGACGGGCGACAAGCGTGTCGTCGGTGTCAACGTGCACACCGGATCGCTCACCCGTGACCTGGACATCCTGCGGGTCTCGCACGAGGTCGAGGCCGAGCAGAAACGGCTGCTCGCCGCTCGCCGCGCCGACCGGGACAACGTCGCGGTCAAGGAGCGGCTGGAGCGGATGGTCGCGGCGGCCCGCGGCGGCGACAACATGATCCCCCCGATGCTGGACGCGGCGCGGGCCGAGGCGACGCTGGGCGAGATCTGCGGCGCGCTCAGGGGGGAGTGGGGCGTCTACCGCGAGCCCGCACGATTCTGAAACATCGGGCGTTATCGAAACGCAACGCAATCCCGCAACCCGGCTTTCCTCGTGCTGGTCTTCCTAAGACGACCGGACCACGGGGGGAGGGGCATTGCTGGCTATCGTGCTCGCGGCGTTGCGAGCCCGGCGCGCACAGGCGTTCACGCTGCTTCTGCTCAGCACGCTGGCCGCGGCCGCCGTGGCGGCCGCACCTTGGTACGTGCTCGCCTCGACCGAGCGCATCGCCACCCGGCACGTCGAGACCGCGCCGATCCATGAGCGCTCGCTGGAGACGATCGGCGAGGGCCCCGTCGACGGCGGCTCCATCGAGGCCCAGCTGGCCGCCTCGGCCGACCAGACGCAGCGGATCGTCGGCCTGCCCGGCTTCACCACCTACACCGGGGCCTACGTCGCCGGCCAGACCGCCGCCGCCACCGCACCGCCGACCGGTGCCAAGCCGGGAGGCGCTCAGCCGGGCGGTGCCGGCGGCGAGCACAGCACCAACTCGCCCCTGGCCCTGCGCACCGGCGCCTGTTCACACGCGTCGATCGAGGGCGCCTGCCCCGCCGCCGACGGCGAGGTGATGGTCAGCTACCGCACCGCCCGCTTCCTGCGGGTCAAGGCCGGCGACACGCTGAGCTTCGCCAGCTCCGGCCTGCCCCACCCGCTGCAGCTCAAGGTCGTCGGCGTCTATCGCCCCGACGACAGCCTCGACCCGTTCTGGAGCAGCGACAACCAACTGCTGGCCGCCGCCCTGCCGACCGGCGCCCCGCCCGACATGACCGAGCCGGTCGACGACGCGCTGCTGACCGCGCCGGCCACGTTCGACAAGAGCCTCGCCACGGTGGCGGTGCGCACCATCGTCGACATGGTCGCCCAGCCGCAGTTGCTCGTCGATCACACGCCCAAGGAGGTGCGCGCGCGAATCGACGCCGCCTACGTCGAGGCCGCCAACAATCGACTGATGCTTTACACCGAGCTGCAGGCGACCACCAAAGGGGTCGCGCGGGACCGGTGGCTGGTCTCCCTCGGTGTGCAGGTCGGCGCCTTCCAGCTGCTCGTGCTGTGCTGGTTCGCGCTGTACCTCGCGGTGAAGTACACCGGAGAGGAGCGGCGCCCGGACATCGGGCTGCTGAAGCTGCGCGGCGCCACGCGCGGGCGCCTCTGGGCGCTGGTGAGCGGGCAGAGCGCCCTGCCGCTGGTGGCCGGCGCGGTGCTGGGTCTGCCCATCGGCTACGCGGCCGCCACCGCCGTCGCCGGGCGCATCCGCGACGCCGCGGTCAACGAGCAGGCCGCCGCCCTGTCCGCCGGCGCGGTCGCGCTGGCCGTGCTCGGCGCGCTGCTCGCCGCGCTGCTGGCCGAGCGCCGGGCGCTGTCCTCAAGCGTCGCCGAGCTGCTGCGCCAGGGCCGGGTGCGCAACCGCGTCTGGCGCGACCTGTTCGACCTGGTCCTCGTCGCGCTCGCGGTGGCCGCCGTCTACCAGGTCAAGCACCGCGCCTCGGGCGACGCAGCCGGCCTCGGGCTGCTCGCGCCGGGCCTGGCCGCCCTCGCCTTCGCGCTGGTCGCGGCCCGGCTCATCACCTTCACCGCGGGCCGGCTGGTCGAGGGTGCGCTGCGCCACGGCCGGGCCGCCCGCGCGCTCACCGCGATCTACCTGGCCCGCCGGCCCGGCGTGCACCGCCTGGCCGCGCTGATGATCGTCACCGTGGCGCTGCTGTGCACCTCCGCGCTGACCTGGGGCGCCGGGCGGGCCGAGGGCCGCACCCGGGCCGAGCTGGAGATCGGCGCCGACCGGGTGCTGAGCGTGCGGGCGGAGAACCGGCTCGCGCTGCTGGGCGCGGTGCGCGCGGCCGACCCCGGCGGCGCGCACGCGATGGCGGTGGTGCAGTCGCTGGTCTCGGGCTACGACCGGGTGCTGCTCGTGGACAGCCCGCGGCTGGCCAAGGTCGCGACCTGGCGCCCGGAGTACGGCGCGAGCGCCGCGCAGACCGCCGCCCTGCTGCACCCCGCCGCCCCGAAGCCGGTCATGGTCACCGGCGCCGAGCTGACCGTCGACTTCGCCACGCACTTCACCGTCACCGATCCGAGCCGCGTGGTGTACCTCGACGTCGTGCTCGCCGACCCGAAGGGCACCCGGCTCGCCGCCCGTGTCGGCCCGCTCGCCGAGGGGTCACAGGTGATCAAGGCCGCGGTGCCGGCCTGCGCGACCGCGCCCGGCTGCCGGCTCAGCTCGCTGCAGATCGTGCAGTCCACCACGCAGGAGAAGGTCTTCTTCCCGTCCCGCCCGGGCGTCGAGGTGACCCTGCACGGCATCACCCAGGCCGGCGGCCGGCCGGTGCTGAGCAAGGAGATGCTCGGCGACCGCACCAGGTGGCGGCTGGGGGCGAACGACAACCCACCCAACCTCATCGTCACCGCGGTCGGCGACGGGCTGCGGCTCACCGTCGCCCCGACGCGCTCCGGTGCCACCGACCCCGGCGTGTACCCGCTGGACACCCCGGGCCCGCTGGCCACCGTCCGGGCCACCCAGCGCCAGCCGCGGCTCGTCGGCGACCAGCGAATCACCTACGGCTCGCTGTCGATCTCCGAGACGGTCGCCGGCACCGCCCGTCTGCTGCCCCGGCTGGGAGAGAAGGGGGTGATCGCCGACCTGGAGTACGCCGACCGCCTCGGCGCCGACTTCGGCGCGGGCGAGTCGCTGCAGGTCTGGCTCAACGCCGGCGCCCCGCCCGACATCACGGACCGGCTCAAGGCGCAGGGTCTGATCGTGCTCGCAGAGGAGTCGATCGACGGCGTCGCCGGCCGATACGCCTCCTTCGGCCCGCCGCTCACCCTGCGGTTCATGCTGCTCTCGGCGATCGTCGGGCTGGCCCTGGCGGTCGGCTCGGTCTCCGTGGTCGTCGCCGTCGAGCGCCGGCCCCGCTCCCGCGAGCTCGGCGCGCTGCGGGTCCAGGGCGTTTCGGCGCGGCTGGCGCGGCGGGTGGGCGTCGAGGGGTACCTCGTGCTCGTCGGCGTGTCCCTGCTGCTCGGCCTGCTGCTGGCCGCCGTCATCCGCGCCTACGTCGGCGACGTCCTGCCCTACTTCGCCGACGGATGGAGAGTGCCGTGATCGGGCTGGTCCTGTCGATGGCGCGGGCCCGCTCCGGGCAGGCGCTCACCGCGTTCCTGCTGGCCATGTTCGCCATGGCGGCCGCGGTCAGCGCGCCGGTGTACTCCGCCATCGCCGACGCCGCCGTAGTGCGCAGCGGGGTGGCCGCCGCGCCGGTCACCGAGCGGGTCGTCCAGGTCCGGCGCATCACGCCGACGCCGACCGACCATGAATTCGAGAACCTGGTCCCACAGGTGTTCAACGGCGGGCCGTTCACGAGCGTGTACAGCACCGAGTACGACATCATGATCTTCCCGGCCGACCTGAAGCAGACGCAGCCGATCGCCCCGCGCTTCGTCTACCGCGACGACGCCTGCGCGCACCTGCGCTTCAGCGCCGGGCGCTGCTTCGTCAGCGAGTCCGAGGTCGTGCTGAGCACCGCGCAGGTCGAGCTGCTCAAGCTGCACATCGGCGACCCCGTCTCGGTCAGCTACACCACGTGGAACCCGACCACCGGCGAATACGACCAGGCTGGCCCGCGGGTCACGTTCACCCTGATCGGTGCCTACGACCCGATCAACCCGGCCGACCTGTACTGGTCCGACGCCGACTACTTCAACCCCTACCCCACCGCGCGGATGACCACCGAGCCCGTCTTCGCCTCCCGGCTGAGCATGGAGGCGATGCGGCACGGCAACGAGCGGCAGGCCTTCGACCTCGCCGTCGACTGGTCTTCGGTCGACCGCGACTCGTTCAACAGCGTTAACGCCGCCGTGAAGAGCGGCAGGGAGCAGCTGGCGGGGCTGACCGGCCACACGGTCGTGCAGACCGACCTGCCCGCCCTGACCAAGCGGATCAACGCCGACCGGGCGCTCGTCGCCGAGGTGGTTCCGGTTGCCGCGGTACCGCTGGTGCTCCTGTGCTGGTTCGTGCTGTTCATCGCCGTCGCCGCGGCCACCCAGGAGCGGCGGCTGGAGCTGGGCCTGCTGTCGCTGCGCGGTGTGAGCACCCCGCGGCGCTGGTGGCTCGCCGCCGGGGAGAGCGTCGTGGCCATCCTGGCCGGCGCCGCGGCCGGCTTCGTGCTCGGCCATTACCTGGTCCGGCTGGCCGCCTGGATGCTGCTGGGCAGCTCGGCCGGCGTGCCGCTGTCGGCCGGGCTCACCCGGTGGTCGCTGGCCGCACTGGTCGGCGCGCTGGGTGCTGCGGTGCTGGCCCAGCGGGCCGAGCTGGTCAAGCGAACCGTCGACCTGCTGCGCAACGTGCCCAGCCGGGCGTCGCGCTGGGGCGCGCCGGTCTTCGAGGTCGTCGTCGTGGTGCTCGCCGCCGTCTCCGTGGTGCAGTTGCGCCGCGGCGGCGACGGGCTGATCGGCTTCGCGCTGTTCGCCCCGTCGGCGATCGTGATCGCGGTGGCCCTGCTCGCCGCCCGCGCCGTGCTGCCCATCGCCGAGCGGGTCGGCCGACGGGCCCTGCGCCGCGGCCGGATCGGTCCGACGCTGGCCGCTTACGCGCTGACCCGCCGCCCCGGCACCCAGCGCGTCCTCGCCCTGTTCGTGGTCGCGCTCGGGCTCGTGGTCTTCGCCGCCACCGCGGCCAGTGCCTCCGCCGACGCCCGCGACCGGCGCATCCGGGTCGAGCTCGGCGCGCCCCGGGTGCTGTCCGTCGAGCCGCTGAGCCGGGCCGCGCTGCTGAGCAAGGTCCACCAGGTCGATCCGCAGGGGCAGTTCGCGATGGCCACCGCGGCGCTGCCGGTCTCCGACGACACCGCGGTGCCGCCGATGCTGGCGATCGACAGCGCGGCGCTGCCCAACGTCGCGCTGTGGGCGGACCGGTCGCTGTCCGCGCAGACCGCGCGCGACCTGCTCAGGCCGACGGTCGGGCGGCCCACCATCGAGGTGACGAACAAGGACCTGTCGCTGGACGCCACCATCGACTCGCTCGTCGACGGGTTCCGGGTGCGCTGGATCGCCGTCGTGGTGCCCCGCGACGGCTCCGGCGTCGGGCGGGTCGACCTCGGCGCGGTGCGGACCGGCCGGCAAACCTACACCCGCAACCTGCCCATGTGCGTGCGGACGTGCCGGCTCGCCGGGCTGGAGCTGGAGCAGCCCGAGAAGCGCGGCTTCGACGTGACCATGACGGTGCACAGCCTCACCCAGTCGGGCAAGACGATCGTCGATGAGGCGGGCTTCGCCGACACCGACGGCTGGCGCACCCCGGAGTCGCCCGGGTCGAAGCTGCTCGTGCCGACGCTCACCGCGGCCAAGGACGGGCTGCGGGCCGAGCTCACCAACTACAAAGGGGCCGACACCGCGGTACAGCTGCTGCCGACCGACGCCCCCTCGCCACTGCCGGTGATCATGGCCCGCACGGCCGGCGTCGGCGACCACATGACCGGCCTGGACAAGCGTCACCAGTCGATCACCATCGCCGGTGAGGTGGAGACGGTACCGAAGCTGGGCTACAAAGGCGGGCTGGTCGACCTCGACTACGCCGAGCGGCTCGCCCCTGACGGCGGCGAAGCGCTGTACCCACAGATCTTCCTCGGCCCGCGGGCCCCGGCCGACGTGATCGACCGGCTGCAGGCCCAGGGCCTGCGGGTCACCGGTGACCGCGCGTTCGGCCCGTTGCGCGCCGCGCTGGACGAGCAGGGGCCGGCTGTCGCGCTGCGCTTCCACGAGTTCGCCGCCGCCCTCGCGGCGGTGCTCGCGGCCGGCGCGCTGTGGCTGGTGGCGAGCCTGGAGCGGACGCGACGGGCCGGCGAGCTGCGGTCGCTGCGGACTCAGGGGGTGGCCCGCCGCGACGCCGGCGCGAACGGCTACCTGGTCCTGGTCGGCACCGCGGCGCTCATCGCCCCGTTCGCCGCCCTGGCCAGCTGGCTGCTGGTGCGGGAGTATCTGCCGGTGTTCTCCGCCGACGCGCAGGGCTTCCAGGCGTCGATCTGGCCCTCGCCCGGGCCGGTCGCGATCGCCTGGGGCGCGGCCGCGCTGCTGCTGGCCGCGGTGGCTGTGGTCGCCGGCGCCCGGCTGCGCGCCGCGACGGCGCGGGGGAGGCGATGACGCCGGTGCACACCAACGACGCGCGCATGTTGGCAACGGGCTCTGCGACGGCCGGTTCGATGATCGGGAAGGGGACGGAGACGCGATGAACGGATTGGCGGTCGCCTGCCGGCGGGTCGTGCACATCTACCGGGCCGAGGCCGGCGACGTGGTCGCGCTGGCCGGTGTGGACCTCTCGATCGGCCCGGGGGAGACGCTCGCGCTCGTAGGGCCGTCGGGTTCGGGCAAGTCGACGCTGATCGCGCTGCTCGCCGGGCTCATGCGCCCCTCGGCCGGCCGGGTCAACATCGGCACGTACGACATGGGCAAGCTCTCCGACGGTGAGATCGCCCGGCTGCGCGGCACCGAGATCGGCGTGGTGCTGCAGGGGGCGGCGCGCAACCTGCTGCCCTACGCGTCGCTGCACCGCAACATCTGGCTCGCCCAGCGGCGGGCCGCGCGCACCGAGGGCATCAAGCTCGACGACCCCGACCGCATCCTCGACCTGGTCGGCCTGCCAGGGCTCGGCCGTGCCCGCATCGACGAGCTCGCCCCCGGCGCCCGGCAGCGCGCCGCGCTCGCCGTCGGCATCGCCGCCGGCCCCGGGCTGCTGCTGGTCGACGAGCCCACGAGCCAGCTCGACACCCACGGCCGCGACGAGGTGCTCGAGGCGCTCGAGACCGTCAACCGCGAGCGCAACACGACGATCGTCGTGGTCACGCACGACAGCGAGGTCGGCACCCGCCTCGGCCGCGCAGTGACCATCCGCGATGGACGGGTCGGCGCCGAGGGGCGCGACGGCCAGGACTTCGCGGTGGTGGCGGGCGACGGCACGGTGCAGCTGCCGCCGGAGGTCCTCGGCGATTTCCCGCCTGGCACGCTGTTCACCGTCGAGCACATTGACGGTGCCGTCACGCTGGTGGTGGGTGGATCCGACCGGTCACTCGCGGCGGACCACCTGGGTCACGTGCAAAACTAGGGCCATGAGCGACCCACGCCAGTCTCAGTCGATCTTCAGCCGCGGGGCGGTGGACCTCGGCGCCCTGGCCCGCAGCAATGCGGCCGCAGCGCAGCGGGCCGCCCAACCGGACTCGCAACCGGCCTCGGGGGCACCAGCCGGCGCCAACGTGGTCGACGTCACCGAGGCGACGTTCCAGAACGACGTCATCCAGCGTTCGCTGACGGTGCCGGTCGTCATCGACTTCTACGTCGAGATGAGCGCGCCGCACCAGCAGTTCTCCCCGCTGCTGGCGAAGCTGGCCGCCGAGGGCGACGGTGCGTGGGTGCTCGCCCGGATCGACATTGAGGCCAACCCGCGTCTCGCGCAGATGTTCCGCATCCAGAACATCCCGTTCGTCGTCGCGATCGTGGGCGGGCAGCCGGTCGACGCGTTCAACCAGGTGCTGCCCGAGCAGCACCTGCGCCAGTGGATCGACGCCGTCCTCAAGGCCGCCGGGGTGGAGGTCGAGCAGCCCGAGGACCCGCGCCTGCTCGCCGCGGACGACGCCATGGCCGACGGTGATCTCGACGCCGCCGAGGCCGCCTACCGCAAGATCCTCAGCGAGACCCCGGCCGACGCCGTGGCCGAGTCCGGGCTGGCGCAGGTCGGGCTGCTGCGGCGCACCGAGGGCGTGGACATCGCCGGCGCGCTCGCCGCCGCGCAGGCCGCGCCCGGCGACCTCCCGGCGCAGCTGCTCGCCGCCGACGTCGAGGTCCTCACCGGCGAGGCCGACAAGGCGTACACGCGCCTGGTCGACCTCATCCGCCGCACGGCGGGCGACGACCGGGAGACCGTGCGCAAGCACCTGGTCTCGCTGTTCACCGTCGCCGGCCCCGACGACCCAGCGGTCGCCAAGGCCCGCCGGGCACTGGCGAGCGCGCTCTTCTGACGGCGGCCCGCCTTGCGCCGGATCGCCGTCGTCGACGCACCGAGCAACCTGGGGTTGCGGCCACCGACCGCCACCTCGGTGCCCGGCTGTGCCAAGGCGCCCGGCGCGCTGCGCGACCACAACCTGCTCGCCCGCCTCGGCGCGCGCGACGCGGGCTGCGTCACCCCGCCGCGGTATGACCCGGCGGGGTGGCAGCCCGGCGACGGCGTGGCCCAGGCGGCCGAGATCGCCGTCTTCGTCCGCCGCCTCGCCGACCGCATCGGCTCGATCCTCTCCGCGGGTGACTTCCCGCTGGTCCTCGGCGGCGACTGCTCGATCCTGCTCGGGGCCGGCCTGGCCATGCGTCGCTACCAGCCCGAGCTGGGCGGGCGCATCGGCCTGGTGTACATCGACGGCCACTCCGATTTCCGCCACGAGGGCAACGCCTCCTACGTGGGTGCCGCCGCGGGCGAGGCCCTGGCCCTCGCGACCGGCCGCGGCCAGGCCAACCTGTCCTCGATCGAGCAGCGCCGCCCGTATTTCCGCGACGTCGACGTGGCGCTGCTCGGCATCCGCACGCACGACGAGTACCGCCTGGACCTGCAGGCGGCCGGCATCGTCGCCCGGGCCGTGCCGGAGCTGCGCTCGGACGGCGCCGCCCGTTCGGCCCAGTGGGCACGCGACCAGCTCCGCGACTGCGCGGGCTTCTGGGTGCACATCGACGTCGACGTGCTCGACCCGGCGGTGATGCCGGCCGTCGACGCCCCGGACGTGGGTGGCATCGCCTACCGCGAGTTGGAGATCCTGCTCAGCGCGCTCGTCTGCGACCCGCGCTGCGTCGGCGCCCAGGTGACGGTCTTCGACCCGGACTACGACCCCGAAGGGCAATACGCGGCGGAAGTCGCCGATGTCCTCGTCGCCGGCCTTGAGCCGCTCATCACGTCCGCGGCCCTGGTCGCCGCTTCGCCCGACCCGGTGATCTCGGCCCCGCCGTTCGCGGCCCCGGTGTCCGCGCCACCGGTCTCGGCCCCGCCCCTGGCCATACCCCGCGCGCCGGCCTCGTTCGCGTCGCCCACCGCATCTCCGACCCCGTCCTCGGCCCCGGCGTCCGCGCCGCCTGGCGGGCCACCCTTGGCCCGGTCTTCGGCCTCGGTCTCCGAGCCGCCGGGCACGTCTTCCGGTCCGCTGGCCCCGTCCCCGGCCTCGGTCTCCGCGCCGCCGGGCACGTCTTCCGGCCCGCCGACGTCCACTCCGGCCTCGGTCTCCGCGCCGCCGTCCGTGGACATGCCGGATGCCGAGGCGTTCGCGCCACCCGCCTCCGCCACCTTCTTGGCACCCCTCGCTTCGCCTTTCGATTCGATCGACTATTCTTCCGACAATTCCGATAATTCCGGCGTTTCCGAAATTTCGGATAGCGGGCCAGGTGATGAATCGATCGGGGTCGAGGCTCTGGGCTCGGCGGCGACCGATACCCTGCGTGACGAGACCGACGAGGTCGTGCTCGGGGAGGCACTTGGTGCGGGCGCCGGGGTCGAACAGGTCGCGGACGACGAGGTCGCGGACGACGAGGTCGCGGACGACACGGGCGGCGAAGAGGATCTCGCGGTGTCGGGCGATCTCGACGCGGGCGAGCCGTGGGTCGTGGACGACGAGCCCGCCCAGGGCGAGGCACTGGATGACGAAAGCGTGGTCGAGCAGGACATGAACGAAGGAGTGGCCGGCGCCGGGGACATGGGCCTGGGGCTGATGCGGCCGCGGTCGAATCGGGCGGCCGCGCTGTCGCTCGACTCGCTGCCGCGCGACTCCATGGGGCCCGGCGGGCTGCGGCCGCGCGGCGGTGGTGGGTCGCCGTTTGTGCCGCCCCAGGGTATTCGCCGCCGTGGCGGGCCGGAGGCGCCCGAGTCGCCGCTGACCGACGTCGTGCCGGCGGCCCGGACCCCGGCCGAGGAGGACGAGCCCTCCGAGTAAACCAGGACTAACCCTGACTAGCCCTGGCTAACCCGGACCGATCAGGGCTGATCCGGACTGATCAGGGCTGGATTCCGGCTTACTCGGGCTGATGCGGCACGGCCGGCCCGGCGGACGAGCGCCGCGGGCCGGCCGTGTGCGTGCGGTGGGGGTCAGCCGGTCGTCTGGAAGAACTTGCCGGCGATCGGGACCGCGGCCGCGGTCGAGGCGCCGCCGTTCTCGACGAACACGCAGAAGGCGATGTCGCCGCGGTACCCCATGAACCAGGAGTGGGTGTGCGCCGGATTGTTGTCGTACTCCGCGGTCCCGGTCTTGCCCCGCAAATCGCCCGGCAGGTTCTTGAGCTGGTTGGCCGTGCCGTCCGTGACCACCTGGCGCATCATCGTGCGCAACGCGTCCAGCGACGCCTGGTTGAGCTGCGGGCCGTCCGGCGCCGGGCTCTTCGGGGCCGGGTCGAGTACCAGCTGCGGCTGCTTCCACTGGCCCCGGGCGATCGCCGCCGCCGCGCCCGCCAGGATGACCGGGGAGACGAGGTTCGTGCCCTGGCCGAAGGCGGCCGCGGCCTGCTCGGCCTTGGAGCCGTTGACCGAGACCTTGCCGGTGAACACGTCCGTGCCGAGGTCCCACGGGATGCCGATGCCGAGGGTCTGCGCGGTCTGGCCCAGGCCGTCGGGGGCGATCTTCGGGGCGAGCGAGGCGAACGCTGTGTTGCACGACTTGGCGAAGTTCGTGCGCAGCGGCACGCTGCCGAGCTCCTCGTCGTGGGAGTTTTTGAAGGTACGGCCGTCGACCGTGAGGTTTTTCGGGCAGTCGACGACGTCCTCGCCGGTCATGCCCTTGTCGAGCACGGCGAGGGCGGTGACGGCCTTGAAGGTCGAGCCGGGCGGCGTCTGGCCGGTGAGCGCGAAGTTGTTGGGTGCGGCGCCGGGGCCGTTGGCGAGGGCGACGATCGAGTTGTCGCTGATGCGGATCGCGACCAGGGCCGAGCGGCGCTGCTCGCCGGCCAGGGCCTGCTCGGCGGCGTTCTGCAGGTTGACGTCGAGGGAGAGCTTGACCTGCGCGCCGGTCGTCGGGTCGGTGGAGAAGAGTTGCTTGTCGGGCGTGCCCGTGGGCATGGGCACGACCACCTTGACGCCCGGCTTGCCCTGCAGGACGGACTCGTACCGCTGCTGTAGCCCAGACAGGCCGACGACGTCGCCGATCTTGTACTTGCCCGGGTTCTTGTCCATGATCTCCTTCGTCACCTCGCCGGTCGTGCCCAGCAGGGCACGGGCGAACTGCGCGGAGGGGGCGAGGGCCTGGGTCGAGTTGCGGGTGAGCACGCCGGGCGTCGAGTTGAGCTTGTTGGCGATCTCGTCGTACACCTCCTTGCGCAGCGTGATGATCTGCACGAAGGCGTCGGGTGCGGCCTTCTTCACCTGGTCCGGCAGGCCGGACAGGTCGACGGAGACCTTCGCCTGGGTGAACGCGTCTGTCAGATTCTTGACCACGATGTTGATGTCGGTGATCGACCGCGGCTGGACGCCGATGACGACGACGGGCTTGCTGCTCACGATCGGCTGATCGGAGCCGTCGAGGATGCTGCCGCGCGATCCGGCCGTCTTGCGTATCGCGAGCTTGTCGGTGGCCTCCAGCTGCGGGTTGATGGTCTTCGCGGCGAAGATCACCGTCCACTGCTTGTCGACCCGCCTGGCGTCGACCGTGGTGTCGTACTCCCACGTGGAGTCGGCGACGGGCCACGCCACATGGACGATGGCGCTGCTGCTGTCGTCCTTGACCGCTGGCGAGCCCTTGAGGGTGAGCTTCGGCGGCTTCGCGGCCAGGTCGCCCGCGACCGTGGTCAGCAGCTTCTGCGCCGCGTCGCCGGTCAGGGCTTTACCGTCCGGACTCAGGAACTTCAGGCCCGAGATGTCGCCCTTCTCCCAGGCGCCGACGAACGTCTTGAACGAGTCGTCCGGCGGCTTGCTGGAGCAGGCCGGCAGCGTGCCGAGCAGCGCCAGGGCGGCGACGAGGGCGGTGACGCGACGGATCGAAACGGCCATGTGGGCGATTCTGCGCTATGAAAGCACCGATCCGCACACCCCAAGATCGCACAAGTAGGACAATTCAGTACGCCGGGGGCTCGGTTGAGGACCCACGAGAACGTCTTAGGCTGAGCGAGGACAACCCACAACGAGGTGGGCGAGGGGAGAACAACCGATGGACCGGCCTGGGGCAACCCCGGTGAAGGACGAGGCACGCGGCTTACACGGTGGGCGAAACCCGGATGCGGGGCCCGATGACGACGAGCTGGAGCAGTCAGTGCCCAACGCGGAGCACCTGGTCGCGGAGGCGGTCGTGCTGGCCACCGCGCAGGATGCAGACCCCGAACTGGTAGCGGCGTACTGGCGCCTGGTTCCCGACGAGGAGCTGGCCGCCTGCAATGTCGGGAAGATGGTCGAGGCGACCCAGTCGCACCTGGAGTTGGCGCAGCAGCGCCTCCCGGGCGAGCTGAAGCTGCGCCTCGGGCTGAGTGCGACCGGCGGCACGGCGGTGGAGATCGTCACCGACGACATGCCGTTCCTGGTCGACTCCGTGACGAGCGCGCTGTCCTCGCGCGACATCGATCTGAACCTGCTGGTCCACCCGCTGGTGGTGGTCCGCCGGGCGCCGCTGGGCGCGCTCGAGGAGGTCCGGGTCGGGGTCGAGCCCGAGGAGGCGATCGCCGGCGACCTGGTCGAGAGCTGGATCCGCATCGAGGTCGACCGCATCCGCGACGAGGCCGAGCTGGAGGAGCTGCGCACCGACCTGGCCCGCGTGCTCAACGACGTGCGGGAGGCCGTCGAGGACTGGGGGAAGATGCGCACCCAGGCCCTCACCCTCGCCGACGAACTGGGCAGCGCGCAGCTGCCGGTGCCGGACAAGGACATCACGGACTCGGTCGAGCTGCTGCGCTGGCTCGTCGATGACCACTTCACCTTCCTGGGCTTCCGGCAGTACAAACTGATCAAGGGTGAGCACGGCGAGGAGCTGCTCCAGGCGGTCCTCGGCAGCGGCCTCGGCATTCTGCGCGGCGACCAGGTCAAGCCGCGGGTGCTGTCCTCCATGACCGCGGAGGCCTACGCCAAGGTCCTTGAGAAGCGACTGCTGATCATCACCAAGGCGAACTCGCGGGCGACCGTGCACCGCTCGGCCTATCTGGACTACATCGGCTTCAAGCAGTTCGACGCCGCCGGCAACGTGATCGGCGAGAAGCGCTTCCTGGGCCTGTTCTCCTCGGCCGCCTACCGCACCAGCGTGCGCGACCTGCCGGTCGTCAAGCGCAAGGTCGCCGAGGTGGTCGAGCGCTCCGGGCTGTCGCCGCGCAGCCACTCCGGCAAGGACCTGATGGAGACGCTGGAGACCTACCCGCGCGACGAGCTGTTCCAGATCGGCACCGACGAGCTGTACAAGGCGGTCATGGGCGTGCTTCGCCTGGCGGGCCGCCGCCAGCTGCGCCTGTTCCTGCGCCGCGACGCCTACGGGCGGTTCGTCTCGTGCCTGGTGTACCTGCCCCGGGACCGGTTCACCACGCCCAACCGCCTGCGCATCCAGCAGATCCTGCTCGCCGAGCTCAACGGCGTGGGCGTGGACTACACCACCCGGGTCAGTGAGTCGAAGTTCGCCCGAGTGCACTTCATCGTGCGCACCGAGCCCGGCAACCCGCCCGGCGACGTCGACGTCGACGCTCTCACCGAGCGCCTGTCGGAGGCGACCCGGCTGTGGGACGACGACTTCCGCCTCGTCCTGGAGCGCAAGCTCGACGACGAGCACCAGGCCAAGGAGCTGTACCAGCGCTACGGCTCGGCGCTCTCGGACACGTACAAGGACGAACACACGCCGTACGAGGCCGTCAAGGACATCTCGAAGCTCGAGCTGCTCGACGAGCCCGGGCAGCTGGTCATGCACGTGTACCGGCACCGCCAGGACGAGACCGACATCCGGTTCAAGGTGTTCCGCTACGGCGAGCCGATGATCCTCTCAGCGGTCCTGCCCGTGCTGCACTCCCTCGGGGTGTGGGCCACCGACGAGCGGCCCTACGAGATCGTCCGCGCCGACGGCACGATCTACCTGTACGACTTCGGCCTGCGGCTGCCCGCGGACTCCCGCGTGCTCACCGAGGTGCGCCCACACCTCGAGAACGCGTTCACGGCCACGTGGCACGGCGAGGCCGAGGTCGACAACTTCAACACCCTGGTGCTCACGGCCGGCCTGACCTGGCGTGAGGTCGTGGTGCTGCGTGCCTACGCGAAGTACCTGCGCCAGGCCGGCACGGTGTTCTCGCAGGACTACATGGAGACGACGCTGCTGGCGTATCCGGCGATCGCCTCCAAGCTCGTGGCGCTCTTCGTCGCCCGCTTCGACCACCGGCTGCCGCTGTCCGACGCGGCCCGTTCGGAGTGGTCGAAGGAGCTGGCCGCGGCGATCAACGCCGACCTCGACCAGGTCACCAGCCTCGATCAGGACCACATCCTGCGCTCGTTCCTGCACCTGATCCAGGCGACCCTGCGCACCTCGTTCTACCAGCGTGGCGAGGGCGGCCGGCCGAAGTCCTACACGGCCTTCAAGCTCGACCCGCAGTCGATCCCCGACCTGCCGGCGCCCCGGCCGCGTTTCGAGATTTTCGTGTACTCCCCGAGGTTCGAGGGCGTGCACCTGCGCTTCGGCGCCGTCGCCCGCGGCGGGCTGCGCTGGTCCGACCGGCGCGAGGACTTCCGCACCGAGATCCTGGGCCTGGTCAAGGCGCAGATGGTGAAGAACGCCGTCATCGTGCCGACCGGGGCCAAGGGCGGGTTCGTGCTCAAGCAGAACCCGGGGGACCGCGACGAGGCGGTGGCCTGCTACCAGATGTTCATCTCGGCCATGCTCGACGTCACCGACAACCTCGACGGTGGCAA
This sequence comes from Dactylosporangium sp. NPDC051484, assembly GCF_040689395.1. Taxonomy (NCBI): domain Bacteria; kingdom Bacillati; phylum Actinomycetota; class Actinomycetes; order Micromonosporales; family Micromonosporaceae; genus Dactylosporangium; species Dactylosporangium sp. NPDC051484. The sequence goes on along the minus strand of NZ_JBFAZX010000005.1, from coordinate 330,898 downwards.
GGTCGTCGCGCCGCCCGACGTGGTGCGCCACGACCCCGACGACCCCTACCTGGTCGTCGCCGCCGACAAGGGCACCGCGACCTTCTCCGACATCGCCAACGAGATCTCGGTGCGCTACGGGTTCTGGCTCGGCGACGCCTTCGCCTCGGGCGGATCGGCGGGCTACGACCACAAGAGGATGGGCATCACCGCCAGGGGCGCCTGGGAGTCCGTGAAGCGGCACTTCCGTGAGCTCGACGTCGACACCCAGGCGACCGACTTCACCGTCGTCGGCGTCGGCGACATGTCCGGCGACGTCTTCGGCAACGGCATGCTGCTGTCCCGGCACATCCGCCTGGTGGCCGCGTTCGACCACCGGCACATCTTCATCGACCCCGACCCGGACTCGGCCACCTCGTATGCGGAGCGGCGGCGCCTCTTCGACCTGCCCCGCTCCTCGTGGGACGACTACGACCGGTCGCTCATCTCGGCCGGCGGCGGTGTGTTCCCGCGCACCGCCAAGTCGATCAAACTCTCCGCCGAGGCCCGCGCCGCGCTCGGGATCACCACCGACGGCCCGCTCGCCCCCAACGACGTCATGCACGCCATCCTCGCCGCGCCCGTCGACCTGTTCTGGAACGGCGGTATCGGCACGTATGTCAAGGCCGGCGGCGAGTCGCACGCCGATGTCGGCGACAAGGCCAACGACTACATCCGGGTCAATGGCCGCGAGCTGCGGGCGAAGGTGGTCGGCGAGGGCGGCAACCTGGGCCTGACCCAGCGGGGCCGCATCGAATACGCGCTCAACGGCGGCCGCATCGCGACCGACTTCATCGACAACTCCGCCGGCGTCGACTGCTCCGACCACGAGGTCAACATCAAGATCCTGCTCGACCGGGCGGTCGCCGCCGGCGAGCTGGAGGCCGGCGAGCGCAACCCGCTGCTGGCCGAGATGACCGACGAGGTCGGCGAGCTGGTCCTGCGGGACAACTACGACCAGGCGACCGCGCTCGGCAACGCGCGGGCGCAGTCGAGGTCGCTGCTGCCGGTACACAAGCGGCTCATCGCGGATCTCGAGCGTCGCGGGCTGCTGGACCGCGCCCTGGAGGACCTGCCGACCGACGAGGAGCTCGACGAGCGCGCGGCGATCGGGGTGGGGCTGACCTCGCCCGAGTTCGCCGTCCTGCTCTCCTACGTCAAGATCGTGCTCGAGCGCGAGATCCTCGACTCCGGCCTGCCCGACGAGGACTGGACCAACGAGGTGCTGGTCGAGTACTTCCCGACCGCGCTGCGCGAGCGCTTCGCGGAGGCGATGGCCGAGCACCCGCTGCGCCGGGAGATCATCACCACGGGGGTTGTCAACGAGGCGGTCAACCGCGGCGGCACGTCGTTCTTCCACCGCGCCTCCGAGGAGACCGGTGCCGGTGCCGCCGACGTGCTGCGCGCCTCGGTGGTGATCCGCGAGGTGTACGGCCTGGACGAGCTCCGCCGGGCGGTCGAGGCGCTCGACAACCGGATGCCGACGTCCTCGCAGACGGCCGTCTACCTGGAGATGCGCCGTCTGCTCGACCGGGCCGTGCGGTGGCTGGTCTCCAACCGCCGCCTCCCGATCGATGTGCCGAGCGAGATCGCCCGCCTGCGCCCCGGCGTCGCCCGCCTGCTGCCGCAGCTGGACACCCTCTTCCGCGGCCGCGAGCGCGAGGCCCTGCGCGCCAACGCCGAGGGCCTGCGCGAGCTGGGCCTGCCGGACGAGATCGCCGACATCACGACCCGCATCATGTACGGCTTCGGCCTGCTCGACATCGTGGAGGTCGCCTCGGCGACCGGCCGCGACGTCAACGAGGTCGCCACCGTCTACTACCTGCTCTCCGAGCGCTTCCGCGTCGACGACCTGCTCTCGCGGATCTCGGCCCTGCCGCGCGAGGACCGCTGGCAGACGCTGGCCCGGATGGCGCTGCGCTACGACCTGTACGCGGCGCTGGCGGCACTCACCGCGGAGGTGCTCAACGCCACCTCCCCGGACGCGGACCCGGAGTCCCGCGTCCACGAGTGGGAGCAGAGCAACGCGACGTCGATCGCGCGCACCCGCAACGCGATCGGCGAGTTCGGCGAGTCCCCGGGCGACCTGGCCGCGATCTCGGTCCTGCTGCGCCAGATCCGCACCCTGGTCCGCGCCTCGGCCGCCTAGCAGTTCGCCTTGATCACGGAGTGCTCGCGTACCAGGGGGTACACGAGCATTCCGTGATCAAGGCGTCCGCCGGCGGGTGGAGCGAAGGACCGCGCAGCCCGGCCGGGTGCACCGCCGCGGTTGGCCGGTCCAGCCACCCGCTCGCAGCGCCCGGGCGACCTGCACCGCCGTGGAGCACGGCGCGGCCACGTCCGTCCAGCCGTACCGAAGCGTCCGGCACCCCTGCGCGGCCGACTCGTTGTCGCGCAGCCGGTCTCGGCGGCGATGCTCCGCAGGGTGGTACGCGCGGCCGTCGAGTTCGACGATAATGTCGAACGCCGCGTACTCGACGTCCCGGAAGCGCACGCCGGCACCGGCGTGCCTGGTCTGCCGCCTCCCGCGCGGCAGGCCGTGCCCGCGCTCGACGTCGCGCAGGTATCGCCGCTCCAGCACGGAGTGCACCCCGGCGGCGCTGTCGTCGAGCACCTCGGCGAGCAGCGGTCGCCGCCGCACCTGCTTGCGCCGGGCCATGGCCTCTGCGAGCCGCCGCGGGGTGGTCAGCCGGCGCGCGCACGCCGTGGTGATCCAGCCGACCGCGGTCTCGATGTCACCGGCCAGGTCCGTCAGGTCCAGCACGGTGTCCTCGATGCGGGTTCGGCGTAGTGTCGGTCCCGGCATCGTCGCGGCGGCGACCCGGCCGGATCGGTGCACGATCACCCCCGGGATTGCGGCAATCCGGCGGTTGGCCGGGATCGTGACGTGGATCCGCCGGCCCGGCGTGTCGATGAGCCCCGACAGCTCCGCGGCGGTGTGGTGGCTCAGCGCCGCGCCCCGCCCGGCGCGCAGCAGGACCGCCCACAGCAACGCCTCCCGTGGCGGCGGCCCGCTGAATGTCCAGTACACCCCGGGGAAGAGCGGCGACCACCGGTCGGCGCCCACGTGCCGCCGGATCGCGCCGTCGCTGAGACCGGCACGCCGCGCCTGGGACTTGGTGATCACCCCCGACTGCAGCCTGAGCAGATCGTCCAGCATCCGCTCAGGCTGCCGCCCAGGCCGTCGGTGGGGAAGACCGAGTCCGTGCCTGTGGACAAGCGGTGCTAGGCGGCTAGGCCCAGGGCCTTGGCGGCGGCGCGACCGTTGGCGTGGCTCGCGCCCCACGTGGTGATGAACGCCCGCACGCCGGTCGGGCGCCAGGACGACGGCCAGCCCATCTCCACCACCGTGACCGCGTGCGTCCGCGTCAGGGCCTCGACGAGGGCGGGGGCACCGGGCAGGCGGTGCACGTTGCGCCCCACGACCACGATCGGGCGCGATCCGGCGCGGGTGCTCAGGTCGTCGGCGGAGGCCTGCGCGGCGACCACGCGGACCTGCTCCGTGGCGGTGACGTGCGGGCCGAGGCCCCACGGCACCCGTCCGGCCGCGATCGACGACTCCGACTCCAGCTGGACGATGAGCGGGGCTCGGTCGCGGTCGTGGCTGCCCTCGATGCGTACCGCGCCCAGCGCCGCCGGGTAGCCCAGGCCCGGCTCCTCGCGGTCGGTGCGGTCGCCGGTGCGCGTCCAGACGGCGAGTTCGGCCACGCGGGCCACGGCCTCCTCCAGCCGCTCCAGGGCGAGGCGGCCGTCGTGCACTGCGGCGACGATCTCGTCGGCGCAGGCGTTGGTGATGTGCTCGTCGATGTCGGCGCCGATGCACAGCAGGTCGGCGCCCGCGGCGAGGGCGAGCACCGCGCCGGCCGGGATGCCGCCGGCGTAGCGGGACGCGCCGAGCATCTCCAGGGCGTCGGTGACGACGACGCCGGTGAACCCGAGGTCGCGGCGCAGCAGGTCGACGAGGACGGCGCGGCTGAAGGTGGCGGGGGCGTCGCCGGTGAGGGCCGGGACGCGGATGTGCGCGGTCATGATCGACTTGACGCCGGCCTCGATCGCGGCGACGAACGGCGGGAGCTCGCGGCCGCCCAGCACGTCGCGGTCGATGTCGACCGTGGGCAGTTCCAGGTGCGAGTCGGCGAGCGTCGCGCCGTGGCCCGGGAAGTGCTTCGCGCACGCGGCGACGCCGGCGCCCTGCAGGCCGAGCACAGCGGCGGCGGTGTGGGTGGCGACGGCGTGCGGGTCGGCGCCGAAGCTGCGGGTGCCGATGATCGGGTTGTCGTCCGCCGTGTTCACGTCGACGGTGGGCGCGAGGTTGAGGTTGATGCCCAGCGCGTCGAGCTCGGCGCCGATGGTGCGATACACCCGGCGGGTGACGGCCGGGTCGCCGAGCGCGCCCAGCGCGGCGTTGCCCGGGTAGGGGCTGCCGAGCCGGTGCGCGAGGCGGGTGACGTCGCCGCCCTCCTCGTCGATGGCGATGAGCACGCCCTCGCGGGCGGCGTGCAGGCTCGCGGTCAGCGCGGCGAGTTGCTCGCGCTCGACGATGTTGAACCCGAAGAGCAGATGCCCGGCCATCCCCTCGGCGAGGAGGTCCACGGCCCACGCCGGGGCCTGCTCTCCGCGGAAGGCGCCCAGCAGCGTGCCCAGGGCCAGCCGGCGGAGTCCGGGATCGGTCGACACGATTGTTCCCCCCTCAGCGCGAAACGAGTGCCGCACACTCGTCATATGCGCTATCCACGATCGTAAGAGCTTTTTGACTGGGTGCGCGTAGGCCGAGCGGGTGGTCCGACCGTACGCTTTGCCAATAGGCTGCTTGTGGCACGCTAATAGGAAAGTTTCCTAAATACTAGGGGGCTATGTAACCATGAGTTCCGCCCGACTGCCCGGCACGCCGCGGCTGCTGCGCGCGCTCAACGATCGCGCCGCCCTTGAGCTGCTGCTCAGCCGCGGCCCGCTGACCCGCGCGCAACTCGGCGAGCTGACCGGCTTGTCCAAGGTCACCGCATCGCAGCTGGTGGAGCGGCTGGAGGAGCGCGGCCTGGTGGCCCGGGTCGGCGAGCAGGCCGGCGGGCGCGGTCCCAACGCGCAGATGTACGCGGTGGTGCCCAGCACAGCGTTCGTCGTCGGCGTCGACGCCGGCCCCGCGCATGTCGTCGCCGGTGTAGCGGACATCATGGGCAACATCGTCGGGCGCACCGACGTGGCCATCGGCGACGGCGACGACCCGGTCAAGGTCGTGCACGCCGCGGTTGTCGAGGCCGCGAACGCCGCCCGCGCGCCGATCGAGCGCATCCGGCGCATCGTGCTCGGCACTCCCGGCCTGGTCGACCCGAAGAGCGGCGAGATCACGTTCGCCTGGGACCTGCCGCGCTGGCACCGGGGCCTGCTGACCGCGCTTCGCGACGACCTCGACCGCCCGGTCATGTTCGAGAACGACGTCAACCTGGCCGCCATCGCCGAGCAGCACAGCGGTGCCGCCGTCGGCACGCAGGACTTCGTGCTCGTCTGGCTCGACCGCGGCGTCGGCACCGCCGTGGTGCTCGGTGGCCGACTGCACCGCGGCAGCGCCGGCGCGGCCGGCGAGATCGGCTACCTGCCGGTGGCCGGCACGCAGGTGAGCCGGGACGCGTCGCGCCGCTCGAAGAGCGGGTACCGCACCCTGGTCGACGCCGTGGCGGTGCGCGCGATCGCCAAGACCCACGGCTTCAAGGCCGCCGGCGCCGCCGAGGCCATCCGCGCCGCCATCTCCGCCGGCACGGCGGGCAGCCCCTTCCTCGACGAGCTCGCCCGCCGCATCTCGCTCGGCGTGGCCTCGGTCGGCCTGGTGCTCGACCCGCAGCTGGTCGTCCTGGCCGGCGAGATCGGCCAGGCCGGCGGCGCGGACCTCGCACAGCGGGTGCAGCACGAGGTGGCCGCGATCGCGGTCGTGTCGCCGCGGGTGGTCGCCACGGAGGTGGCCGTCGAGCCGGTACTGCACGGTGCCATCCTCACGGGCCTGGACATCGTCCGCGAGGAGGTCTTCGGCTCGACCGCCTGAAAATGGCGTGGCGTGTTGCTCGTCGCCGGGGCGCCGTCAGCGGGCGTCGCGGCGGCGCATCGCCACGAACGCGGCCGCCACCACGATCGCCACGACCACGGAGATCACCAGCCCGCCCTGCTGCCAGCTGCCCGAGAAGCCCGCCGCCTCCGGCACGCAGCCGGTGCGGCAGTGCCCCGCGTCCGCCTCGAAGGTGAAACGCTTCGTGAGCCAGGCCGCGATATAGCTGGAGAGGCGGAATTTCTGCGAGTAGTCGACGGTCTGGACGACGCTGAAGAGGACCAGGGTGCCGAGTTCGTAGATCATCAGGTAGGCGACGCCGACGCCGAGGGCCGTGGAGGTGTGCCGGCCCAGCGAGGCGATGGAGAAGCCCAGCGTCGTGCCGGCCAGGGCCAGCACGACCACGCGCACGCCGGTCAGCAGCAGCGAGCCGAACTCGCCGGCCGTCATCTGGCTCACCGTGCCGTTGCCGGCCGCGACGGCCATGAAGGCGGCGGTCCAGAGCCCGAGGTACACCACGGAGATGAGCCCCACGCCGGCGCACGCCGCGAGCAGCTTGGCGCCCAGGACCGCGCCGCGGCGGGGGGCCCACAACAGCAGGGTGGCCATGCCGCCGGAGCTCCACTCGACCCCGACGAACGACGCGCCGAGCACGAACCCGGCCACGGCCAGCACGATCGCGGCGGTGTAGTACAGCGACGGCCACTGGCGGTGGAACGAGAAGCCGTAGTCGAGCAGCGAGTCGGGCGTCGGGCGGGGGCCGTAGTCGCAGCCGCGCGGGAACGACTCGCCGGGCTCAGCGTTCTCCAGGCCGCTCTGGACCTTGGAGCAGCGGTCGACGTTGCGGTCCCAGATCTCGCCCGCGGAGGCGGCGCTGCTCTTCGCCAGCTCGATCTCGACGGGGGTGGGCGTGCTGCGGGTGAGCGTGAAGCCGAACGTGAGCAGCGCCAGCAGGGTGCCGATGAGCACAAGGGTGACCAGCGTGACGCGGCGGCCGAACAGCCGCGACCACTCGGCGGCGAACAGCCGGGTCAAACCGGCACCTCCCCTTAGCTCCGGCAGCGGCACGACTTGCGGCTGAGCCGATGATGGGTCCGGAGTGTTCATGCGCTCTCCTCGCCGGACCAGTCGGAGTCGTCGACGGGGCGGAACGCGCCGCGGCGGGGGCCGCCGCCGGTGAGGCTGAGGAACGCGTCCTCGAGCTGGGCGACCGGGGCCAGCTCGCGCACCCATAGGTCGTTGACGCCGAGGGCGTGCGACACCCAGGCGGGGTCGGCCAGATCGTGGACCACCAGGTGGTCGCCGGTGACGCTGACCTGCGCGCCGGCGTCGGTGAGGATCTGCGCGGCGCGGTGGTGGTCCTCGACGCGCACCCGATACGCCCCCTTGTCGGCGACGGCGAGCACCTGCGACACCGGCCCGGCGGCCACCGTGCGGCCGCGCGAGATGATCGTGACCGAGTCGCAGATCTGCTGGATCTCGGCCAGGATGTGGCTGGAGATCAGCACGGTCATGCCCCGGTCGGCCTGGGCGCGCAACAGGTCGCGCATCTCGCGGATGCCGGCCGGGTCGAGGCCGTTGTTGGGCTCGTCGAGGATGAGCAGCTCCGGGTCCTTGAGCAGCGCGGAGGCGACGGCGAGCCGCTGGCGCATGCCCAGGGAATACGACCGGACCGGGTCCTCGCAACGGTCGGCGAGACCGACCTGGTCGAGCACGACCCAGATTCGCTGCTTCGGCACGCCACCGGCCTTCGCCAGCAAGGACAGGGTTTTGTACCCCGTGAAGTTGCCGAAGAACGCCGGAGCCTCGACGATCGCGCCGACCCGGGGCGCGACCCGGGCCTGCCGGTGCGGGACGGGCTCGCCGAGAACGCGCATCTCCCCGCCGTCGGCGCGCAGGAGCCCGAGCAGCGTCTTCAGCGTGGTGGACTTGCCCGAGCCGTTGGGGCCGAGGAAGCCGTGGATCTGCCCGGGCTCGACGAGCATGTCGAGCCGGTCGATCGCGGCCCGTGGTTTGCCGAACACGCTCTGGTATGTCTTGACCAGACCGGAGATTTCCAATGCCGGTGTCATCGCAGGGCACAATACGGGTTGGCTGGCGCCCGTGGGGCCCCGTCATCCATCGACGGGCGGTTCGTGGTTGGATTGGCACGTGTCAGATGACCTTGTCGTCGCGTTGGAGAATGCGACGGTCACCCGCAACCGCAGCGACCTGATCCGGTCGGTGAGCTGGCAGGTCGAGGTCGACGAGCGCTGGGTGATCCTCGGGCCGAACGGCGCGGGTAAGACCACGCTGCTCAACCTCGCCGGCGCGCGGATGCATCCGACCCGCGGCTCGGCGAGCGTGCTGGGCGAGCGGCTCGGCCGCACGAACATCGCCGAACTCAAGACCCGGATCGGGTTCTCCTCCAACGGGCTGGCCCTGCCGCCGGAGGAGACCGCCCGCGACGTGGTGCTGACCGCCTCCTGGGCGGTCGTCGGGCGCTACCGCGAGCGGTACGACGCCATGGACGACTCCCGCGCGATGGAACTGCTGGAGCAGTTCGGCGTCGCCGCGCTGGCCGACCGGCTCTACGGCACCCTGTCGGAGGGCGAGCGCAAGCGGGTGCAGATCGCCCGCGCCCTGATGACCGACCCGGAGCTGTTGCTGCTCGACGAGCCGACCGCCGGGCTGGACCTGGGCGCCCGGGAGGACCTGGTGCGGCGGCTGGCCGCCCTGGCCGCCGACCCGGACGCGCCGGCGCTCGTGCTCGTCACGCACCACGTGGAGGAGATCCCGCCTGGGTTCACCCACGCGATGCTGATGCGCGACGGCGGTGTGGTGGCCCAGGGGCTGCTCCGGGACACCATCACCGCCGACAACCTGTCCAAGACGTTCGGCATGCCGCTGCGGCTGTCGACCATCGACGATCGCTTCCACGCTATTAGCTAGCTTGGCTCTCGCTTCGCTTGAGCATCGGTGGGGGGTTCCCACCCCACGCCCCCCATGCCGCTTCGCGGCACTTTTGCTTGCGCTTCGCGCCCCTGCGTCCTGGTTGCGGTTTGCTGCGGGCGCCTTCGGCGCGGGCGAGGCCAGGCTGGTATTCAGCCGGCCTGGCTCTCGCTTCGTTCACGCTTTGCTTGCGCTTCGCGCCCCTGCGTCCTGGTTGCGGTTCGCTTAGCGACCCTTGAACGACGGCTTGCGCTTCTCCACGAACGCGGCCATGCCCTCCGCCTTGTCCTCCGTCGCGAACAGGGCCGCGAACAGCTGACTCTCCCAGGTCAGGCCGGAGGCGAGGTCCCTGTCGAGGCCGCCGTCGACGGCGAGCTTCGCGGCGCGCAGCGCGAGCGCCGGGCCGTCGACGTAGGGCCGGACGAGGTCGAGCGCGGCCTCGTAGACCTGCTCCCGCGGTACGACGCGATCGACGAGGCCGATGGCGAGCGCCTCCGAGGCGGGCACGAACCGGCCCGACATGATCAGGTCCTTGGCCCGTGCCGGGCCGACGAGGCGGGCCAGTCGCTGGGTGCCGCCCGCGCCGGGGATGATGCCCAGCGTGATCTCGGGCTGGCCCAGCGTCGCGTCCTCGGCGGCGACGCGCCAGTCCGCGGTGAGCGCCAGCTCACAGCCGCCGCCCAGCGCGTAGCCGGTGACCGCCGCCACGACCGGCTTGGGGATTCGGGCGACGGCGTCGAACGCGCTGGTGAGCGCCCCGGCGCGGGCCGCCATCGCGGCGTAGCCCATGCCGGCCATCTCCTTGATGTCGGCGCCGGCCGCGAAGACCTTCTCCCCGCCGTACAGCACGACCGCGCGCACATCGTCGCGCTCCGTCGCCTCCCGTGCGGCGTCTCGCAGCTCCTCCTGGACCTGGACGTTCAGCGCGTTCATCGGCGGGCGGTCGAGCCGGATCGTGCCGATGCCGCCGTCGACCTCCAGCCGGACGAGCCGGCTCCCCTCATTTTTCACCGCGTCCACAGTGTCTCCTCAACGTCGTTGTCGTTGCCCGGAGCGTATTCGGCTGTACCGTCGGAGTTGCCATGGCCACCACCTATTACCGCGACAATGTGGTGCACATCAGCTCGGGTGGTGTGCGCGTCGATGACTCGTGGTATCCGCTGGAGACCCTGACGTACGTCTGGCACGAGCGCACCGGCCGGCTGCGTCATGGCCTCTACATGCTCGCCACCCGCGGCGGCACCGTGCTGCTCGTCATCGGCCTGCTCGCGGCGGCCGGGATGGCGGCGCGGCGCATCGACTTCGGCGGCGAGCAGCGCACGATGTACATCGCCGGCGGCATCCTCGCCGTCATCGTCCTCGGCGGGATCGTCGCGTTCAGCCTCGAAGGCCTGCTCGACCTGCTCGACCGTGCCCACGACCACGGCAAGGGCGTGCACGAGATCTGGGTGCGCACGCATGACGGGGACTCGATGATCTACTCAACGACGGACTCGCCCAAATTCGGGCAGATCTATCGAGCGCTGCAGCGGGCGGTCGAGCAGTCGGCCTAAGCCTTACGGTCGCGGTGACTCGCGCGGAGGACGCGGCGGCGTAGTCCGCTCCGCCTACACTGCGGGCATGCCTACGCCAGGGATCCGGCTCGGGGTCGACTTCGGCACCTCGAACACCGTCGCGGTGGTGCGATGGCCGGACGGGCGATCCCGGCCCTTGATCTTCGACGGCTCCCCGCTGCTGCCCTCGGCCGTCTACGCCGAACCCAGCGGCACGATCATCGTCGGCCGCGACGCGGTGCACAGCGCCCGCCTGGAGCCGGCCCGCTTCGAGCCCAACCCGAAGCGCCGCATCGACGACGGCACGGTGCTGCTCGGCGACCGGGAGATGCCGGTCAACGAGCTCATCGCCGCGGTGCTGCGCCGGGTGCGCGACGAGTGGGTCCGCACCGTCGGCGACGCCGTGCCGGACGTGACCGTGACGGTCCCTGCCTCGTGGGGCGCGACCCGCCGCCTGTCGATCGCCGACGCGGCCGCGGCGGCCGGGCTCGGCCGGGTCCGGCTGGTGCCCGAGCCGGTGGCCGCCGCCGCGTACTTCACCCAGGTCCTCGGCCACGACGTGCGGGTCGGCTCGGTCGTCGTGGTGTACGACTTCGGCGCGGGCACCTTCGACGCGAGCGTGGTCGCCCGCACCGCCGGTGGCTTCGAGGTGCTGGCCGTCGACGGCCGCGACGACATCGGCGGCGTCGACGTGGACAACGCCATCGTCAAGCACATCGGCACGCTCTGCGAGCCGCAGGCGCCGCAGGAGTGGGCGCGGCTGATGAGCCCGCAGACCGTCGAGGACCGCCGGCATCGCCGCCTGCTGTGGGACGACGCGCGGGTGGCGAAGGAGCGGCTGTCCCGCCAGCCGGCGTCCGACTTGACGATTCCGCTGCTCAACGTGGACGTACACCTGACACGGGAGGAGCTCGAGCGCCTCGCCCTGACGATGCTCAAGCAGACGATACGCGTGACCGAGGGCGTGATGCGCTGGGCGCAGTTGTCCGAGGGCGCGGTGGCGGGCGTGTTCCTGGTCGGTGGCTCCAGCCGGATGCCGCTCGTGGCGACCCTGCTGCACCGAGAGCTCGGCCGGGCCCCAGTGGCCATCGAGCAGCCCGAGCTGGTCGTCGCCGAGGGCAGCATGCTGGCCGGTTCGACGGCGACCCAGGCCGGTGGCGCCTCGCCGGCGCCCGGGCCGGCGACAGGCGTCTCGCCGCAGGCCCCGGGCCTTCTCTGGCAGCACCCTGGCGCCGCCCCGGTCTCGTCCGCCGCGGGTCCGGTCTCGCCCGCCGCGGTCCCCGTCGCCTCACCCCCGGGCGAGGGCTTCTCGATGCCGCCGGCCGGCGGGTTCGGTACGCCGGTGTCGGCGCCGCCGTCGGGCGGGCCGCTGTGGCCCGATGCCCCGGTGCCGGCGCCCCCGCCGATCTCCAGCGCACCCGTGTCCGCGCCGCCGCCCGGTGGCTACCGGACCACGCCGGTTTCCGCGCCGCCCGTTTCTTCGCCGCCCGTTTCCGCGCCGCCGGTGTCGGCGCCGCCCAACCGGCCGGTGGGCTCGGGACGGGTGTTCCTCTCCGGCGGCGGGGTCCCGGAGGCGTCTACGCGCTACGACGAATACGGCAACGCGTTCGGCGCTGACCGCGCCCCGACGCCCACCCAGCCACCCGCGCCGATGCCCACCCCGCAACCCGCCCCCATGTCGACCCCGCCGCGCCCGCCGCAGCGCTCGGCCCCCGCGCAGCCGGCCTGGCCGGCCTCGCCTCCGCAGCCGGCCCCGTCGCGCCCGCCGGCGGCGCCGTCCCGGCCCGCCGCACCGCCGCAGGCCGAGGCCACCGGATACGACGGCGCGCGCCCGCGCCGCGGGCCGGTCGCGCGGGCGCTGCTGGCCCTGTTCGTGCTGGTGCTGCTGGTGGTCACGCCGCTGACGGCCGGGTGCGTGTCGTACTACCTGACGACCGACCGCTGGCCGCAGCCCGTCGCGGACTGGTTCGGCGCGGGCAATCCGTGAGAGTGTCCGGCGCTAATTCGCCGATGAACGTGATTAGGATTCATATATGACGAAGATCGACGGGCATGGCGGAGACCTGGCGCTGGCGGCGCTGCGCGGGTTCGGGGTCGCCGAGATGTTCACCCTGTCCGGCGGCCACGTCTTTCCGCTGTACGACGCGGCGAAGAAGGCCGGCGTGCGCATCGTCGACGTGCGGCACGAGCAGTCCGCGGTGTTCGCCGCCGAGGCGGTCGCGAAGCTGCAGCGCCGCCCGGGGCTGGCCGTGCTGACCGCCGGGCCGGGCGTCACCAACGGCGTGTCCGGGCTCACCAGCGCGATGTTCAACGGCGCGCCGGTGGTCGTGCTCGGTGGACGGGCCCCGCAGTTCCGCTGGGGCTCGGGCAGCCTGCAGGAGATGGACCACCTGCCCATCGTGCGCGCGGTCACCAAGCACGCCGAGACGATCTTCGCCACCGACGAGGTCTACGCGCGGATGCGGGCTGCGGCCCTCACCGCGCTCACCCCGCACCGGGGACCGGTCTTCGTGGACCTGCCGCTGGAGGTCGTTTTCTCCACCGTGGACGGGATCGAGGAGGAGGCGGCTCCGGCCGTACCGACGCAGGAGCCGGACCCCGACGAGGTGCACCACGCCGTCAGCCTCCTGGCCGCGGCCCAGCGGCCGGTCATCGTCGCCGGATCCGACGTCTGGGCCGGCGACGCGACCGCCGCGCTGCGCGAGGCCGCGGAGGCGCTGCGCGTCCCGGTGTTCGCCAACGGCATGGGGCGCGGCACGCTGTCGCCGGGTCACCCGCTCGCCTTCGCGCGGGCGCGCAAGGCCGCGTTCGGCGGCGCCGACGTCATCGCCGTGATCGGCACGCCGCTGGACTTCCGGCTCGGCTTCGGCGACTTCGGCGGCGCGCAGGTGGTGCACGTCACCGACGCGGCCTCGCAGAAGGCCGGGCACGTCACGCCGGCCGCGGCGCCCACCGGCGACCTGCGGCTGATCCTGTCGGCCTTCGCGGCCTACGGCGGCCTGATCGCCGACCACGAGGAGTGGATCGCGACGCTGCGCGCCGCGGAGAGCGCGGCGAAGGCGCGGGAGACCGAGGCCCTCGAGGCCGACACCGACCCCATCAAGCCCAGCCGGGTGTACGGCGAACTGCGCAAGGTGCTGGCCGAGGACGCGGTGACGATCGGCGACGGCGGCGACTTCGTCTCCTACGCCGGCAAGTACCTGGAGCCGGCCCAGCCCGGCACCTGGCTCGACCCGGGCCCGTACGGCTGCCTCGGCACCGGCATGGGCTACGCGATGGGCGCTCGGATCACCTACCCGGACCGGCAGATCTGCGTGCTTATGGGCGACGGCGCGGCCGGGTTCTCGCTGATGGACGTGGAGTCGCTGGTTCGCCAGCAGCTGCCGGTCGTCATCGTGGTCGGCAACAACGGCATCTGGGGCCTGGAGAAGCACCCGATGCGCCAGATCTACGGCTACGACCTGGCCGCCGATTTGCAGCCCGGGCTGCGCTACGACGACGTGGTGAAGGCGCTCGGTGGCGCGGGGGAGACCGTGGAGAAGCCGGGCGACCTGGCCGGGGCGCTGGGGCGCGCGTTCGACTCGGGCGTGCCGTACCTGGTGAACGTGCTCACGGACCCGCAGGACGCGTACCCGCGTTCGTCGAACCTGGCCTGAGGTCCGCAGAGGCTCGCAGAGGCCCGGACTTGGACCACCTTGTGGGTGGCTGTCGTGGGCGACCTTGTGGGTGGGGTAGTGCTTGTGAGTGGGTCGTGCTTGTGCGTTGTTCTCGCTCGTGGGTTGGTCGTGCCGGCTACTCCAGGCCGAGCAGGCGCGGGAGTTCGCCGATCGAGCCGATGACCTCCTGGGCCCCCGCGGCCTGCAGCGCCTGGCGGTCGCCCGCGCCGGTCAGGACGCCGACGAGCAGGCCCGCGCCCGCGCGCTGGCCGGCGATGAGGTCCAGCGGCGTGTCGCCGACGACGAGCATGCGGCGCACGTCCTCGACGCCGAGCTTCAGCGCCGAGACGAGCATGAAGTCCGGGAACGGGCGGCCCCGCCCGGCGTCGGCGGGGGAGAGCACCAGATCGACCTGGCCCCACCAGCCGAGCGCGTCGATGATCGCCTCCTGCGTGGCCCGGGCGAACCCGGTCGTCAACGCGACCTTGATCCCGCTGGCGCGCAGCGTCTTGATCGCCTCGATGGCGCCCGGGATCGGCAGCACGGCGCCCTCGTCGACGAGCAGCCCGTACGCCTCCTCGAACGTCTCGTTGGCGGCCTGAGCGCGCCGTTCGTCGCCGTCCAGCAGGAGCCGGAACACTTCGATACGGCTCTGCCCCATCGTTTTGCGCACGACGGCGAGCATGCGCTCGTGCTGCGGGGTGCCAGGCGCCACACCCTCGCCGGCGAACGCCACCGTGAAGGCCTGCTCGACCAGGCCGTCATCACGCACCGTAGTGCCTGCCATGTCAATGCAGGCGAGTTGCCACGCGGTCATCTCGCGATGGGAGCACGGCGAAGAGACCGGAGAGTGAACGGCACAAAACCGTCAGAAGGCACCCGTTCGGCGCGGCGCGCTCGGGCGCCCGCCGCGGTCGCGCGCGAACCGGTGGCGGGGCCGGTCGTGAGGTCCCGGGTGGTCATGACGCCGCGGTCCGCAGCACCGGCTTGTCGCTTCACGTTTGCCGGCATGCCCGGACTGGGGATGGGCAGAGCATGACGGACAACGGTCTCGTGCGAGGCCTGATGGCCGAGCGGGTACCCGGCGAGGAGGCGATCGGTCCGGGGCGTCGCGGAAGCTCTCAGCCCTACGGCAAGCTCCTGCTGCTCGCGGCCGGCTCGTGACCCGTTGCGCCGTCGTCATCAACCCGTCGAAGGTCCCGGACCTCGACGTGCGCCGCCGTGAGCTCCGCGATGCCCTGGCGGCGGCCGGCTGGCCCGAGCCGCTGTGGCTGGAGACGACGCCGGAGGACCCCGGGCCCGGCATGGCCGAGGAGGCCGCCGCGGCCGGCGCGGAGGTGGTGCTCGTCTGCGGCGGCGACGGCACCGTCAGGGCGGTCGCCGGTGTGCTGGCGGGCAGCGACGTGGCCGTCGCACTCATCCCGTCGGGTACCGGTGATCTGCTCGCCGACAACCTGGGCATCCCGCATGACGTGGGCGAGGCGGTCGCGGTCGCGGTCGGCGGCGCACGGCGGCGCATCGACGTCGGCGTCGTGGAGGGCGCGGGCGCGTTCATCGTGATGGCCGGCATGGGCTTCGCCGCCACGATGGTCGGCGGGACGCCCGACGAGGCGAAGCGCCGCTTCGGCTGGGCCGCGTACGCCGCGTCCGGGCTGCGCGACCTCACCCGCCGCCGCATGGCGGTGCGCATCCGGCTGGATGGCGGCCGCTGGCTGCACCGCCAGGCCACCAGCGTGTTCGTCGCCAACGTGGGCTATCTGTGGGGCGGCATCCAGCCGCTGCCCGGCGCCGAGCCCGACGACGGCTACCTCGACATCGCGGTCCTCAGCCCGAGCCACCTGTCGGACTGGTTACGGCTGGCCGGTGGGGTGCTGGTGTGGCGCGGCGGCGCCGTCCGTGGTCTGGAGACCTTCCGCGCCCGCGCGGTCGAGGTCCGTGCCGCTCGCGCCGAGCCGCGCGAACTCGACGGCGACGTCATCGCACCCGATCGCCGCCTGGCCGCCCGCGTACGCCCGGGCGCGCTGATCGTGTGCGTCCCGCGGGTCTAACCGTTCGTCGTCCCGTGCTCGTCCTCGCCCAGCCCGGGTGCGCTACGCGCCCGGGTCGTCCTCACGGCGTTTGAGGTCCTCTTCCCAGCGGCGCAGCAGCTCAGCGTCGTTGTGGGACTGGGTGGTGTCGATGCCGCGCAGGAACTCCGGGTCGTCGTCCGGCGCGGTCACCCGCTTCCGGCTTCGACCGCCCGCGAGCACCCCCGCCCGCTGTTCGAGCGAGGCGGGGCGGCCGGCGAAGAACCACGCGATGGGGCCGGCGATCGGCAGGAGCAGGATCGCCAGGAACCAGACGGGCCGGGGCAGCCCGCGGATGTCCTCCCGCTCCGAGGACAGACAGTCGATCAGAGCGATCAGCGTCGCGAGCAGCACGATCAAGAAGGGCAGTGCGCGTCCCATTGAGCCATCATGACTCAGCGAAGGGGGTCATGACATCAGCAACAGGGTGCCCATCACGCAGTACAGCAGGATGAGCGCGACCAGCGACGGCACCGCTCGCCCGATCGGAGTGGTGAGGTCGCGGATGCGGCGGTGGGTGAGCCACACCGCGGCGGCCCACCCGAGTGCGACGGCGGACAGGGCCCACGCCGCGGGCATTGTCGGCTCCAGGTGTACCGCGACCAGGCGCGCCAGCAGCAGTGCGATCGCGGTGAACGAGACCAGGGTCCGGCGCCACGACAGGTAGGTGCGCTCGACCTGGGCGCCCGAGGGCGGCTCCGGGCGCTCGCCCGAGGGCGGCTGCGGCGCGCTCACAGGAATGTCGCTACGAGCAGCGCGGCCGCGCCCAGGGTGACCACGAGCGCGAGGATGGCCGGGAACCGCGACCGGGGCAGCGCCTCACCCAGCCGCATCGCCCGCTCGCTGCGAGCCCAGTGATCGACCGCCCGGATCGCGACGAGGGCCCCGAGCGCGAGCAGTGGCACCGCGATCACGATCCGCAACTGATTCTCGGGCAGGAACTGTGCGACCGCGAGCCCGCCGCCGATCAGCGCCAGGGCGGTGCGCAGCCAGGCGAGGAAGGTGCGCTCGTTGGCCAGCGAGAACCGGTAGTCGGGCGTGCTGCCGACCGAGCGGACCTCGTCGGGATCGAACCAGAGCCGGACCACCGACCACATCGACATGATTTGTCGGCCCCCCTCGGTACGGTCGCCCGTCGCCGCGACTGCGTGCCCACAAGGTACGTCTCGTGCTGACCGCGGCGTCTTTGGCGACCCGTCGCGCGCCGCCTTCTACCGCGATCCTGCCCGAGCCGCCTTTTGTGACGTCCTGTTCGTGTCGTCCGCTTTGTGGCCGGCGCCGCTGCGGTGCCGCCAGCGTACTCGACTGGCTGTTTTGTGACGCCTTGCGGTATTTATTCGTGATTACGGATTGTCGGCTCGGCGCTCCACTGCGTGGCTCCTCTCCGGCGCGCATGCCTCGCACGGGCGCCCGCAGGTGCGCGGATGCTCGTCCGGATCCTTGCGCCTGCGGTGTGTGACCTTTTCCCCAGGTTGCTGTGCGGCGTCGGCGGGAAGCCGTGGGTCCGGTCCCATGACTAGGGATTTTTCCGACATATCACCCAGTTCTGACATCAGAATGCGCCCGATTGGTGAGACTTTTCACCGCCACCACGAATCTACTGCCCAGTAACATCTGGGAGGCGAACCTGTTACCACTCGCGACGAGCCGTAACGTGGGGTGCAAGTCGCCAGCGATGGCGCGGTGACTGTCAAGCAGGAGGACCTCGGACCACGATGAAGATCGTCGTACTCGTCAAGCAGGTGCCGGACTCCGGCGCGGAGCGCACCCTGCGCAATGACGACAACACCGTCGACCGCGCGTCGGCAAACAATGTGATCAACGAGATGGACGAGTACGCCATCGAGGAGGCCCTTCGCCTCCAGGAGGCGCACGGCGGCGAGGTCGTCGTCCTGACTGTCGGCCCGGACCGTGCGACGGAGTCGATCCGCAAGGCGCTGTCGATGGGGCCGGACTCGGCCGTCCACGTCGTCGACGACGCGCTGCACGGCTCGTGCGCCGTCGCCACGTCGAAGGTCCTCGCGGCCGCCATCGCCCAGCAGAACGCCGACCTGGTCATCTGCGGCGCCGAGTCGACCGACGGCCGGGTGCAGGTTATGCCGCACATGGTCGCCGAGCGGCTGGGCATCGCCGCGCTGACCGGCGCGCGGAAGCTGACCGTGGAGGGCTCGCAGCTGACCATCGAGCGGCAGACCGACGAGGGCTACGAGGTCGTCACCGCCGCTACCCCTGCGCTGGTCAGCGTCTGGGACACGATCAACGACCCGCGGTACCCCTCGTTCAAGGGGATCATGGCGGCCAAGAAGAAGCCGCTGCAGACGCTGTCGCTGGCCGACCTGGGTATCGCCGCCGGCGAGGTCGGGATCGACGGCGCGACCAGCGCCGTGGTCGAGCACAACAAGCGCCCGCCGCGCCAGGCCGGCAACAAGATCGACGCGGGCGACGACGGTGGCGTGAAGCTCGTCGGGTACCTCGCCTCCGAGAAGTTCGTGTAAGGGGAGACGGAAACCATGGCTGAAGTTCTGGTCGTAGTCGAGGCCTCCTCGCAGGGCGAGGTCAAGAAGGTCACGCTCGAGATGCTCACCCTCGCCCGCACGCTGGGCGGGGACGTCGCCGCGGTCGTGCTCGGCGGGTCCTCGGACGCGCTGGCCGCCAAGCTCGGCGAGTACGGCGCCACGAAGATCTACGCCGCCGCCGGCGCCGACCTCGACGAATACCTGGTCGCCCCGAAGGCCACCGTCCTGGCCGGGCTGATCCAGCGGGTCTCGCCGGCCGCGGTCCTGCTCGCCTCCACGCAGGAGGGCAAGGAGATCGCCGCCCGCGTCGCCGTCAAGCTCGACAACGGCGTGCTCACCGACGTGGTCGCGCTGGAGCCGGACGGTACCGCCACGCAGGTGGTCTTCGCCGGCTCGACGATCGTCAAGTCCAAGGTCACCAAGGGCCTGCCGATCGTGACCGTGCGCCCGAACTCCCTCACGCCCGCCCCCGCGCCGGCCACCCCCGCCGTCGAGGCGGTCGAGGTCGCCGTGGCGGACCAGGACCGGCTCGCCAAGGTCGTGGAGCGCAAGGTCGAGGCGAAGGGCGCCCGCCCCGAGCTGTCCGAGGCGACCATCGTCGTCTCCGGCGGCCGCGGCGTCGGCAGCGCGGACAACTTCAAGCTGGTCGAGGAGCTGGCCGACCTGCTCGGCGGCGCGGTCGGCGCGTCGCGCGCGGCGGTCGACTCCGGCTTCTACCCGCACCAGTTCCAGGTCGGCCAGACCGGCAAGACCGTGTCGCCGCAGCTGTATGTCGCGCTGGGCATCTCCGGCGCGATCCAGCACCGCGCCGGCATGCAGACGTCGAAGACCATCGTCGCCGTGAACAAGGATGCCGAGGCGCCGATCTTCGAACTGGCCGACTTCGGCGTGGTCGGCGACCTGTTCAAGGTCGTCCCGCAGGCTGCCGAGGAGATCCGCAAGCGCAAGTAGTTCCTGGCTGCCTGTGCAGCCTTTTGGCGTGAAAGGGCGCCCGCCGGCTTTGTCGGCGGGCGCCTTCGCGTCTCGCTCATATCGGTATTCCGTCGCGCGGCGCGTTATTCACGGCAGTTTGCCGCGCAGCATGCTGCGCCCGGAGTGCGCGGCCTTCCCGTCGTGCGGCTCCGCGGAAATGTCGATGACGTTGTACCGAGAAAGATCCACCGTCGCCGGCACCGCAAGGGAAAGGCTCGGACCTTTGCCCAGCACCCCGAGCGCCTCCATGCGCCCGGCCGGACCGGTCTCGTCCACCAGCCAAGCCTCGTAGTCGCCGTCCGCCTGAACGGGCACCCCCTCCGCGCGGACGATGAGCCGCCGTTCGCCGTCGATGGTGCGCACGCAGGCGTACCCGCTCGCCCCGTGCGGCGCCTCTGGCAGCGCGTCGAGCCGCGCCCGCGCGTCCTGCGGCCGGCAGCCGACCACGGCGTCGCTGCCGTAGCGCCCGCGGAACCAGAGGGCGGTCGCCCCGGCGCCGGCCAGCGCCCCGATAACGGCGGCCAGCGCCGCGATCGCCACGGCGCCAGCCCACCCGGGCCCCCGCCGCCTCAGGTGCCGCGCCGCCCGGCCGCTCAGCACGACCCCGCCGTTCTGCGCCGACGCGCCGGCCAGCGTCGCCGCACCCTTCCGCATCAGCCCGCTCCGCGCGGTCCCGCCACTGAGCGCCACCTCACCGCTCAGCGCCGCCCCATCCCATGCCGCGTCCCGTGCCGCACGGTCTCGGTCGCCGCCTTCCCATGCCACGCGGTCTCGGTCGGCCGTATCCCACGCCGCGGGGTCTCGGTCGTCGCCTTCCCCTGTCGCCTGGTGTCGGCCGGCCCCATCCCGTGCCGCGCGGCCTGGGCCGGTCCCGTCCGAGGCCGCGCGGTCGCGGTCGGCGCCTTCGGATGCCGCTCGATTTCGGTCGGCGCTGTCCCATCGCGTTCCGTCTCGGTCGCTGCCGTTCCCTCGGTCGCTGGAGTTCCCTCTGCCGGTGCCGTTCCAGGGAGCTCGGTCCCGGCCGGCGCGATGTCGTGCCGTCCGGTTCTGCTCCGCCCCATCCGTCGGACGGCTCGGCGACGTGCCCGCTCCGTCCGCCCCCGCTTTGGCCTTTGGCACTTCCCTCGACGTCGTTTCGCCCGGGAACGCCTCTCCCGGGGTCGTCGCCCACCGTCCCTCGCCTGGTGGCGTGTCCGCCTCGGCCGTCGCAGGGCGTTTGGCAGGGGTGGTGTCAGCCTGGAGCGTGGCCAGCTCCGCGCGGACGCGCTGCCACACGCGCTCCGGCGGCGGCGGGAGCTCCCGTAGCCGCTGCGTCCGCCGGCCGAGCGCGGCAACGTCGCGCAGCGAGTCCACGTCCGCGCGGCACTGATCGCAGGTGTCCAGGTGGCCTTTCTCGTGGCGGTCGAGGGTCTCTTCACCGAGTGCCAGAAGTACCAGTTGCTCGGGCTCCAGATGCGGCACCGTCCACCTCCCAGCGGCCGCGCAGCCGCGCCATCCCGCGCCGCAGATGGCTCTTCACGGTGCCGAGCGGGAGCCCGGTCAGGGCGGCGATCCGCGGGTGGGGCAGGCCGTCGTAGAACGCCAGCTCCAGTACGCGCCGCTGCTCGCCCGGAAGGCGGGCCAGCTCGTCGGCCAGCAGGAGGCGGTCGACGATGCGGTCCGGGGGCGCCTCGCCCGCGCGGTCGCCGGTGAGGCCGGCCAATCGGGGCATCGAGCCGGTGCCGCGATCGTCCCGCGCGGAGGCGCTGGTCTGGTCGACGACCTCGCGCCACGCGATGCCGAGCAGCCAGCCGAGCATCGAGACGCGCGCCGCGTCGAAGCCCTCGCGCCCGAGCCACGCCGTCGCGAAGGTGGCCTGTGTGACGTCCTCGGCATCCTCGGCGCTGGCGACGCCCCGCAGCGCGAGATGGAACACCGCGGGCCCGAATCGCTCGTACGCCAGGCGCAGGGCACGCTCGTCCCCGGCGCGGAACAGCTCGACGAAGCCGTCCTCGCCGTGGTCGCCTCGCGGGTGTCCGGTGCTCATCGGCACCGCCCGCCCGGATGCCGCGGTCGCCACCATCGCACGGGTACGTCCTGAAGCTCTCGGAGTGCACGGGTTGTTCCTGACCAAGCATCGGTGCCCGGGGCCGCGCGGATGCGCCACGTGGCGTTTCCCACACCTTGGTTCCACCTGGGGTGGGGCTCCTTACCACCCGCGCGCCCGGACGCGTTGCTGCAGATTGCGAAAACGGTCGCCGTACGTTGAACCTCGTCACGGGCAGTGACCGCAGCCGTGCCCGGCGTCCGATCGCAGGTGGCGGGCATCCAGGCCGCGGCCTCGATTTCTTCCGGATCGATGGGCTGCCCGCGTCCGTGCGGTGGGGTCGTGCCCGTCACGGGCGGTGCCGCCCCTGACCGGCACGGACGCGGTCGTCCGCCGCCCATGCCCGGGTGGCGAGGTGATCACCGCGCGACCGGAGGGGAAGTAAGGAGCGCCCGGCCGTTAGGCTTGGCCCCGATGCCGTACCTCGACCACGCCGCCACCACGCCGATGCTCCCGGAGGCGCTCGACGCCTACGTCGCCACGGCGCGCGAAGTCGGCAACGCTTCTTCGCTGCATGCCCCCGGCCGCCATGCACGCCGACGGGTGGAGGAATCGCGCGAGCGGGTCGCTGCCGCGCTGGTGGCCCGCCCGTCGGAGGTGATCTTCACCGGCGGCGGCACTGAGAGCGACAACCTCGCCGTCAAGGGCGTGTTCTGGTCCCGCCGTGGCGCCGACGCACGCCACAACCGGGTTGTGGCCAGCTCCGTCGAGCATCACGCCGTGCTCGACTCCGTCGCCTGGCTGGAGCGGCACGAGGGTGCCGCCGTCACCTGGCTGCCGGTGGACGCGGACGGGCGGGTGCACCAGGAGGCGCTCGCCGAGGCGCTGGCCGGCGGCGACGTCGCGGTGGTCACGGCTATGTGGGCCAACAACGAGGTCGGCACCGTCCAGCCCGTCGCCGAACTGTCCGCGCTCGCCGCCCGTGCGGGCGTGCCGTTGCACACCGACGCCGTCCAGGCCGTCGGCCAGGTGCCGGTCAACTTCGCCGCGAGCGGTGTGTCCGCGCTCACGGTCAGCGGCCACAAGCTCGGTGGCCCGATCGGCGCGGGCGCGCTGCTGCTGGGCCGCGAGGTCGACTGCACGCCGCTGGCCCACGGCGGCGGCCAGGAGCGCGACGTGCGCTCCGGCACCCTCGACGTGCCCGGCATCGTGGCGCTCGCGGTGGCCCTGGAGCTGTCGGTGAAGACGCAGCGCGAGTCGGCCGAGCGCGTCGGACGCCTCCGCGACGCCCTGGTCGAACGCGTCCGCGCGGCCGTACCGGAGGCCATCCTCAACGGCGACCCCGCGGACCGCCTCCCGGGCAACGCCCACTTCTCGTTCCCCGGCTGCGAGGGCGACGCGCTGCTGCTGCTCCTCGACGCCCAGGACATCGCCTGCTCGACGGGTTCGGCCTGCTCGGCGGGGGTGGCGCAGCCGTCGCACGTGCTGCTGGCCATGGGTGCCGATGACGCCCGCGCTCGTTCGTCGCTGCGCTTCACGCTCGGCCACACCTCGACCATGGACGACGTGGACGCGCTCGTCGCCGCGCTGCCCGCCGCGGTCGAACGCGCCCATCGCGCCGCCACCAAGAGCCGCTGAGCGACGCCGCGCGTCCCACGCCGCATACCGCGAACCCGGCAGGGAGGGCCGCCAGGCCCGACCGTTGTCTCGCGGGAGGAACGGTCGTGCGTTGCACGGACCGGAGCCATGAAATCTCGAACTCTCGGCATGGGGTGGCGCGACGGGCTGCGGCACGCTCGGAGGCGTGACGGCGGCGCGCCGGTAGGCTGGTGGCGTGAGAGTGCTAGCGGCGATGTCCGGCGGGGTCGACTCGGCGGTCGCGGCCGCCCGGGCGGTGGCGGCCGGGCATGACGTGACCGGTGTGCACCTCGCGCTGGCGCGCAACCCACAGACGTATCGCACGGGCGCGCGCGGATGCTGCACGCTCGAGGACGCGCGCGACGCGCGGCGGGCCGCGGACGTGATCGGGATCCCGTTCTACGTCTGGGACATGGCCGAGCAGTTCCACGAGGACGTGGTCGACGACTTCGTAGCCGAGTACGCGGCCGGGCGCACGCCGAATCCGTGCCTGCGGTGCAACGAGAAGATCAAGTTCGCGGCGGTGCTGGATCGCGCGGTCGCGCTCGGGTTCGATGCGGTCGTCACCGGGCACCACGCGCGCCTCGGGGCGGACGGGCTGCTGCGGCGCAGCGTGGACCAGGCGAAGGACCAGTCGTATGTGCTGGCGGTGCTGACCCGCGCGCAGCTGGACAGGGCCATGTTCCCGCTCGGGGACTCCACGAAGGCCGAGGTGCGCGCGGAGGCAGCGGCGCGGGGGCTGGCCGTGGCCGACAAGCCCGACAGCCACGACATCTGCTTCATCGCCGACGGCGACACGAAGCGGTTCCTCGCCGAGCGGCTCGGGCAGGCGCCCGGGGACATCGTCGACGCGACGACCGGGACGGTGATCGGGCGGCACGAGGGCGCGTACGCGTACACGGTCGGCCAGCGCCGCGGGCTCGACCTGCGGGTGTCCGCGCCTGATCGC
The DNA here is from genome assembly GCF_040689395.1 of Dactylosporangium sp. NPDC051484. Taxonomy (NCBI): domain Bacteria; kingdom Bacillati; phylum Actinomycetota; class Actinomycetes; order Micromonosporales; family Micromonosporaceae; genus Dactylosporangium; species Dactylosporangium sp. NPDC051484. Next base: position 306,539 of record NZ_JBFAZX010000005.1, on the reverse strand, counting down.
CGCCCGCGCTACGTGCTGTCGATCACGCCGGTGACCAACACCGTCACGGTCGGGCCCGCGTCCGCGCTGGACGTGTCGACCGTGGTGGGGGATCGGCCGGTCTGGACGGTGCCCACGGAGCGCGAGGTCGCGTGCCAGGTGCAGATGCGCGCGCACGGCGAGACGGTTCCCGCGTCCGTGCGGCTGGAGGAGGGGCGCCTCGTCGCCTCGCTCGGACGCCCGGCGCGCGGGATCGCGACCGGGCAGGCGATCGTGTGCTACGAGCCCTCGCCGGACGGCGACATCGTGCTCGGCTCGGCCACGATCTCGCAGACCTCGTGATTTCGGAGCAGACGTGACGTCCTTCCCCTGGCCGGTCGGGTCCGCGACCGGCATCGGCTCGATGCCCGGCAGCGACATCGCCGAGGCGCAGCGCATCGTCCTGGGCGAGCTGCCCGACCTGCCGCACCTGCCGGAGCTGCCCGCGCGCGGCCCGGGCGCGGACATGATCGGGCGCGGGGGCGCGTTCCTGGTCGAGCTGCCGATCGAGCTGTACGCGGCGCGGTGGCGCATGGCCGCCCGGCCCGGCCACGACCTTCGCGTCGCGCGCGACCTGCTCGAACGCGACCTGGATACGATGACGGAGCAGGCCGCCGAGTTCGCCGGCGTGTTCAAGGTGCAGGTACCCGGGCCGTGGACGCTTGCCGCCTCGCTCGGGCTGCCGATCGGCGGGCAGGTGCTGCGCGACCCGGGCGCCTGCCGGGACCTGGCGGAGTCGCTCGCCGACGGCCTCCGCGCGCACGTCGCGGAGGTGCGGGCGCGGCTGCCGCACGCGACCGTGCTGCTGCAGCTCGACGAGCCGTCGCTGCCGGCGGTGCTCGCAGGGCGGGTGCCGACCGAGAGCGGGTTCGGCACGCTGCGGGCCGTGGACCCGGCCGTCGCCCGGACGGCGCTGTCGGGGGTCATCGCCGCGGCCGGCGTGCAGGTCGTGGTCCATTGCTGCGCCCCCTCGGTACCGCTGCAGCTGCTCCGCGAGGCCGGCGCCCTCGGCGTGGCCTTGGACCTGTCACTGGTGCGCGACCTCGATGGGCTGGGCGAGCAGCTGGACGCCGGCATGGGGCTGTTCGCCGGGGTGTCCGGGCGTTCGTCGGCGGACCAGGCCGGGCAGGTCCGCGACCTGTGGCGGAAGCTGGGCTTCCCGCTCAAGACGATGGCCGAGCAGGTGGTCGTCACGCCGCCGTGCGGGCTGCCGGCCGACGCCGGGGCGCGCTCGTCGCTGACCGCGGTGCGAGAGGCCGGCCGCCGGCTGACCGACGACGCCCAGTAGCGATTTCTTGTCGTACCCCGGCGGTAAGTTCACTGTCATGACCGACGCACAGGCCGAGCCGACGATCGAGGCGCGTGAGCGGCACGCGGAGCTGTCCCGTGAGCTGGACGAGCATCAGTACCGCTACTACGTGCTGCAGTCACCGGCGGTCGACGACGCGGTCTACGACCGGCTCATGCGCGAGCTGGAGGCGATCGAGGCGCAGTTCCCGTCGCTGGTCACGCCCGACTCGCCGAGCCAACGGGTCGGCGGCACGTTCTCGACCGACTTCGCCGCCGTCACGCACCGGGAGCGGATGCTCAGCCTCGACAACGCGCTCGACGACGCGGAGCTCGACGCCTGGGTCGAGCGGGTTGAGCGGGACGCCGGCAGCCGGCCGCGCTACTTGTGCGAGCTCAAGATCGACGGGTTGGCGCTCAACCTGACCTACGAGAAGGGCCGGCTCACCAGGGCCGCGACCCGCGGCGACGGGCGCACCGGCGAGGACATCACGCTGAACGCCCGCACCATCCGCGAGATCCCCGAGCAGCTCGCCGGCGACGCGGTGCCCGACCTGCTCGAAGTGCGCGGCGAGGTGTTCTTCACCCTGGAGGGCTTCCAGGAGGTCAACGCCGTGCAGGTGGCGGCGGGGGAGCGGCCGTTCGCCAACCCGCGCAACGCGGCCAGTGGCAGCCTGCGGCAGAAGGACCCGCATATCACCGCCTCCCGGCCGATGCGCATGCTGGTGCACGGGTTCGGCGCCCGGGAGGGGTTCAACCCGGCCAGCCAGTCCGAGGCCTACGAGATGATGCACGCCTGGGGCCTGCCGACCTCGCAGCGGTGGCGGGTCTGTGACGACCTGGCCGGCGTCAGGGCGTATATCGAGGAGTATGGCGAGCGACGCCACAAGCTGGAGCACGAGATCGACGGCGTGGTCGTGAAGATCGACCAGATGTCGATCCAGCGTCGGCTCGGCTCGACCAGCAAGGCGCCGCGGTGGGCGATCGCGTTCAAATACGCGCCCGAAGAGGCGATGACCAAGCTGATCGACGTGCAGGTCAACGTGGGGCGGACCGGGCGCGTCACGCCGTTCGCCGTGATGGATCCGGTGTTTGTCGGCGGCGTCACCGTCCGGCAGGCGACCCTGCACAACGCCCAGGAGGTCGTGCGCAAGGGCGTGCTCATCGGCGACACCGTCGTGATCCGCCGCGCCGGCGAGGTGATCCCCGAGGTGCTCGGCCCGGTCGCCGACCGGCGCGACGGCACCGAGCGCGCGTTCGTCATGCCCACCGAGTGCCCCTCCTGCGGCACGACGCTCGCCCCCGAGAAGGAGAGCGACGTCGACATCCGCTGCCCCAACGCGGAGTATTGCCCGGCCCAGCTGCGCGAGCGGCTGTTCGGCCTGGCCGGCCGGGGCGCGCTCGACATCGAGGCGCTCGGGATGGAGGCCGCCACGGCCCTGCTCGAGTCGGTGATCCCGAACGAGAGCGAGCTGTTCGACGTCGACGCCGAGCGCCTCACACGCTCGCCGTTCTTCGTCAACAAGAACGGTGCCCTGGGCTCCAACGCACTCAGCCTGCTGGCCAACCTGGAGGAGGTCAAGAAGCGCCCGCTGTGGCGGGTTCTCGTCGCCCTCTCCATCCGCCACGTGGGCCCGACCGCCGCGCAGGCCCTGGCCAACTCGCTCGGCTCCATGGATGCGATCGCCAACGCCACCACGGAGGAGCTCGTCGCCGTCGAGGGTGTCGGCCCGACCATCGCACGCGCCGTGCACGACTGGTTCTCCGTCGACTGGCATCGCGACTGGGTGGCCCGCTGGGCCGCGGCCGGCGTGCGCATGGAGGAGGAGCGCATCGACACCGGGCCGCGCCCGCTGGAGGGCATCACGGTCGTGGTGACGGGGTCCCTGGAGCGGTATTCCCGGGACCAGGCCACCGAGGCCGTGACCTCGCGCGGCGGCAAGGTCTCCGGTTCGGTGTCGAAGAAGACCCACTTCGTGGTCGTCGGCGAGTCCCCAGGCTCCAAGGCCGAGAAGGCCGCGTCCCTGAAGGTCCCGATCCTCGACGAGGCCGGCTTCGAGATCCTGCTCGGCAACGGTCCCGAGGCGGCTCGCTCGGCTGCGCAGGCCGTGGACGCCGAGGAGGCGTCCGCGGGGGAGTAGGCGCGCGTGCGCGGTTCGTGGTGGCCTCAGAGAGCCGGCGGGCAGGTGGTGCGGCCTCCTGGGCGCGGTAGTGGGTGGTCGGCGCGAGGTGACGCCGCTTCGGTGGTGTGCGTGTGGCCTGGTTTCGCTGCGTCTGGACAAGGCTTGCGGATCGCGGTGAGCAGGGCCAGCACCTGAGCTGGTAGCGCGCGGGTTGCGGAGCCTTGTAGGTGGCGCCCAGGTTGTGGGCGCCTGAAGGACCACGGAGCCGGCTATCTGGTCTGAACTGGGCGCTGGCCGTCTCCGGCTGCTCCAAGGCGTCGTCACGTTTAGCTTGGCCGGGCAGAGCTTCGCTTGGGTCGAGTCGAGGTGCCCGACTGCGATAGAGCCGATCCCCCGATCGCCGAACCATGCCGGGGACGGTGGAGGTGACGCCCGGGCCCTGCTGGCCCGACCCCGCCGGCCCGACCCCGCCCCAGTCCCTGGCGCGGCCTGATGCGGCCCGGCCCGGCACGGCACGGCCCGGCACGACACGGCCCGGCACGGCCCTACTCTCCGGGCCGTCCACCGGCGCGTGGCCGGGCATCTCTGCGGCGACATCCGGGCCGCTCAGACCGAAGAACCACCTCGCGGTCGAGCCCGGCAACCCCGCGAAACGCGCATTCCGCAACCACCGCGAGGACGTCGGAGAGTAATCACTTCAGCATGACCAAGTAACTGTATTGATGTTCTTACTCTGGTCAATGTGTAACCATCACGCTAAGTTCGCAATCGGTTACACGGCAACGATATTTAAGCTGATCTGTCCACTGTGGCATCGCCCGGTCGGTTGAATAGCGCGACGTTTCTGCATCGATTCGGGATCCTTTCCTGCTTTCTCCATGGCTGAGGGTGCAGGCTCGCTAAGCGTCCGAACGATGTCGTACGGCCCGCCAGGCGAGCCGGCGCCAAGCAGAGAGCGGGGACCGGATGGAGCAGAGCGCGCTGCGCAACACCGCGCCGCCTCGGCATCGACATCGGTTCTTCGCGTACGTCGCGGTCGTCATAGGACTCGCCGCCGTCATGCTCGTGCTGAGCGTGGTGCGGGAGGGGCTGCCCGGGCACGCGGACCCGGCGTTCTGGGTGTTCGCGGGGCTGGCCGTGGTCGCCGACACGCCACCGTTCGTCCAGGGCGGGCGGGACGAGTCGACGCCGACGTTCCCGTCGGTGTGCTTCACGTTCGCGATCTTGATCGCGTACGGGTGTGCGCCTGCGGTGGTGGTGCAGCTGGCGGCGGTGGTCGTCGTGGCGGTGTGGCAGAAGCACGCGTTCTGGCGCGCGGCGTTCAACGCGGCGCAGTACATGCTGTCGTTCCTCGCGGCCGGGCTGCTGCTGCCGGGCGGGCCGCGCGGAGGCGCGCACGAGCTGCTCGGCGGGGTGGCGGTGCTGTGGGTGCTGGCCGGCGCGGTCGCCTGGTTCGTGGTCAGCAACCTGCTCGTGTCGACCGCGGTGTGGCTGCGCTTCGGCGGGGGCTGGCGGGCGGGGATGTGGCGGGGGGTCGTCGCCGACGCGCTGCCGACCGGTGCGCTGCTGCTGTCCGCGCCCGGGCTGGTGGCGGCCGCGCACGTCGGCGTGTGGCTGGTGCCGTTGGTGCTGGTGTCGCTGTTTGCGGTACGGCGGATGACCAACCTCGCCGCCCAGCGCGTCCGGGCCGGGCACCTCGATCCGCTGACCGGGCTGGCCAACCGCAAGGCGCTCGAGCACGCGGTCGCGGGCGCGCTGCACGAGCACGCCGACCGCGCCGCGGGCGGCGCGGCCGAGCGGCGCCTGGCCCTGCTGCTGCTCGACCTGGACGCCTTCAAGCAGGTCAACGACGCGCTCGGGCACCGGGTCGGGGACCGGCTGCTGGTCGAGGTGGGCGAGCGGCTCACCGCGGCGGCGGCCGCATCCGGGGCTGACATCCTCGTCGGGCGGCTCGGCGGGGACGAGTTCGCCGTGGTAGTACCGCATCTGCGCGGCACCGCCGACGCGCGCCGGCGCGCGGTGGAGATCATGTCGGCGCTGGCCGAGCCGGTGCTGCTGGACGGGTTGCCGATCGAGGTCGGCGCGTCGGTGGGCGTGGCGGTGTACCCGGAGCACGGCAGCGACTTCGCGGAGCTGATGCGGCACGCCGACGTCGCGATGTACGACGCGAAGGGCCGCGGCGACAACCTGGCCGTGTACGCGCCCGAGTCCGATCACAACTCGCCGGAGCGGCTGAGCCTGCTCGCGGACCTGCGCCGGGCACTGGAATCCGGGCCGGACAGCGGCATCGAGCTGTACTACCAGCCCCAGGTGGCGCTCGCGACCGGGGCCGTCGTCGGGGTCGAGGCGCTGCTGCGGTGGCGGCACCCGGACCGCGGGCCGATCGACCCGGAGGAGCTCATCCGGGTCGCCGAGCACAGCTCCGTCATGCGCCTGCTGACGCTGCGCATCGTCGACGAGGTCATCGGCCAGCTCGCCGCGTGGCGCGACACGACGCCGGCGGCCGAGGGCGTGCGCGTCGCCGTGAACGTGAGCGTGCGGGACCTGCATACCGGGGAGATCGCCGACCGGATCGCGGTCCGGCTGCACCAGATGTCGGTCGACCCGTCGCGGCTGCAGCTGGAGATCACCGAGAGCGCGCTGATGGCCGACCCGCGCCGGGTGCTCGCGACGCTCGCGCGCCTGAAGCAGCTGGGCGTGGCGATCGCGCTGGACGACTTCGGCACCGGGTACTCCTCGATGCTGCACCTGCGCCGCCTGCCGCTCGCCGAGGTGAAGATCGATCGCTCGTTCGTGCTTGGCGCGACGAGCGACCCGGACGACGCGGCGATCGTACGCTCGATGATCGATTTGGCGCGGGCGCTCGGGTTGCGCGTCGTCGCGGAGGGTGTCGAGGACGAGCGCACCTGGCGGATGCTCGTCGGGGCCGGCTGCGATCTGGCGCAGGGCTGGTACTTCGCCCGCCCCATGCCCCCGACCCAGCTGCTGGACTGGCTGTCGAAACAGAACCGGTCCACCGTCGCGCACAGCGGGTGACCCACGAAATAGACTCGTCGGGTCGACGCCGGCATGTCACGCTGCGTCGAAGCCGACGACCTGAAGGAGAAGCGCGCCGATGGCCACGATTTCCCGCGAGGAGGTGGCGCATCTCGCGCGCCTCGCGCGGCTTGCCGTCACCGATGAGGAACTCGACACCTTCGCCGGGCAACTCGACGTGATCCTGCAGGCCGTCGCCCAGGTGGGCGAGATCGCCGCGGCAGACGTGCCGCCGACCTCCCACTCCGTGCCGCTGACCAACGTATATCGCGACGACGTCGTGGTGCCCGGCCTGGTGCGCGAGGACGCGCTGGCCGGCGCCCCCGACGCCGAGGAGAACCGCTTCCGCGTCCCGCGGATCCTGGACGAGGAGGCCTGAGCATGACCGACCTGACAAAGCTCTCCGCGTCCGAGCTGGGCCGGCGCCTGGCCGCCCGAGAGGTGTCGGCGGTCGAGGTCGCCACCGCGCACCTGGACCGCATCGAGGCCGTGGAGGGCAAGGTCCACGCGTTCCTGTATGTCGACCGCGAGGGCGCGCTGGAGGCCGCCCGTGCCGCCGACGACCGGCTCGCCCGGGGCGAGGCCGCGGGGCCGCTGGACGGCGTCCCGATCGGCGTCAAGGACGTCATCACCACCCGCGGTGTGCCCACGACCGCGGGCTCGAAGATCCTCGAGGGCTGGCGCCCGCCCTACGACGCCACGATCATGACCCGCCTGCGCGAGGCAGGGCTCGTGATGGTCGGCAAGACCAACATGGACGAGTTCGCGATGGGCTCGTCGACGGAGTACTCCGCCTACGGCCCGACGTACAATCCCTGGGACACCACCCGGATCCCCGGCGGCTCCGGCGGCGGCTCGGCGGCCGCGGTGGCCGCGTACGAGGCCCCGCTCGCCATCGGCACGGACACGGGCGGGTCGATCCGCCAGCCGGCCGCCGTCACCGGCACCGTGGGTGCGAAGCCGACCTACGGCGGCACCTCGCGGTACGGCCTGATCGCCTTCTCCTCGTCCCTGGACACGCCCGGCCCCTGTGCGCGGACCGTCGAGGACGGGGCGCTGCTCCACGCGGTCATCGGCGGGCACGACCCGCGCGACTCGACCTCGATCCCGCAGCCGGTGCCGGACGTCGTCGGCGCGGCGCGGCTCGGCGCGACCGGCGACCTCAGCGGTGTGCGCCTCGGCGTGGTCCGGGAGTTCGCCGGCGAGGGCGCCGAGGCCGGGGTCGCCGCGGTTTACCGCGAGTCGATCGACGCGCTGGTCAAGCTCGGCGCCGAGGTCGTCGAAGTGTCCTGCCCGAGCTTCAAGTTCGCGCTGCCGGCGTATTACCTGATCGCGCCCAGCGAGTGCTCGTCGAACCTCGCGCGCTTCGACGGCGTCCGCTACGGCCTGCGCGCCGGCGACGACGGCAAACACTCGCTCGAAGAGGTCATGTCGATCACGCGCGACGCCGGCTTCGGCCCGGAGGTCAAGCGGCGCATCATCCTCGGCACGTATGCGCTGTCCGCCGGGTACTACGACGCCTACTACGGCCAGGCGCAGAAGGTGCGCACGCTGATCAGCCGCGACTTTACCGCGGCATTCGAGGCGGTGGACGTGCTCGTCGCGCCGACGACGCCGTTCGTGGCGTTCCCGCTGGGCTCGCGCACGTCCGATCCCTACCAGATGTACCTCGCGGACCTGTACACGATCCCGTCGAACCTCTACGGCGGGCCGGCCATCTCGGTGCCGGCCGGGCTGTCGGAGGGGCTGCCGGTCGGCCTGCAGATCATGGCGCCGACGATGGCCGACGACCGCATGTACCGGGTCGCGGCCGCGCTGGAGTCGGCGCTGCCGCCGCTCACGCCGCCGGCGCTGTAGACCACGAAGCGGGGCGGCGCGCGCCGCCCCGCTCAGTTTCCCTGGCGCCACGAGAACGGGCCAGGCAGGTCCACGCGGTTCTTCCGGCTCCGCGAGTTCCACGACCAGGGGCCCAGCTTGAAGCTCCACGAGGAGAACCCCTCCTGCGTGAAGTGGAGAATGAAAGGGCCGAACTTCTTGTTCTTCCGAAACTGCACAGGCATGGCGTCACTCCTCCCAGATGTGCGATGGATACCCAATGTCGTGCGTGGATACACCAAGGCTGAAAGCAGGCACTGACAATGAGCACCGTGACGCACCTGTCGTACGAGGAGGCGGTGGCCCGGTTCGAGCCGGTCATCGGCCTGGAGACCCACGTCGAACTCGGCACCAACACGAAGATGTTCTGCGGCTGCCCGACCGTGTTCGGCGCCGAGCCCAACACCCAGGTCTGCCCCGTGTGCCTCGGCCTTCCCGGCGCGCTGCCGGTCGCCAACCGCGCCGCGATCGAGGCGACGATCCGCATCGGTCTCGCGCTGAACTGCTCGATCGCGCCGTGGGGCCGCTTCGCGCGTAAGAACTACTTCTACCCCGACATGCCGAAGAACTTCCAGATCAGCCAGTACGACGAGCCGCTGTGCGTGGACGGCTATCTCGACGTCGAGATCGACGGCGAGCTCGTGCGCATCGGCATCGAGCGCGTGCACCTGGAGGAGGACACCGGCAAGACCCTCCACGTCGGCGGCGCGACCGGGCGCATCCACGGCGCGACCGAGTCCCTCGTGGACTACAACCGCGCCGGCATCCCGCTGGTCGAGATCGTCACCAAGCCGGTCCCCGGAACGGGCTCTCGCGCGCCGGAGGTGGCCCGCGCCTACGTCACCGAGCTGCGCGACGTCATCCGCACCCTCGGCGTATCCGACGTGCGCATGGAGCAGGGCTCGCTGCGCTGCGACGTCAACACCTCCCTCAACCGCTCCGGCGAGGCGTGGGGCACCCGCACCGAGACCAAGAACGTCAACTCCCTGCGCAGCGTCGAGCGGGCCGTCCGCTCCGAGATCATCCGCCAGAGCGGCGTCCTGGAGTCCGGCGGCACGATCATCCAGGAGACCCGCCACTTCCACGAGGAGACCGGCGACACCAGGTCGGGCCGCAGCAAGGAGACCGCGACCGACTATCGGTACTTCCCGGAGCCGGACCTCGTGCCGCTCGCCCCGTCCGCGGAGTGGGTCGCCGAGCTCAAGGCCGCGCTGCCGGAGCTCCCGCGCGTCCGCCGCGTCCGCCTGCAGTCCGACTGGGGCTTCTCCGACCTGGACATGCAGTCCGTGGTCAACGCCGGCGCCGTGGAGCTCATCTCCGCGACGGTCGAGGCCGGCGCCAGCGCCGCGACCGCGCGCAAGTGGTGGCTGGGCGAGCTGGCCCGCCGTGCCAACGAGACCGAGACGGAGCTCGACGCCCTGGGCGTCACCCCCGCCGCGGTGGCCGAACTGCAGGCCCTGGTCGACGCCGGAAAGATCAACGACAAGCTGGCCCGCGTCGTCCTGGAGGGCGTCATCGCCGGCGAGGGCACTCCGGCCGAGGTCGTGACCGCGCGTGGCCTGGAGGTCGTCTCGGACGAGGGCGCCCTGACCGCCGCCGTCGACGAGGCGATCGCCGCCAACCCGGACATCGCCACGAAGGTCCGCGAGGGCAAGGTGGCCGCCGCCGGCGCCCTGGTGGGCGCGGTCATGAAGGCCACCGGCGGCAAGGCCGACGCGAAGACGGTCCGCGAACTGATCATCGCCCGCCTGTCCTGACCCACCGCTCACCGCACCGGGCCGCCTCCGCGTCGGGGGCGGCCCGGCCGCGTCGTGCGGGTCTGTGCCGCCTCTGTGTGCGCCGCGCGTGCATCCGCGTCCGCGCGGAGGCGCGCGGCGCTCGATCCAGACCAGGCGCTCCCTAATGCCCGGTCCGCGGTGCCAAGGACAAAGCGCGGCCTAGGAGGACGGTGACGGCGCGGGCGCGGAGGACGACGTCGAGGATGCCGGCGACGGCTCCGGGGTCGCGGGCGCCTTCGTGTCCGGGGCAACGATGTGCCGTTGGAGTGAGACCTCCGTCAGTCCCGTGCCGCCCACCTGGATGTCGTCGTAGGCGGCGAGGTGGCGCTCCTGGTCGAAGTACAGGATGGAAAGCGCGAGCGGCAGCGGCTTGGTGCTCTCGAGTCCGCGCAGGCCCGCACCGCCCGTGGAGCCCTCCACCATCAGCAGCGTGCGCTCCTTCGGGGTTTTCGGCGCGGCCGAGGCCGACGGCGATTCCGAGGCCGATTCCGAGGCCGACGCTGAGGCGGACGGCGACGCCGCCGGGACCTGCACGGGCGCGGCCACGGGCTGGCTGGCGTCCAGGCGCGACACCGCGCGCTGGTGCCTGTGCCCGGACAGGACCAGCGGGCACAGCCCGGCGAGCTCCTGCGCGGCGACCGGGTCGTGGACCATCGCGACGTCGACCGGCTTGTCGCTCGCGCGGATCTTCGCAGCCAACTGGTCGCCGGCGGCCACGACCTGCTTGTGCTGCTCCTCGTTGGTCGGGTCCGTCGACTTGTCCGGCGTGAAGCGCGGATCGCCGATGCCCGCGAACGTGAGGCCCTTCACCGTGACGATCGTGTTGTCGAGGACCATCGCGTTGGGCTGCCGGGCGACCGCGGCCGCGGTGACCGCCGAGTCGTGGTTGCCACGGACGTAGAGGTAGGGGATCTTGAGTCCGCCGATGACGTTGACGTACGAAGCCTCCGGCTCCGTGCCCCAGTCGTTGATGTCGCCGGTGTCGACGATGATGTCGATGTCGAACTGGTCCGCGACCGAGCGCACCACGCCCCACGCCGCCGGGTTGAGGTGCATGTCGGAGATGTGCAGGACCTTCGTGGCGCTCGTGTCCGGCTCGTATACCGGCAGCGATGAGATCGTGCCGTAGAGCTTGCTGACGTTGAGCACGAGCTTCTGCAGCTGCGCCCGGTACTCCTCGTAGCGGTCGGTGATCCGCCTCGCGTCGCCGATGATGGCGGGGGCGTTGACGAGCAGGCCGCGGTACGTCGGTTCCTGGATCGCCGCGGGCTTGAACGTGACCAGCGTCGCCACGCCGGTGGAGGCGAGCACGCCGACGACGACGAGGCCCGCGGCCGCGGTCTCGCGCCGGCTCCGGAAGACCAGCGCGACGAGAATGATCGCGCCGAGGATGCCGCAGCCCGCGGTCTGCATGGCCAGCCGGCGCACCCCCAGGTTGAGCTGGTCGACGGCGTCGTGGCTGATCTGCTCGAGGTTGCCGGACTTCGCGGCGAACGCGCGGGTGCGCGCCTCGTCGAGCGACTCCAGCCCGATCCGCAGGTGCGCGGGGCCGTCGTGGCTGTCCAGTTCGAGCGAGCCCAGCGGCGGGATCTCCACCGACGTGTCGCCGGTCCAGGACGGGGTGAGCGACAGTTGCGCGCGGAAGGGGCCGATGTCCTGTGTCGTGGTACCGCCGAGCTGTACGCCGATGAGCATGCCGATGACCGCCACGACGAACACCAGCAGGCCGCGCCCGACCCGGCGCAGGCGCGGATACCGCGGCATCGCGCGGGCGCCCGTGGGGTGGTGCCGCCGCCCGGCGGCCATGATGATCGCGCGGCGCCGGGCCCGGCGGTCAGCCACCGCCTCGCGGCGACGGAACGGCGAGATCAACTCTTGCCGGCTTCGCCGACGTCAGAGATGACCAGGCGCAGGAGCTTGTCGTCGTCGGGCTTCGGGTCGCCGCGGCCGTCCTTGTTGGACGTCGAGACCCAGAGGCTGCCATCGGGCGCGACCGCGGCCGCGCGGAGGCGACCGTATTTGTCCTTCAGCAGCGGTGTGGGCGCACCGAGCAGCCCGCCGCTCGCGGTCACCTGCATCAAGTACAGCCGGGCGCCCTTGAGGCAGGCGGTCACCAGATAACCGCCCAGGAATGCCAGGCCCGAGCACGACGCCTCGGACGTCTTCCAGGTCTGGATCGGGTTGGTGTACTTCGGGTCGCTGCCCTTGCCCTCCACGGCGGGCCAGCCGTAGTCCTTGCCGGCCTCGATCACGTTGAGCTCATCCCATTCGCTGGCGCCGAACTCGACGGCGTAGAGCCGATTGCTCCCGTCCCACGCCAACCCTTGCACGTTGCGATGTCCGTAGCTGTACACCGCGGTTCCGAACGGGTTACCGGGCGCCGGCTTCCCGTCGGTCTGGATCCGCAGGATCTTGCCGCCGAGGCTGTTGAGGTCCTGCGCCGACTCAGGCTTGTTCGCATCGCCCGTGGCCACGTACAGGAACCCGTCGGGGCCGAACCGGATCTGGCCGCCGTTGTGGTTGCCCGCCTTCGGGATGCCGGTCAGGATCGGGGTCGGCGGCTGGCCGAGCGTGAGCTTCGCGACCCGGTTGTCGTCCTTCGAGGTGTAGTACACGAACACTGTCTTGTCCGTGTCGTACTGCGGCGAAACCGCGATGCCGAGCAGCCCGCCCTCGCCACCGGGCGCCGCCTCGTCGATCTTCTGCAGCTCAGCGACGAGTAGCCCGTCGGACGTGCTCTCCTTGCCGACCTTGAGCAGCCGCCTGCTGTCACGCTCGGTAACCAGACCGGAACCATCGGGCAGGAATGCGATGCCCCACGGCACCGCCAGCCCCTTGGCTAGCACCGTCACGGACACCTCGCCGCCGTTCTCGGCCCTACCCGAACTCGACGCCGACGGATACGGCGACAGCTTTGGCGGCGACCCCAACTCGTCCGGCGGCGGCGGCCCGAACGAGCAGGCCCCGAGGGTCAGGACCGTGGCGGCCGCGCAGAGGGCGGTCAGGCTCCGGCCGATGTGCCAGCCTGCGAAACGGTGCATCCGGGCGCTCACCCGGCCAAGCGTAGCGTTGCCCGCCGTCGCGGCATCTTTTCCCACGGTACTTCCCGGCCCGCAGCGCGGACGCGTGGTGAAGATCTGGATCGCCGCGACATCGGGCTCGATCTGCTCGGGCGGCGCCCGCCGGGCCGTGGACGCGTTCGCCGGTGCGGACAGGCGGCCCGGACGCGGCGAGCGCAGCCCGCCCATTGACCGCGCGGATGCGGCTCAGGCCGCGACGGGGCCGCAGAGGTCCGGTGGCGGCGAGATCCCGGTCAGGCGGTCGGCTGGGCCGGCTCCGCGGGCTCGTCATCGGCGGTCGCGGGGCGGTCGGTCTCCAGGTCGCGCCCGCTCGCCTTGACGAGGCGGGGGAGGTCCGTGGGGCGTACCGCGTCCAGCGGCACCAGGTGGCCGTTGGCGAGGCGGGCCTGCACCGTCCGACCGTCGGACACCAGGCCGTCGACCGCGTTCCACGGCACCGTCCGGCTGCCCAGCAGCGCGCGCACGGTGAAACCGCGCTCGTCGACGTCGGTGCCGGCCCGCCAGGCCCAGACGGCGATGGCGAGCGGCACCAGAAGTACCGCCAAAAACCAGACACTCTCGGCGAGCAGCGGAACGGCTCCGATCACGGCGATGCCCGCGGCGACGGCGAGCGCTGCACTGCGCCGGAATTTGACCTTGACCTTGGTGCTCACCCAGCCATCCTCCCACCTTCAGGGGAACTGCTTCCGCGCGGTGGGGCGGGCATACTGAGCGCCGTGGGGGATGAGAACTGGTGTCCGAGGCGGCCCGGGCGCCTACGCCCTGTCCGGCTCGACCGGGTTGTGAGCTGGCCGACCCGGACCGGGCGCTCGCTAGCACCGGCGGCCGGAGTTACGCTCGGTGCCGTGCTTGACGAGATCGCTCTCGGACGGGGTGGTGTGCCGGGCGGTCCGCGTCGATATGTCCAGCTTTGCGGGCTGCTGGCCGTGGCGGGAGGCTGGGCTTGACCTCGAGTTTCCGCCGTGACGCACCCCCTTCGTGGGCCGCCGGTGTCAAGAGCGGCAGGCGGGTAGGGGTGCGCCCGAGCGGCATCGTGGCCGGCGCGCTACTGGCCGCTGCGACGGTCCTCGCGCTCGCCGTCGCCGGCTGGGGCATCAAGGAACTCAGCATCCTGTGGGGCGCGGCCGCGATCGCGGCGCTCGCCGGTGTGGTGGTGCTCACGCTGCGCGGCTTCCCGCTCTTCGCGATCCTGACCGGCGTCGCGGGCGCGGTCGCCTGGGGTGCGGCCACGCGCGGGCGCCTGCCCGAGAGCTGGTTCGACCTCCTCGGCGTCCTGGCGTTCATCGGGATCAATCTGGCCTTCGTGGTACCGCTGGTGGGCGCCTTCCTGTCCGCCCTCCTGCTCGACGCGCGTCGTGTCTCCCGCCTGTCCATCGACGAGGCGGTGAGCGGCCGCCGCTGGTGGGGCAAGCCCGACGACCACCTGCCGCGCCTCAAGCAGCTCGAGGCGATCCCCAGCGCCCGCTTCTTCGCCCTGGGCGAGGGCGGCTGCACCCACCTCGTCGTCGCCGGCCGCCGCGTCGCGCTGTTCCTGCCCACGGTCTGGCCGCACGGCGAGTTCACGATGGACGCCGCGGGCCAGGTCCTGCGTGGCGGCCGCCTGTTCGTGCCCGGCTCCGAGGACGTCGACGGTCTGGCCGCCGAGGTGCACACGTGGCGCGAGCAGCTGGCCGAGGTCGGCGGCGCCGTTCGCGGCTACCTCGTGGTGGCCCCCGCGCGCGGCGACGTCAGCGAAGACCTTGTGATCACCGTCGCCCCCGGCGAGCACCTGCACCTGGTCCACGCCCACGAGATGGCCGAGGCCGCGGGGCGCTGGCTGTCCGCCGACGCGTACCACGTGGACCTGCA
The DNA here is from genome assembly GCF_040689395.1 of Dactylosporangium sp. NPDC051484. Lineage (NCBI taxonomy): Bacteria > Bacillati > Actinomycetota > Actinomycetes > Micromonosporales > Micromonosporaceae > Dactylosporangium > Dactylosporangium sp. NPDC051484. The sequence continues at coordinate 291,494 of NZ_JBFAZX010000005.1, read as the reverse complement.
CGTCATGGAGCGCCTGCTGTTCATCGCCGCCGGCAACAAGCTGCCCGAGCCGCTGTCCCTGCCGCGCACCTTCGCCCGCGAGGCGTCCGCGCCCTCCACGGGCCGCGACGCCCTGCCCACCGACGCCGCATTCGCCGCGGCGGCCGGCGAGGACGCGGCACCGGCACTGCCGACGCTGCTCGGCTCGGCCGCGTCGCCCGCGTCCACCCCCACCACCGTCTGGCGCCCCGGCAACGGCGCGATGCGAGCCCGTCTGGGTCGCCGCCTGGCGCGCGGCACCGGCGCCCGCGGCGACGCCCTGGACGCCGACACCCCGTCGGACACCGAACCGATGTCCGACACCCCTAACGAACACGACGACGCGTTAACCCCCACCACGCGCAGCCGCAACGACGACGCCTCCCCCGCGCGCGGCCGCGCCGACGATTTCACCCCGGCGCGCGGCCCCGATGACGAGTTCGGCACCGGGGACCGCGAGGATGCGTTAGGACGTGTTCCGGGCCGCGATACTTCCGGCCATGGCACTCCAGGCCGCGACGGCCACACGGACTCCGGCCATGACGGCCGCGCGGACGTGGGTAGCGATGCGGACACGTCCTGGGAGGCGCGATCGACCCGGGAGCTGGTCGGCGACTGGGACAACGACTCCGCCAGCCAGCTGGCGGCGTGGGCTGCGGAGGAAACCTCTTTGTCGTACGGTGCAACCCCGGAACCCTCGTCCGCCGAGCCGACCCGGCCGGGACGCCTGCGAACGGAGGACGACGGCGGTTCCGGCACGTGGTCGTCGGGGGCGTCGTGGTCGAGCACGGGCGGCGGTGACGTACCGGCGCCCGAGGATCGGCTCCGGTGGAGCAGCTCGGCCGACGACTTCCCGGTGACGTACGAGGCGGGGACGTGGCCCAGTTCGGCAGCCGACGAGGTCACGAGCGGTGCTCGGCGCGCATGGACCGAGCCCGAGGAGACCGGTTCCGCTTCCGAGCGTCCGGCGACGGAGCCGTGGACTGCCGCCGCGCCCACTTCCGAGCGTCCGGGTTCCGAGCCGTGGACTGCCGCGCCCGCTTCCGAGCGTCCAGCCTCGGAGCCGTGGACCGCGGCGCCCGCGTCCGCGCGGCCGGCGGTGGAGCCCTGGACTGCCGTGCCCGAGCCGCCCGCGACCCCCTCGTGGCGCGACTCGTTCGCGTCCGAACCGCCCTCGGAGGCGGCGAGTGTCATGGCCGAGCCGTCGACGGCGCAGCCGTGGAGTGCATGGGGCGCGCCCGAGCGTGCCGCGGAGCCGCAGGGCGAGCCGTCCGCGCCCGAGGGGAGTGGGTGGGTGGACGACCGGCCGCCGTTCGAGCGGTCCTCGGCCGAGGCACCTCTGGCGGAGCAGCCCTCCGCAGAGCCGGCGCCGGTCGAGGGGCTGTCGGTGGAATGGCGTTCCGTGCAGACGCCCCTCGCGGAGCCGTCCCCCGTGCAGCGCCCGTCGGTGGAGTGGCGTGCAGCGCAGACGCCGCCTGCGGAGCCCCAGTCCGTGCCGTCGTCGGTGGAGTGGCCGTCGGTTGACTGGAGTGCCACAGTCACGCCGCCCGCGGAGGCGTCGTCGGCGGAGTGGCCGCCGGTGCATTGGCGTGCAGCGGAGAGCTCTCCCGCGGGGGCGTCCGCGGCGGAGCGGCCATCGGTTGAGTGGCGTGCGGCGGAGCTGCCGTCCTTCGAGCGTGGAGCTGCGGATCGGCCGTCCGTTGCGCGGCCTCCCATCGTGAGTGGGGAGCCGCCCTCGTGGGGTGGGAGCCTGTTCGATGGGGATGCGCCCGAGCTCGTGGCCAAGCCGCTCGAGCTGCGGCGGTCCTGGGATTCGGACCCGGCGTCGCGGTCGATCCGGCGTCGGGACCGGGCGGCTCAGCAGGCGTCCGAGCGCGAGGTTTCCGGTTCCCGCGCGGATGCGGAGTCCGGTGTTTCAGGACCGAACGATCGCGGCACCGGTGCGGGTGCCGGGGCGCGGGCAACGGTTGACGGCGCGCGTGAGCAGTCCGGGAGCACCCAGGCCTGGACCAGCGTTCCGGAGGCCGATGACCAGCCGGTGAGCGGCGGGGCCTGGCCGAGCCAGCCGCATCCGCGTGAGGAGGCCGGGCACACCGAGGCGTTCCCGAGCACTCCGGACCCGCGTGTCGAGGGTGGCGGCGCGGGGACGTGGTCGAGCGCTCCGAAGGCGTGGGATGAGGGCGGGCACACCGAGGCGTTCCCGAGTGCTCCGAACTCGCGTGACGAGGGCGGCGTGGGGACGTGGTCGAGCGCTCCGAAGGCTTGGGAAGAGGTCGGGCGCGCCGGGGAATGGCCGAGTGCTCCGGACCTGCGTGTCGAGGGTGGCGGCGCGGGGACGTGGTCGAGCGCTCCGAAGGCTTGGGAAGAGGGCGGGCACGCCGGGGAGTGGCCGAGTGCTCCGGACCGGCGTGACGAGGGTGGGCGCGCCGAGGCGTGGACGGGTGCGCTGGATCAGCGTGGGCAAGACGCGCGTGCGGAGGCGTGGCAGGGGCGGGGTGGCGGCGCGAACGGCGGGCAGGAGGAGGCCTGGTGGGACGCCGCGGCTAAGTCGGCCGAGACCGCGGAGAAACCCAAGCGCTCGCGTTGGGGACGGAAAAAGGGTGCCGCCAAGGATGCCGCACCCGCGGGTGCGGCCGAGCCGGAGCGTGGGGGCGGCGGCGGAGGCGGTGGCGCCGGATGGGTGACGGAGCCGACCAGCCGATGGGACCGCACGGCCGCCAGAAACGAGGACGCTGCCGACCGAGCCGCCGACGCAGATCGAGCCGCCACCGACTGGGCTGCCGCCGCTGATCGAGCCGCAGCTACTGACTGGGCTGCCGCTGGCGACAGGGCTGCTGCTGCGGACTGGGCTGCCACTGCCGATCGAGCCGCGGCCGCCGACTGGGCTGCCGCTGGCGATAGAGCTGCCGCCGCTGATCGAGCCGCCGCTACTGACTGGGCTGCCACTGCCGATCAGGATGCCGACCGAGCCGCTGCCGATCGGGCCGCCGGCGATCGAGGGGTCGGTGCGGGACATGTCGCTGATGGGTACCAGGACGGTGGGTACCAGGAAAACGGTCGCCACGGGGAGCGGGGCGGGGACCGGAACCCTGATCAGGGTAAATGGGACGCGGCGGCGTTCGATGATCTCGCGCCGCTCGAGCTCAACCTCGACGAGGAACCCAAAGCGCGGTCCCGGCGGTTCCTCCGCCGCAAGTAACGACAAAGCCGCGAGTAACCACGAACCGCGAGTAACAGCAAAGCCGTGATCAGCAGCAAAGCCGCGAGCAACAGCAAAAGGGGCGCCCCGCGAACAGGGCGCCCCTTTCGTGGCAGGTCTACCGCCAGCCGGCCATCGGGTACGCCGACAGCAGTTCCCGGACCTCGCCCGCGATGACGTCCAGCACCGGCTCGTCCTCCTTGACCGCGGCGTCCACGGCGCGGGAGATCCAGTCGGCCACCTGGGGCATCTGGGCCTCGGTCAGGCCGCGCGTGGTCAGCGCGGGGGTGCCGAGCCGCACGCCCGACGGGTCGAAGGGCTTGCGGGTGTCATACGGCACGGTGTTGTAGTTCGTCTCGATGCCGGCGCGGTCCAGCGCCTTCGCCGCCGGCTTGCCGCCGACGCCCTTGCCGGTCAGGTCGAGCAGGATCAGGTGGTTGTCGGTGCCCCCTGAGACCAGGTCGAAGCCGCGCTCGACGAGAGCCTCGGCGAGCGCCGTGGCGTTGGCGACGATCTGGTGCGCGTACGCCCGGAACTGCGGCGTCGCCGCCTCGCCCAGCGCGACCGCGATGCCCGCGGTGGTGTGGTTGTGCGGGCCGCCCTGCAGGCCGGGGAAGACCGCCTTGTCGATGGCCTTCGCGTGCTGCTCGTCGCACATGAGCATCGCGCCGCGCGGGCCGCGCAGGGTCTTGTGCGTGGTGGTCGAGATGACCTCGGCGTGGCCGACCGGGGACGGGTGCGCGCCGCCGGCGATCAGGCCGGCTATGTGGGCGATGTCGGCGACGAGCACGGCGCCGACCTCGCGGGCGATCTCGGCGAAGCGCGGGAAGTCGATCGTGCGCGGGATCGCCGTACCACCGGAGAAGATGAGCTTCGGCCGTTCGCGCAGCGCGATGTCGCGCACCTCGTCGAAGTCGATGCGGCCGTCTGACTTGCGGACGGTGTACTGCACGGCGCGGAACCAGGCGCCGGTGGCCGACACCGACCAGCCGTGGGTCAGGTGGCCACCCATGGGCAGCGCCATGCCCATGATCGTGTCGCCCGGCTTCGCGAGGGCCATGTACACGGCGAGGTTGGCCGGTGAGCCGGAGTACGGCTGGACGTTGGCGTGCTCGACGCCGAAGACCGACTTGGCCCGGGCGATCGCGAGCTGCTCGATCGGGTCGATGAACCGCTGGCCCTCGTAGTACCGCTTGCCTGGGTAGCCCTCGGAATACTTGTTGGTCAGGACGGTGCCGGTGGCCTCCAGGACGGCCTGGGAGACGTAGTTCTCCGAAGCGATCATCCGGAGGGTGTCGTGCTGTCGCTCGGCCTCGTTCTGGATCAGACCGGCCAGCTCCGGGTCGGCCTCAGTGAGGGCGGTCAGTGCCGGGACGTGCATGAGCTTCCTCCTGGCAGGTGCCAATCGGGCACCCAGGCGCGCGGTGCCGGCGATTCTTGGGAGCTCCCCGGTGGTCGGTTCCACCTTGATGTGCGCCAGTCGCAGATGACTTCGCCGATCGTAGTGGACCCGGCCGCCGGGGAGCCTGCCGGTTACGGAACGCGCCGGTAAGCGCCGTCACTCGCCGCGGTTGCCATCGAGGCATAAGCACGCAAAGCGGCCGAGACCGGGCGCTCCCGGTCGAGCGGGGTGTACGGACGGTCACGCTTCTCCTGCGCGATGCGCCGGGCGGCGAGCTCCTCGTCGCCGACGCGCAGCTCGATGGAGCGGGCCGGGATGTCGATGTCGATCGTGTCGCCCTCCTCCACGAGGGCGATCAGGCCGCCGCCGGCCGCCTCGGGGCTGATGTGGCCGATCGAGAGGCCGGACGTCCCGCCGGAGAAGCGCCCGTCCGTGATCAGCGCGCAGGCCCGGCCGAGGCCACGACCCTTGAGGAAGGACGTCGGGTACAGCATCTCCTGCATGCCCGGCCCGCCCTTGGGGCCCTCGTAGCGGATGACCACGACGTCGCCCGCGACGACCCGCTTGGCGAGGATGCCCTCGACGGCGTCCTCCTGCGACTCGAAGACGCGGGCGCGGCCGGAGAAGCGCAGGTTCTCCTCGGGCACACCGGCGGTCTTCACGACGCACCCGTCGGGCGCGAGGTTGCCGAAGAGGATCGCGAGCCCGCCGTCGGCGCTGTACGCGTGCTCGACGCTGCGGATGCATCCGCCCGAATCGTCGGTGTCGAGGGAGTGCCACCGGTTCGCCGTCGAGAACGGTTCGGTGGTCCGGACGCCCCCGGGCGCCGCGTGGAACAGCTCCAGGGCCTCCTCGGACGCCTTTCCGCTGCGGATGTCCCATTTGTCGACCCATTCCCGCAACGTCGGGGAATGCACCGACCAGACGGACTCGTCCAGCAGCCCGCCCCGCGAAAGCTCACCCATGATCGCCGGAATCCCGCCGGCCCGGTGAACGTCCTCCATGTGGTACTTCTGCGTGTTGGGGGCCACCTTCGCCAGGCAGGGCACCCGGCGCGAGATCGCGTCGATGTCCGCGACGGAGAAGTCCAGCTCCGCCTCCCGGGCCGCGGCCAGCAGGTGCAGGACGGTGTTGGTCGAGCCGCCCATCGCGACGTCGAGGGCGACGGCGTTTTCGAACGCCGGCCGAGAGGCGATCGCGCGCGGCAGGACCGAGGCGTCGTCATGCTCGTAGTACCGCCGGCAAAGCTCGACGATCAGCGACCCGGCGCGCTCGAACAGGCCGCGGCGGGCGGCGTGCGTCGCGAGGGTGGAGCCGTTGCCCGGCAGCGCCAGGCCGATCGCCTCGGTGAGGCAGTTCATGGAGTTGGCGGTGAACATCCCGGAGCACGACCCGCACGTCGGGCAGGCGGAGCGCTCGATCTGGCCGAGCTGCTCGTCCGTGACGGCCTCGTTCGCCGAGGCGATCATCGCGTCGATGAGGTCGAGCTTGGCGTCCTTCTCGTGCACCACGCCCTCGATGGCGACCGTCTTGCCGGCCTCCATCGGGCCGCCGGAGACGAACACGGTCGGGATGTTGAGGCGCAGGGCCGCGAGCAGCATGCCGGGCGTGATCTTGTCGCAGTTGGAGATGCACACGAGGGCATCGGCGCAGTGGGCCTGCACCATGTACTCGACGGCGTCGGCGATGAGCTCGCGACTGGGCAGCGAGTAGAGCATTCCGCCGTGGCCCATGGCGATGCCGTCGTCGACGGCGATGGTGTTGAACTCCTTGGCGACCCCTCCGGCCTCGGCGACCGCGTCGGCGACGATTATCCCGAGGTTGCGCAGGTGGACATGGCCAGGCACGAACTGCGTGAAACTGTTGGCGATGGCGACAATCGGCTTGCCGAAGTCGGAGTCGGTCATGCCGGTGGCGCGCCAGAGGGCGCGTGCGCCGGCCATGTTGCGACCAGAAGTAGAGGTCTTGGACCGCAGCTCGGGCATACCTGTGAGTCTGACACGTTCCGCATCCTGGGATCGGTTGACTCAGGCGGTGAGATGCGTCAGAGTGGGCACATGTCGTCGAGGTCGCTCCGAGTACTTATCGCCTAGCGCGCCGACGCCTACCGTCAGCGCGCTAGCCCCCCGTGCCGAGCACGTGGGGTTTTTTCATGTCCGGAGCTGTATCCCCAGTGAACTCTGAGCCTGCCTTGACACCTTACGAGCGAAAGTGCTTACTGCGATGACGAGACCCACGCCAGAAGTCCTCGCCCACCGAGCGCATCCGACACCGCCGGCGGCCGACAGCAAGAAGCCCCAGCCCTCTCAGACGGAGCTGCTCACCGGCGCGCAGGTACTCGTCCGCTCGCTTGAGGCCCTCGGCGCCGATGTCGTGTTCGGCATCCCTGGCGGCGCGATCCTGCCCGCGTACGACCCGCTGTTCGACTCCGAGAACGTCCGGCACATCCTGGTCCGCCACGAGCAGGGCGCCGGCCATGCGGCGACCGGCTACGCGCAGGCCACCGGCAAGGTCGGCGTCTGCATGGCCACCTCCGGCCCGGGCGCGACCAACCTGGTCACCCCGATCGCCGACGCCTACATGGACTCGGTCGCCATGGTCGCGATCACCGGGCAGGTCGGCTCGCAGTACATCGGCACGGACGCCTTCCAGGAGGCGGACATCGCCGGCATCACGCTGCCGATCACCAAGCACAACTACCTGGTCAAGTCCGGCGAGGAGCTGCCCCGGGTGCTCGCCGAGGCGTTCCACCTGGCCGGCACCGGCCGCCCCGGCCCCGTCCTGGTGGACATCCCCAAGGACGTGCTGCAGAAGCAGACGACGTTCAAGTGGCCGCCGGTGATGGAGCTGCCCGGGTACCACCCGACGCTGCACCCGCACGGCAAGCAGATCCGCGAGGCGGCCCGGCTGATCGCCGCCGCGAAGCGCCCGGTCCTTTACGTCGGCGGCGGCGTGATCAAGGCACGCGCATCCGAGGTGCTGCTCAAGCTGGCCGAGCTGACCGGCGCCCCGGTCGTCACCACGCTGATGGCGCGCGGCGCGTTCCCCGACTCGCACCCGCAGCACCTGGGCATGCCGGGCATGCACGGCTCGGTCGCCGCCGTCTACGCGCCGCAGAAGTCGGACCTGCTGATCGCGATCGGGGCCCGCTTCGACGACCGCGTCACCGGCGAACTGTCCACGTTCGCGCCGAACGCGCAGGTCATCCACGCCGACATCGACCCAGCCGAGATCGGCAAGAACCGGATCGCGGACGTGCCGATCGTCGGTGACGCCAAGCACGTCATCGAGGAGCTCATCGCCGCGGTGGCGGCCGAGCAGGCGGCCGGGCGCCGGCCGTCGCTCAAGGACTGGTGGGCGACGCTCGACGACATCCGCGGCCGCTACCCGCTCGGCTACGAGGAGCCCGCCGACGGGACGCTGTCGCCGCAGTACGTCATCGAAAGAATCGGCAAGATCGTCGGCCCGGACGCCATCTACACCGCCGGGGTCGGCCAGCACCAGATGTGGGCGGCGCAGTTCATCCAGTACGAGCACCCGGCCACCTGGCTCAACTCGGGCGGCCTGGGCACGATGGGTTACGCGGTCCCGGCCGCGATGGGCGCCAAGGTCGGCATGCCGGACAAGACGGTGTGGGCGATCGACGGCGACGGCTGCTTCCAGATGACCAACCAGGAGCTGGCGACCTGCGCCCTGGAGGGCATCCCGATCAAGGTGGCCGTCATCAACAACGGCAACCTGGGCATGGTCCGGCAGTGGCAGACGCTGTTCTACGACCAGCGGTACTCCAACACCGAGCTCGGCACCCACAAGCACCGCATCCCCGACTTCGTGAAGCTCGCCGACGCGCTGGGCTGCGTCGGGTTGCGCTGCGAGACCAAGCGCGACGTCGACGCCACGATCGAGGCCGCGATGAAGGTCACCGACCAGCCGGTCGTCGTTGACTTCGTGGTCGGCAAGGATGCGATGGTGTGGCCGATGGTGGCCGCCGGCACCAGCAACGACGAGATCATGTTCGCGCGAGGCGTCCGCCCCGCGTTCGACCAGGACGACGTGTAGGGGAGTCGACCGAATCATGGCCAAGCACACACTCTCCGTCCTGGTGGAGAACAAGCCCGGCATACTGGCCCGCGTCGCCGGCCTGTTCGCTCGGCGCGGCTTTAACATCGACTCCCTGGCCGTCGGCGAGACCGAGCACCCTGAGGTCTCCCGGATGACGATCGTGGTCAACGCGGACGAATCCCCGCTGGAACAGGTCACCAAGCAGCTCAACAAGCTTGTGCAGGTCCTGAAGATCGTCGAACTCGACACCACCGCCAGCGTCCAGCGCGAGCTGCTGCTGGTGAAGGTGCGCGCGGAACGTCCGGTGCGCTCGCAGGTCCTCGAGACCGTGAACCTGTTCCGGGCCCGCGTGGTCGACGTCGCCGCCGACGCCCTCACCATCGAGGCGACCGGCACGTCGGAAAAGCTGGACGCGCTGCTTCGTGACCTGGAGCCGTTCGGTATCAAGGAAATGGTCCAGTCCGGCGTCGTGGCCATCGGCCGCGGTTCACGCTCCATCACGACCGGTCCGGCGCTGCGCGCCGCTTCATAAGGGCGCTCCGCGCCGCATCCCTGAAACTCCCGAAAGGAAACACAGCATGCCCGCCGAGGTGTTTTACGACGACGACGCCGACCTGTCGTTGATCCAGGGCCGCAAGGTTGCGGTGCTGGGCTACGGCAGCCAGGGTCACGCCCACGCGCTGAGCCTGCGCGACTCCGGCGTCGACGTGCGCATCGGCCTGCCCGAGGGGTCCAAGAGCCGCGCCAAGGCCGAGGAGCAGGGCCTTCGCGTCCTCACCCCGGCCGAGGCCAGCGCCGAGGCGGACGTCATCATGATCCTCGCGCCGGACACCGCGCAGCGCTCGCTCTACGCCGACCACGTGGCCCCGAACCTGACCGCCGGCAAGGCGCTCTTCTTCGGCCACGGCCTCAACATCCGCTTCGGGCTGATCACGCCCCCCGCGGACGTGGACGTGTGCATGGTCGCCCCGAAGGGCCCGGGCCACCTGGTCCGCCGCCAGTTCGTCGACGGCAAGGGCGTGCCCTGTCTCGTCGCCGTCGAGCAGGACGCCACCGGCAACGCGCTGCAGCTGGCCCTGGCCTACGCGGCCGGCATCGGCGGCACCCGCGCCGGCGTGATCAAGACCACGTTCAAGGAGGAGACCGAGACCGACCTGTTCGGCGAGCAGGCCGTGCTCTGCGGCGGCGCGTCGGCCCTGGTCCAGACCGGCTTCGAGGTCCTCACCGAGGCGGGCTACGCCCCGGAGATCGCCTACTTCGAGTGCCTCCACGAGCTCAAGCTCATCGTGGACCTGATGTACGAGGGTGGCATCGCCCGCATGCGCTACAGCGTCTCCGACACCGCCGAGTACGGCGACTACACCCGCGGCCCGCGCGTGATCGACGCGAGGGTCAAGGAGGAGATGAAGCGCATCCTGGGCGAGATCCAGTCGGGCGAGTTCGCCCGCGAGCTGATCGCCGAGGACGACGCGGGCCGCCCGAACTTCACCAAGTACCGCGAGCAGGGCGCCAACCACCCGATCGAGGAGACCGGCAAGCAGCTGCGCTCGATGATGAGCTGGGTCGACCGCCCCATCACCGAGACTGCCTGACACGGCCGCGGGGCCCCTCACCGTGAGGGGCCCCGCTTCCATTTCATGACTCGGGCCGCGTCACCTGCGGACCGCTCCTCCCGCGAGACACCGGGCCGGGGCTGCCTGAAGGGCGCCCCGGCCCTGCCAGGTCCGCGGTGCCAAGGACCGGCGGATCAGCCCTGGCGGGCGGCGTTGGCGTGGATCGCGTCGCGGATGTACCGCGCCAGCCCCGGGTGCTCGGTGTCGTAGTTGGCGGTGAACCGAGGGTCCGCGACGTACATGTCGCCGAGCCCCCGGTGCGTTTCGAGCGGGCAGTCGTAGAACCACCGCCCGATGTGCTGGCGGTGCGCCTCGGCGAGGTCCATGGCCCGCGGCTCGGAGGCGGCGACGCCGCCGGTGAAGGCCGACGCGAACGCCGCGGTGTTCTCAGCCGCCTCCGCCTTGATCCGAGCCCAGTCGTCCTTGGTGTAGCTCGAGGTGCGCCGCGCCGATTCCCGGTAGGCGTCGGTGTCCCCCCACCGCTCGCGCGCCTCGTCGGCGTGCGCGTCGGGATCGAAGTCCCCGAAGAGCTCCCGCTTCTCCCCGGGCGTCAGGTTTGTCGTCATGCCCCAAAGCCTGGGGTCTCCAGCCGCTGGAGAGTCAACAGCGCCGGGCGTTCGCGTTCGGGCGGGGCGGCGGGTTGCCGGGTGTTCGAGTGCAGCATCGCACGGTGGCTGTGATCGCGCTCACGTCTTCATGGTCGCGGGCCACTGGAGCTGCGGGCCTACCATCGCCTGAAGAGGCCGACCGCCCGGCCCTGGAGCGTTTCGCCCGTGCGTGGCGGGCAGTGCCGCGCGCCCCGCAGTCGACGCCAACCGAAGCACGGAAGTCGAGGACGCTATGACCCTCCCTCCTGACCGCCCGGTGGTGCTCATCGCCGAGGAACTGGCCCCGTCCGCTCTCGAGGTGCTCGCCGACGACTACGAGGTCCGCCACATCGACGGCACCGACCGGTCCGCGCTGCTCGCCGAACTCGCCGACGCCAGTGCCGTGATCGTGCGCAGCGCCACCCAGATCGACGCCGAGGCGGTCGCCGCGGCGCCCCGGCTGAGAGTCGTCGCCCGCGCGGGCGTCGGCCTCGACAACATCGACGTGCCGGCCGCCACGGCGCGTGGCGTCATGGTGGTCAACGCACCCACGTCCAACATCGTCTCCGCCGCCGAGCAGGCCGTCGCGCTGCTGCTCGCCGTCGCCCGCAACACCGCCGCCGCGTCCGCCGCGCTCAAGGCGGGGGAGTGGAAGCGGTCGAAGTACACCGGCGTCGAGCTGTCCGGCAAGGTCGTCGGCGTGGTCGGGCTCGGCCGCATCGGCGTGCTGTTCGCCCAGCGCATCGCCGCCTTCGGGGTGCGCCTCGTCGCCTACGACCCGTATATCCAGCCCGCCCGGGCCGCCGCGCTCGGGGTCCGCCTGCTGGGCCTCGACGAGCTGCTGCGGGAGAGCGACTTCATCTCGATCCACCTGCCCAAGACCCCGGAGACGGTGGGCATCATCGGCGTGCGCGAGCTCGCGATCGTCAAGCCCGGCGTGCGGATCATCAATGCGGCGCGCGGCGGCCTGATCGACGAGCAGGCCCTCGCCGACGCGATCGCGGACGGGCGGGTCGCCGGCGCCGGCATCGACGTGTTCGCGAAGGAGCCGTGCGTCGCCTCGCCGCTGTTCGCGTTCGACAACGTGGTCGCCACGCCGCACCTGGGCGCCTCGACGGTGGAGGCGCAGGACAAGGCCGGGCTCGCGGTGGCGCGCAGCGTCAAGCTCGCCCTCGACGGCGAGTTCGTCCCCGACGCCGTGAACGTCCAGGTCGGCGGCTTCGTCGCCGAGGAGGTCCGGCCGCTGCTGCCGCTGGCCGAGCGGCTGGGCGCCGTCTTCACCGCCGTGGCCGGGGGCGTCGCGTCCGCGGTGACGGTCGAGGTGTACGGCGAGGTGGCCAAGCACGATGTGTCGGTCCTCAAGCTGGCCGCGACGAAGGGTCTGTTCGGCAGCGTCGTGGCCGAGCAGGTCACCTACGTCAACGCCCCGCACCTGGCCGCCGATCGAGGCGTCGAGGTCGCCCTCGCGGCCTTCACCGACTCCTCCGACCAGCCCAACCTGGTGACCGTGCGTGGAGCCCTTCCGGACGGGCGGGTAGCCTCGGTGTCCGGCACATACGTCGCCGGCCCACGCGAGGCGCTGAAGCTCACCGACATCAACGGCTTCAGCCTCGAGCTCGCGGCCGAGGGTGTGCTGCTGTTCTTCCGCTACGCCGACCGCCCCGGCGTGGTGGGGACAGTCGGTTCGATACTGGGTTCGGCGGGGGTGAACATCGCGGCGATGCAGGTCGCCCGGCGCGAGGCCGGCGGGGAGGCGCTCATGACGCTGACCGTCGACACGGCCGTGGAGGCGGACCTGCTCGGGGCGGCCCAGCAGGCCATCGGTGCGACCGCGGCGAGCACGGCGGACCTGTCCGCCGACTAGGGGACCTTCCTCTGATGAGGGCGGGGAGCGTGGCGGCGCTCCCCGCCCTCATTCCCCCTGGTGATCCCAATGATCGGGACGCCGGTCCACGGAATAGGACGGCGGCGTACCGTTGACGGGGTCTACGAAAGGGGTCAGTGGTGGCGAAGATCGCGGTTGTGGCTGGTGACGGCATCGGCACGGAGGTCGTGGCGCAGGCGCTGAAGGTGCTGCGCGTCGTCCTGCCGGGCGTTGAGACGACCGACTACGACCTGGGCGCCGCCCGCTACAACCGCACCGGCGAGGTGCTGCCCGGCAGCGTCCTGGACGAGCTGCGCGGCCACGACGCCATCCTGCTCGGCGCCGTCGGCGACCCCAGCGTCCCGCCGGGCGTGCTGGAGCGGGGCCTGCTGCTCAAGCTGCGCTTCGAGTTCGACCAGTATGTCAACCTCCGCCCCTCCCGCCTGTGGCCCGGCACGACCAGCCCCCTGGCGGGCGTCAAGCCCGGCGAGATCGACCTGGTCGTGGTCCGCGAGGGCACCGAGGGCCTCTACGTTGGCGCCGGCGGCAACCTGCACCCGGACACCGCGGCCGAGGTCGCCACCGAGGAGAGCCTCAACACCCGCCACGGCGTCGAGCGGGTCATCCGCGACGCGTTCGCCCGGGCCGCGAAGCGCCCGCGCCGCAAGGTGACGCTGGTGCACAAGACCAACGTCCTCACCCACGCCGGCGGGCTGTGGGCGCGCACCTTCAACGCGGTCAAGGCCGACTTCCCGGACATTGAGACCGAATACCAGCACGTCGACGCCGCCGCCATGTTCCTGGTGACCAACCCGCAGCGCTACGACGTCGTCGTCACCGACAACCTCTTCGGTGACATCCTCACCGACATCGCCGCCGCGGTCACCGGCGGTATCGGCCTGGCCGCCAGCGGTTCGATCAACCCGGAGCGGGCGTTCCCGTCGATGTTCGAGCCCGTGCACGGCTCGGCCCCGGACATCGCGGGCAAGGGCGTCGCCGACCCGTCGGCCGCCGTGCTGTCCACCGCGCTGCTGCTGGACCACCTCGGTCACCCCGAGGCCGCGACGCGGGTCAACGAGGCGGTCGGCGCCGAGGTGACCACGCGGACGCCGGGCAGCGCGCTGTCCACCGAGGCGATCGGAGACCGCCTCGCCGCAGCCGTGGCGTGAGCTTGGTGTGAGTGTGGCGTGAGCCGGGTCTGAGCTTGGTGTGAGCTTGGGCCCCGGCGCCATATCTCCGATGCCCGGCGCCCTGGCTGCGATTGAACGTCCGTTCGGGTAAGTTGCAGGCACGGCACGCGGCGTGAGCGTGCCGGCGCAACCTTTTGTGGAGGCATGCATGAACGGCGGTGAAACGCTCGACTTCGAGATTCGTCAGAATCCGCAGCCTGTAACCGCCGCGGAGCGATCCGCGCTGATGGCCAACCCCGGATTCGGCCGGATCTTCACCGATCACATGGTCACCGTGCGCTACGCCGAGGGCAAGGGCTGGTATGACGCCCGCGTCGAGGCGCGCGGCCCGATCCCGATGGACCCGGCGACCGCGGTCCTGCACTATGCGCAGGAGGTCTTCGAGGGGCTCAAGGCATACCGGGCCGCCGACGGCGGGGTGACGCTGTTCCGCCCCGACGCCAACGCCGCCCGGTTCCGCGCCTCGGCGCGGCGGATAGCCATGGCGCAGGTCCCGGAGAGGCTCTTCCTCGACGCCCTTGAGGCGCTCATCCGGGTCGACCGCGACTGGGTCCCCGACGACCCGGAGGGCAGCCTCTACCTGCGCCCATTCGAATACGCCAGCGAGGCCTTCCTCGGCGTCAAGCCCTCCTCGGAGTATCTCTTCCTGATCATCGCCTCCCCGGTCAGCAGCTACTTCAGGGGCGGCGTGCGGCCGGTCAGCGTCTGGGTCTCGCGGGAGTACAGCCGCGCCGCCCCCGGCGGCACCGGCGCGGCCAAGTGCGGCGGCAACTACGCCGCCAGCCTGGTGGCGCAGGCCGAGGCGATGGAGCACGGCTGCGACCAGGTGGTCTTCCTCGACGCGGCGCAGCAGCGCTACGTCGAGGAGCTCGGTGGCATGAACGTGTTCTTCGTCTTCGACGACGGCTCGATCGCCACCCCGCCGCTGACCGGCACGATCCTGCCCGGCATCACCCGCGAGTCGGTGCTGCGGCTGGCCGTGGACCGGGGCCTCACGGTCCGGGAAGAGCAGTATTCGTATGACCAGTGGCGCGCCGACGCGAACAGCGGCCGGCTGCGGGAGGCCTTCGCGTGCGGCACGGCGGCGGTGATCACTCCGATCGGCACCGTGCGTGACGCCGACGGCGAGTTCACGGTCGCCGACGGCAAGGCGGGCGAGGTGACGATGAGCCTGCGCGAGCAGCTCGTGTCGATCCAGCGCGGCATCGCACCCGATCCGTATGGCTGGGTCCACCGCGTTCTGTAACCAATGCTTTACAAAGAGCGGCGCCGGGCTCGCCCCGGCGTCGCTCGCGTCTGCGCAGGGCCTCGGCCCGTCCGCCCTACGCTGACCAGCGGCCCAGGTTGGAACTGCGGCCCATCCCCGGTTTGACCGCCCGCGGCACCGACCGGTCGCATGCCAGCTGCAGCGCCTCCTCCGCCAGTCGCGCGTCCGGGCACGGCCAGAACGCCTTGCATTCGCAGAAGTTGTCCGTGCGCGGGCGGTGCGCGTCGTGCAGGGCCCGGGCCACGCGCCACAGCATCGGATCGGCGCAGCCCAGCGGCGGATCGACCGGCGGCTCGATCGGCTCCGGCGGAAGTCCGTCGATCATCCTGCCCCCAAGGTGCGCGCGATGCTGCGGATCGCCAACGGTAGCCGCTGCCGGGCCGCCCCACAGACGCGCTGAGCGCAACCTACACCCGGAAATGCGTACGGGTGCCGGAGCCGCCACTCCGACACCCGTACAAGAGGAAAGCTCCTAGTCGAGAGCCGCCTCTGCATCGAGGGTTACCGCCAACGCGTGAACCACCGCGGCGACGCGCAACACCTCGTCGACCACTTCGCGGGACACCCCTGCACCACGAAGTGATCTTTCGTGCGATTCCAGGCACACCCCGCACCCGGTGATCGCGGATACTGCCACTGACCACGCCTCGACGTCGGCGGCGCCGACGCCGGGCGTGGAACTCACCTGGCGGCGCAGCCGCGCCGGCAGGTGCTGATACGCCTCGTCACCGATGAGGTGTTTGGCGCGGAAGTAGACGTTGTGGATCGCCATCCGCGACGCGACCGCCTTGGCCGCCTCGACGGCCTCCGGCTTCAGGTGCTCGCCGGCCTCGGCCGCGATGTTGCGGATCACGAAGGCGCTGCGGGTCGTCATCGCGCACGCCAGCACGGCGCCCCACAGTCGCTGCTCGTCCAACAGGTGCGCGGCGAGCACCGAGTCGAGGTTCAGCTCGAGGTCCCGCGCATACGGCGGCAGAGCCGCCCGCAACGTCGCAATGGACATCGAACCACACCTCCTCACTCGCCAACAGTACTCACGAACGGTGATCAAGCCCCGCCCGCGCGGGCCTCATCGGACCGGCTTCAACATTGCCGGGTCCTCGTTACGGGGACGTGACGAACAGGGTGAATCGTGAAGCAGATCACCCCAGTTCTCAAAATCCGGAATCACGTGCCACTGGGGGCCGGTGCGTGGCAAGCTACCGAACGTGACTCGGCTCATTATTGGCCCTTAGCGCGTCCAGCATCCTCCAGCTGGCCGCGCAGACCTCTCGCATCCGCGAGGGGTCTTTTTGTTGGTCCCGATCCGAGTAGCGCACCAGGCCCCCCCTCTTCCCGCCAAAGGAGCAACCATGCAGGTGTACGACACGACGCTTCGCGACGGGGCCCAGCGTGAGGCGATCAGTTACTCCGTCGTCGACAAGCTCGCCGTCGCGCGGCTGCTCGACGAGTTCGGCGTCGGGTTCATCGAGGGCGGCTGGCCCGGGGCCATGCCGAAGGACACCGAGTTCTTCCGCAGAGCCCGCACCGAACTCAACCTCAAACATGCCGTCTTCGTCGCGTTCGGCGCGACCCGCAAGGCCGGGGTGCGGGTCCAGGACGACCCGCAGGTGCGCGCCCTGCTCGACGCCGAGACCCCCGCCGTGACGCTCGTGGCCAAGTCGGACCTGCGCCACGTCGAGCGCGCCCTGCGTACCACCGCGCAGGAGAACCTGGCGATGGTCCGCGACACCGTCGAGTACTTCGTCTCCGAAGGCCGCCGGGTCTTCCTCGACTGCGAGCACTTCTTCGACGGCTACCGCTTCGACCCCGAATACACCGCCAGTGTCGCCGCCGCCGCCCTCGCCGCCGGCGCGGAGACCGCCGTCATGTGTGACACCAACGGCGGCATGTTGCCGTCGCTGATCACCCGCACGATCGACGAGGTGCGGCAGCGGCTCGCCGCCGCGCTCGGCATCACCCCTGAGCAGGCCGTCGCCCGCCTCGGCATCCACTGCCAGAACGACACCGCGTGCGCGGTCGCGAACACCGTCGCCGCCGTCGAGGCCGGCGTGCCGCACTTCCAGTGCACCGCCAACGGCTACGGCGAGCGGCCCGGCAACGCAGACCTGTTCGCCGTCGTCGGCAACCTGCAGCTCAAGCTCGGCATGCCGGTCCTACCGGACGGATGCATCGAGCAGATGGTGCGCGTCTCGCACTCCATCGCCGAGATCGCCAACATCGCACCCGACACCCA
The DNA here is from genome assembly GCF_040689395.1 of Dactylosporangium sp. NPDC051484. Lineage (NCBI taxonomy): Bacteria > Bacillati > Actinomycetota > Actinomycetes > Micromonosporales > Micromonosporaceae > Dactylosporangium > Dactylosporangium sp. NPDC051484. The sequence goes on along the minus strand of NZ_JBFAZX010000005.1, from coordinate 274,056 downwards.
CCAGGCCTACGTCGGGTCGTCAGCGTTCGCTCACAAGGCGGGCCTGCACGCGAGCGCGATCAAAGTGGATCCCGTGCTGTACAACCACATCGACCCCGTCGTCGTGGGCAACGACATGCGGATCCTGGTCACCGAGATGGCCGGCCGGGCCAGCATCGAGCTCAAGGCGCGCGAGCTCGGCGTCGACCTTGCCGGCAACCCGGAGGCTCTGTCCCGGGTCACCAACCGGGTCAAGGAGCTCGAGGCCCAGGGCTGGTCGTTCGAGGCCGCCGACGCCTCGTTCGAGCTGCTGGCCCGCGCGGAGCTGGCCGAGGGCGCCCTGCCGCGGCCGTTCGCCCTGGAGTCGTACCGCGTCCTGGTCGAGCACCGCGAGGACGGCGCCGTGGTCTCCGAGGCGACGGTCAAGGTCCGCGTCCGCGGCGAGCGGGTCATCGCCACCGCCGAGGGCAACGGCCCCGTCAACGCCCTCGACGAGGCGCTGCGCGTGGCCCTCACGAGGCACTACCCGGAGCTGGCCGGCTTCCAGCTGGCCGACTACAAGGTTCGCATCCTCGAGGGCAGCCACGGCACCGGCGCGGTCACCCGTGTCCTCGTGGAGACCCACGCGACCGGGGAGGACTGGACGACCGTCGGCGTTCACGAGAACGTCGTGGAGGCCAGCTGGCAGGCCCTCGTCGACGCGCTCAACTACGGCCTCACCCGCCAGGTGCACGTCTAGACATACGCGGCGGGGGCCGACAACTGCCGACCCCCGCCGTACCGATTCCTTTGTCGCCCTACGGGCATTTGTTCTGTTTATATGCGGCCAGCGCCGCCGAGTCGGGCTCGAACTTCCAGGCCCCGTTCTGGTACTTCACCGTGTTCGTCCCGGTCTGGTTCGCCGAACCGGCCGCCGGGGCGTGCGTCCACTTGATCGTCGCCGTGCTGTCGTCGACCGGCGTCACGCCCGTCACCTGATACTTCCCCTGCTGCCCCGTGCACGTCGCCACCAGGTCGATGTACGCGTCCTTGTCGATCGCCGCCTTGGCGCTGTCGGTCCACAGGTCGTAGGCCCCGGCCCAGTCGCCCTCCGACAGGTTGTCGAACACCTGCTCGGCCGCCACCTGTGCCGACTGCGCGTCTTGCGGCTGCGCGGTCACCTCTACCGTGGGCCGGTCGGACGCCGGCTCCGGCTTGTCGCCCTGCTTGTCCGAGCAGGCGACCACCGCGCCCAGGAGAAGCGGCACGGCGAAGGCGAGCGCGAGGCCGCGGAACGTTCGTGTCACCCATCTGCTCCAACGTGGTTCCGGTTCGGGCGGGGGCCCGATTCGTAGGTGAAGGTACTCCCGGCCAACGAACCGCGTGTAGCCGGAGGTACGCCTTCGATCTCTGCGCCGGTCGCGCCCTGCCGGCTCAGGCCGCGCCCTTCGGGAGCACCAGCTCCGCGAACACCGCCTTGTGGTCGCTGTTCGGCATCCGGTGCACCGTCACCGTGCGCACGCCGACCCGCTTGTCGGCCACGACATGATCCAGCGTCACACCCGGGATGAACCACCGCTCGTCGAACGGCCACGACGCCTCGAAGCCGGCCCCTACCACGTCCGCGGCGTCTCGGTAGCCCTTGGCCAGCACCGAGCGGAACCCCTTGTGGTCCAGCGTCGCGTTGAAGTCCCCAATCAGCAGGCTCACCGCCCCGTCCGGCGTGGCCGCCGGCTCCTGCGCGATGTCCCGCTCCCAGCACCCGCTCCGCGACGCGGCCGCCGGCGCGCATGTGTGCACCGACTCGACCCGCACCTCCGCCGCGCCCGGCACCCGCACCCCCGCCTGTGCCTGCCCGAACCCGGACTCGAAGCGCCGATACCCGAGGTCCGCCACCGGAAAGCGGCTGTACACCGCCGAGCCCGTCACACCCGGCTGCGGGTACGACACCGCGTTCGGCAGCACGTCCTCCAGCCCCGCGGAGCGCAGCGCGTCCTTCGCCTCGGGCGTGTACTCCTGCAACGCCACCAGATCCACGCCGTGCTTCCTGATCAGCCCCACGATCATCGCCGGGTCCGCCCCGCCCAACAGCATGTTCACGCTGAGCACCCGGATCGCCGGCCCCCCGTCCGGCTCCGGCGAGCTGTCGGCGACCCAGCGCGGCAGCACACAGGCCGCGAGCGCGATCGTGGCCAGCGCCGCGACCAGCGCGGCCCAGAGCCGCTTGGTGAGCACCGCGACCAACAGCGGCAGCAGCGAGGCGGCCGCGACATAGGGTGTGAAGGCGATGAGTTGCACGGCGGGGAACCCGCGGTCCAGCCCGAGCGTCCGCGTCGCCGCCCAGACCACGAACGGCACCACCGCCAGCCAGAGCACCACGGTCCACCAGCGCCGCCGCGGCTTGACCGGTTTCTCCGGCAGCAACGGCAGGGTGTCCTCCGTGGTGACCATCCCGCCAGGGTAAGCGAGCCACACAACCGGTGTCCGCGTCGCACCTTGTTTCGTGCCACTTCGCCGCGCGTCGGCTTCTTCGCACTCTGCCTTCGGGGGCCGGTTTGCTCCGCTTGCCGCTCCGCGTTGCTCGCGTCCGCGCGTTGCTTCGGGTCCGGCCGGTCCGCGGTGGCCGTTCGGCCAGCATGGAAGAACCGCACGTCGCGGCGCTCTGGCAGTAGGCTCGACATCCGTGTACCCAGTGATCGCGCGGATCGGTCCGGTGGCGATCCTGTCCCACGACGTGTTCGTGGCGCTCGGCATCGGGGTCGCCGCGCTCGTGCTGCTGTGGGAGATCCGCCGCCGCGGCGCTCAGGACGAGCGCCTCTGGTACGTGCTGGCCGGTGCCCTCGTCGGCGGGGCCCTCCTGGCCCGCCTGGGCACGTGGGCTCAGCACCTCGACCCGAGGGACAACGCGACGCTGCTGGAGCAGTGGGCGTTCGGCAACCGCAGCATCCTCTCCGGGCTCCTCGGTGCCTACTTTGGCGCCCTGCTCGGTAAGCGGATCAGCGGGTACCCACACAAGACCGGCAACCTCTTCGCACCCGCCGTCGCCGCGGGCATGGCGGTCGGCCGCGTCGGTTGCCTGCTGGCCGAGCCGCCGGGCACCCCGACGAGCCTGCCGTGGGGCATCACCCTCGACGACGCGCACGCCGCGGCGATGCACGTGCCGGCCGGCGTGCCGCTGCACCCGTCGATCGCGTACGAGATCCTGTTCCACCTGGCGGCCTTCGCGGCCCTGCTCGCGCTGCGCGGCCGCATCACCGCGCCCGGGCGGCTTTTCACCCTGTACCTCGCCGCCTACGCCGCGTTCCGCTTCGGCGTCGAGTTCGTGCGCGGCAACGAGGTCGTCTGGGCCGGCCTGACCCGTTCGCAACTGTTCCTGCTCGCCCTGCTGCCCCTGACCATGGCGCGTTTCGCCTGGAGGCACGCGCGCGGACGCGCACACAGCCGTGAGGTCCCGAACGAAGCGGAGGCACTGACGTGAGCTCTCGACCGCGCGGACGCGCGCCCGGCCGTGAGGTCCCAAACGAAGCGGAGGCGCTGCCGTGAGTTTTCCGCCCCAGTACGGCTGGTCCGTGCCGCCGCCTCCACCGCCTCCGCCCGCCCCCGAGCGCCCCATCCACACGAGGCGCGTCTTCGGCGGCATCGGCCTGGCCTTCCTCGGCCAGGCCGTCGCGATCCTGCTCGGCGTCGCCGCAATCATCATCGGCGGCAGGAGCGCCAAACCTGAGAACGCCATCATCGGCGTCTACGTCGAGATCCTGCTGCAGGGCCTGCTGCTTGTCGCCTGCCTCGTCGTCGGCATCGTGTGGATCGCCCGCAAGGACCGCGGCATCGGCCTGGGCATCCTCATCGGCTGGAGCGTCAGCGTGGCCGTCCTCCCCATCGCCGGCATCGGCGTGTGCCTCGCCATCGTCAACCAGGGATCGTCATGAACTCCGGAATGCAACTGCGCGGAGACCGCATCCACCGCTACGTCAACGCGTTCTGCCCCGCCTGCGCGGCCGACGATCCGGACCGTCCACTGGAGATGGTCCAGCGTCTGTCCGGTCTCCTCGCCGAACGGGACGGGCGGATCTGGCTTGAGCGCGGCTGCCCGAGCCACGGCCTCGTCCGCACCCTCTACGACGAGTCGCCGGAGATCCTGCGGTACCTCGAGCAGTGGACCGCGCCCACGAAGGCTCACATCCCCGACGTGGCCGGCAACTTCGCCCCCGTGCCGTCCGCGTACCTGGCCGGCCTGCCGGAGATGCAGACCCAGCACACCTGCATCCTGCTCGCCGACCTCACCGACAGCTGCAACCTGCGCTGCCCCACGTGTTTCACGGACTCCTCGCCCGCCATCGAAGGCGCCGTGCCCCTCGCCGAGGTCCTCGCGAGCCTCGACACCCGGCTGTCGCGCGAGAACGGGCGCATCGACGTGCTGATGCTCTCCGGCGGCGAGCCGACCCTCTACCCGTGGCTCGAGGAACTGCTCGACGAGGTTTCCGCGCGCAACGTCGTTCGGATCCTCATCAACTCCAACGGCGTGCGCATCGCGCGCGACGACGCGTTGCTGGACCTCCTCACCCGCCACCGCGAGCGGGTCGAGGTCTACCTGCAGTACGACGGCGTGTCCGAGCGCGCCGCCCGCCACCACCGCGGCGCCGACCTGCGCCGCCTCAAGGACCAGGCGGTCGACCGCCTCTCCGCGCGTGGCGTCTTCACCACCCTGACCATGACGTGTGCCCTGGGCGTCAACGACGACGAGATCGGCGCCGTCGTCAAGCGCGCCCTGGACACCCCGTACGTCGGCGGCGTCTCCCTGCAGCCCCAGTTCGGCTCCGGCCGTTCGGGCCCGATCGACCCCATGAACCGTCTCACGCACACGGGCGTCCTGGCGCGCCTCGGCCCGCAGACCGGCGACCTGGTTACCTGGCGCGACCTCACGGCCCTGCCGTGCTCGCATCCGCACTGCTGCTCGGTCGGCTACATGCTGCGCGACGACGCGGGCCACTGGCAGTCGATGACCGCCCTCATCGGCCACGAGCGCCTCCTGTCGTTCCTCGACCTGGCCCCCGACATGGTCGCCAACCGCATCGCCGACGTACAGCTGCCCGCCGCCCTGCGCACCGCCGTCAAGGACTCCCTGCTGGGCCTGCTGTCCGAGCAGTCCTCCCTGTCCCACCCGGACGTAGGCTCCCTGTGGCGCGACATCTGCGAGAACTGCGACCTGGGCATCTCCACCCTGACGACCCTCGTGTCATCCTCGCTGCCGGGCGGTCGTAACCGTCTGCGCAAAATGCTCGGCGAGCGCGTCAAGCGCATCACCGTCAAGCCCTTCATGGACCTGCACACCATGATCGAGGAGCGCCTCCTGCAGTGCTGTGTCCACGTGGCCACCCGCCGCACGGACGAGACCGGCCCCCAGGACCAGTGCGCCCCGTTCTGCGCCGTACAGGCCTGGTCCGCCCTGTCGGCCCAACGCCTCCCACGCGCGACGAGCCAGCTGCTGCCGTTGTCCCCCCGACCGGCCGCAACCGAGGCGACCTCATGACAAACCGGCTGCCGACCTCGCCGCCCCCACCCACGACCTCGGCCCCACCCGAGCCGTCGGTTCTCTCCTCGTCTTCGACGCCGCTGCCGACGTCGGCCTTGCCGGCGACTTCGGCCGCGCCCGCGCCGTCGGTTTCCTCCTCCTCCTCGTCTTCGGCTCCGCCTCCGTCTTCGGCGCTGCCGCTGTCTTCGGCTCTGCCCGCAAACCTGGCGAGGCCTTCGCGCCCGGGCGCGAAGCCGCCATCATCGTCTTCCCCGGCGCCTGGCGCGTCCGCGCCGTACGATCCGCTCCGTCTCTGCATCTACGCCACCATCGCGGCCCTGGCCTGGCTCCTGGGCCCGGTAGCGGTGGTGGGCTTCGCCCTGCTGGGCTTCGTCGGCTACGCCAGAGCCCGCCGCCGCGGCCTCACCCGCTCGAAGTGCATTTTGCGCGACACTCGGCTGGTCCTGACGTACCTTGCCGTCCTCGCCCTGGCCGGCCTCGCGGCCATCGCCTGGCAGCTCTACCACCTGTTCACCTGAGCCGACGCCCACGCTTCCGCGCGTCCCTGCGGCAGGTCGTTCAGCCATGCGGAGGTTCTGCTGGCCCGGGCGCGACGGCAGGTCTACGGTTGGCTGCCGTGAGTGACCTGCCACCCGCGCCAGACCGCGGCCCCAACGGCTCGCCGAAGCCGGAGCGGCCAACGCCGCCGCCAGGCTGGCTGCGACGCACGGAGGCGGAGCAGCGCTGGCCCGCCGCACTCGCCATCGCGGTCGCCATCGGGATCCACCTGGTCCTGCCGCCCGACCTGGCGCCGCGCCCGCGCTGGCTGCTCCCGGGTCTGGAGACCGCCCTGCTGATCAGCATCGTCGCGGTCAACCCGCTGCGGATCAATCGCGAGACCCGCATCCTCCGGCCGCTGTCCATCGGCCTCGCCGCCCTGCTGACGGTCGTCACCGCCTGGTCGGTCTGGCTGCTCGTGCGCGCCCTCTTCGACCAAACCCACGGCGACCTGGCGCCGGCGCACCTGCTGCTGTGGGCCGCCGCGATCTGGCTGACCAACGTCATCGTGTTCGCCCTGTGGTACTGGGAGGCCGACCGCGGCGGGCCCGCAGCGCGCGCGGACGCGGACACCCCGCACCCCGACTTCCTCTTCCCTCAGATGCAGGTGCCCGAGCTGGTCCACCGCGACTGGGAGCCGGGCTTCTTCGACTACTTCTACCTGGCCTTCACGAACGCCACCGCTTTCAGCCCGACCGACACCATGCCAATGTCCAAGTGGGCGAAGATGCTCATGGTCGCCGAGTCCGTGATCTCTCTGGTGACCGTGCTGCTGGTGGTGGCCCGCGCGGTCAACGTCATCGGCGGCTGAGAGCCGAGCAGGGCCGAGCAGAAGGAACGAGATGGCCGAGATGGCACAGCCCTACCTGCACGACCACGTCACCTGCGTGGCCGCCCCGGCGACCTGGCTCTCGGGCCCCTCCGGCCGGCTCGCCGGCGGCGCCGACGGCCTCTACGTCGAGGACCGCCGCGTCCTGTCCCGCCTCGTCGTCACCGTCGATGCCGCGGAGCCGGTTCCGATCGCCGTCCGCCGCACGGGCGCGGCCTCGGCCCATTTCTCGTCGGTACCGCAATTGCCCGCCCCCGGCGGCGACGCCCCCACGCTGACGCTGTCGCGCCGCCGGCTGGCCGAGCCGTCGGGTGGCATTGAGACCATCACCCTGGCCAACGCCTCCCACGCCCCGATCACGGTCGACGTGGCGGTGCACGCGGCCACCGACTTCGCGGGGATGGGCGAGGTCCGGGCGGGCCGTGTCGCGAATGCCGCCCCCGCCGCCGGCCGGCCCCCGGCCGCGGCGGACCCTCAGGAGCGCCTCGACTGGCACGCCGCCGACGGCATGTCCGTTCGCATCCAAACAATCCCGCCTGCGCACATCGCCGCCGGCGTGGACGCGGACGCCGACCCGTGCGTGGAGGCGCGTCCGTTTCTCGGGGCCGCGGCGACGCTGCGCTGGAGTGCCACCGTGCCCGCGCGCGGAACCTGGTCCGCCGAACTGCGCATCACCCGCACGGATGTGCCCCCGATCGCCCGGCCCAAGCGGTTCAGCACCCTCCGCGTCGCCGCGGACGACAGGCGGCTCGACGCGCTCGTACGGGCGAGCGTCCAGGACCTCGACGCACTGCGCCGGACCGAGGGCGCGGACGCGTACTACGCCGCGGGCAGCCCCTGGTACCTGACCCTGTTCGGCCGCGACGCCCTCTGGGCCGCCCGCCTCGCGTTGCCGCTGGGTCACGACGCCGCCGCGGGCACGCTGCGCCTCCTCGCGGCCCGCCAGGGCGTCCGCCACGATCCGGAGACGGAGGAGGAACCCGGCCGGATCCTGCACGAGCTGCGCCGCGCCGGCACCGGCCACACGCTGCCCCCGGTGTACTACGGCACGGTCGACGCGACGCCGCTGTTCGTGAGCGTCCTCGCCGACGCGTACCGGTGGGGCATGCCTCCGGCCGCCGTCCGCACGCTCCTGCCCGCCGTGCGCCGTGCCGTCGGCTGGCTGATGCGGCACGACGGCTTCGTGCGTTACGACACCGGCGGCACCGGCCTTACGAACCAGGGCTGGAAGGACTCCGCCGACGCCGTGCAGCACGCCGACGGCCGCCCGGCCCGCGGCCCGATCGCGCTGAGCGAGGTCCAGGCCTACGCATACCGGGCCGCCCTCGACGGCGCCTGGCTCCTCGATCAGTTCCCCGACGCCACCCCGGACGATGACGCTACCGGCGGCAGCGCCCACGACGCAGCGGTGACCGGCGCGGCTGGCAGTGCTTCCCACGACGCCACGGCGACGTACGAGGCCGGCGACGGAGGCTACGACGCGGCGGGGGAGGCGAAGCGATGGCGCGAGTGGGCAAACGACCTCGCCGAGCGCTTCCGGGCATCGTTCTGGTGCCCCGGCGGGCAGCCCGCGACGGCCCTGGACGGCGCTGGCGAGCGGGTCGACCTCATCGCCTCCAACATGGGCCACCTGCTCGGCACCGGCCTGCTCACCCCGCCGGAGAGCGCCGCTGTGGCCGAGCGCCTCGCCACGCTGCGCTCGCCGTTCGGCATCCGCACGGCCGCACCGGCGTCAGCGGGGTACAACTTCCTCTCCTATCACCTCGGCTCCGTCTGGCCGCACGACAACGCCGTGGCACTGCTGGGTCTGGCGCGCGACGGCCACCGCGCGGAGGCGTCGGCGGTCATCGCGGCCCTCCTGGACGCGGCCGAGCGCTTCGATTTCCGCTTCCCCGAGTTGTACGGCGGCGACGACCTGCCCACCCCGTACCCGACCGCGTGCCGCCCCCAGGCGTGGGCCGCGGCGGCCGGGCCGGCGATCCTGACCGCGCTGCTCGGGCTCGACGTCGACGTGCCGGCCGGGCGGATCACATTCGCGCCGCTCGCCCCCTCGCCGGTCGGCGCGTTCCGAGTCCGCGGCCTGAAGGTGGCCGACGGCGAGCTCGACGTGAGCGTCACCGCCGCGGGCGAGCTCACCATCCACAATGGACCAATCGGCGTGACGTTCCACAACGCCGACGGCACGCCCGCCCGGATCGGCCGGCCGGGGCTAGGCGCCCGCGCCGGCGCTACCGCTCCGTAAGCTTGAACAGTGCAGCTCATCGTTCTGGACCGGTCGACCTGGGAGGCCCGCCGCGCCGCCCACGAGGCGCGCGTGGACGCCTGGATCGAGCCGCATCTGGCCCGCCGCCGGCGCGGGCGGAAGCATCCGGTCGAGGACTTCCTCTTCACCTACTACTCGTACCGGCCCGCGCAGCTGCGCCGCTGGCACCCGGGCGCGGGCATCGTCCTCGACGAGTCGGGCGAGGACGCGGCGACGGTGCCGGCCCGCCGCGCGGACGCGATCGCGTGGATCCGCGAGCTGCTCGCCGCCACAGCCGCGCGGACGCCGTACCTGGCCTGCTTCGGCCTGCATGAGTGGGCGATGGTGTACCGGCAGACGCAGGACGAGCTGCGGCACAACGCGTGGCCGCTGCGCCTGGGCCCGCGGGGCACGGACGCGGTCGTGGCGGCCGGGCGGATCCGGTGCAGCCACTTCGACGCGTTCCGCTTCTACACCGAGCCCGCGCGGCCGCTGAACCTGCTGCAGCCGACCCGGGAGGCGCAGGCCGCCAACGAGCAGCCGGGCTGCCTGCACGCGAACATGGATCTCTACAAGCACGCGTACAAGCTCGCCCCGCTGGTTCCGGCCGAGCTCATCGCCGACTGCTTCGAGCTCGCCCGCGACGTCCGCACCCTCGACATGCGGGCCTCGCCGTACGACCTCGCCGACCTCGGCTACGAGCCGGTGCGGATCGAGACCGTCGAGGGAAGGACGCGTTACGTCGATGAACAGCGCTCCTTCGCCGAGCGCGCCGCCCCGCTGCGCGGACGCCTCATCGCCGAGTGCGACAGGCTCCTGGAGACCGTCGGTAACTGACCGCAGGGTGGAACCCGGACACGGCCGCTTGGTGTATAAGTCGGGTTCATGTTGCGGCGGGAACTTGGGTCCGGGGAGTGGCGATGAGTGAGGTACGGCGGCGGCTAGGGCCCTTGCTGGGCATGTGGGACACGACCGCCACCGTGAACGGCAAGGTCACCATGCGCGGCTGGACGAGCTTCGCGTGGGCGGACGAGGGGGAGTTCCTCATCCAGCGCGCGGACGCGGATCCGCCGGGCGACGACGTGCCCAAGGAGTGGATCATCAATGCGCCGTTCCCGACCACGTCGATCATCGGCTACGACGACGGCAGCAGGACCTTCACCATGCTGTACTCCGACGCCCGCGGTGTCCTGCGCACCTACGGCATGGACCTCGACGGCGGCACCTGGCGGATCTGGCGCGCGGCCGAGGGCTTCAACCAGCGCTTCACCGGCATACTCGATGCCGACGGCAAGCGCATCACCGCCCAGTGGGAGATGTCGAAGGACGGCCTCAGCTGGGCCAAGGACTTCGACATGACGTACACCCGTGACTGAGGGCCGTCACAGCCTCTCTTAGCCTCGCCACAGCAACACACCTCTACCTTTCGTCGAGACGGCGCGCCCGCGCGGGGGCCGGCCGAGCCAGCGGAAGGAAGCCACCATGATCGAGGCTGTCGGCCTCACGAAACGTTACGGCGAACGCGTCGCCGTCGACCGGCTGTCGTTCACGGTCCGCCCCGGCCAGGTCACCGGATTTCTCGGTCCCAACGGGGCGGGCAAGTCGACCACGATGCGCATGATCCTGGGCTTGGACGCGCCCACGGAGGGCACCGTCACCGTCAACGGCCGCCCGTTCGCCACCCTGGACAACCCGATGCGCGAGGTCGGCGCGCTGCTGGACGCCAAAGCCATCCACGGCGGGCGCAGCGCGTACCACCACCTGCTGTGCCTCGCGCAGAGCAACAACCTGCCGCGCCGCCGCGTCGACGAGGTCCTCGACGTCGTTGGCCTCACCGGCGTCGCGCGGAAGCGCTCGAAGGGATTCTCGCTCGGCATGGGCCAGCGGCTCGGCATCGCGACCGCGCTGCTGGGCGACCCGAAGGTGCTCATGTTCGACGAGCCCGTCAACGGCCTCGACCCCGAGGGCATCCTGTGGATTCGCAACCTGATGCGCTCCCTGGCCGCCGAGGGCCGCACCGTACTCGTCTCCAGCCACCTCATGTCGGAGATGGAGCACACCGCCGACCACCTGCTCGTGATCGGACGGGGTCGAATGATCGCGGACTGCACAGTGCGCGAGTTCATCGACCGTAACTCGGCGCTCGCCGTCCGCGCGCGGACGCCCGACGCCGCGCGCCTTGCCGGCCTCGTCACCGCCGCCGGCGGCAACGCCGCGCCCGAGCCCGACGGCGTGCTGCTCATCACGGAGCTGCCGCTCCCGCGCGTCGGCGACCTGGCGTTCGACAACGGCATCCGGTTGCACGAACTCTCGCCGCTGCAGGCATCTCTGGAGCAGGCGTTCATGGAACTGACCAAGGACAGCGTCGAGTACCACGCGGCAATCCCGGGAGAAAAGCAATGACCGGCATCGTACTTCCACGAGCAGGCCTATCCGGCATGCTGCGCTCCGAGTGGACGAAGCTGCGCTCCGTGCGCTCAACGGTGTGGTCCATCGTCGCCATGGCCGGCATCGCGATCGGCCTGATGTCGATCATCTCCTGGGCGGTGGTGCGCCAGTGGGACATTACCGACCCGTCGAGCCAGGGCTACCTGCGCCAGCACCCGCTCGAGATCGTCATCGCCCGCCCCGTGTTCATCGCCCAGCTCGTGATCGCGGTCCTCGGTGTGATGGTCATCTCGGCGGAGTACACCACCGGCATGATCCGCTCCACTCTCCAGGCGCAGCCGCGCCGCCTCACCGTCCTCGGCGCGAAGATCCTGGTGTTCGCCACCCTGATGCTCGTCGTCGGTGAACTGCTCTCCTTCGGCGCGTTCTTTCTGGGCCGCGCCATCATCGCCGAGCACATTCCGGTCTCCCTGGGTGACCCGGGCGTGACCCGCTCGGTCATCGGGGCGGGCCTCTTCATGGCCATGCTGGGCCTGTTCTCGCTGGCATTCGGGGCCATCATCCGCCACACCGCGGGCGCCATGACCGCCGTGCTGGGCCTGATCCTGATCGTGTCACAGCTGACCGGTCTCCTGCCGGGCAGCTGGGGCGCTCACATCCACGCGTGGATGCCCACGAACGCCGGCCAGCTCATCTTCGAACCCGCCCTGCCCCCGGACGCGCTGCTGACCCAGTGGCAGGGCTTCGCGGTCTTCAGTGGCTGGACGGTGCTGCTGCTGGCCGTGGCGGCGTACCTGTTCAAGACCCGCGACGCCTGATCCGCCCTTCTCGACCGGCCGGTTTCGTCCTGCTCTCCTCGTCTCTTCGGTCTTGTCCCAGTGACCGCGCACCGCTCCCGCCGACGGCCCGGAGCGGCGCGCGGTCGCGGTCTTCACGCCTCCGCGCTGGCGCGGCACGTCCGCGCGGAGGCGGTCCTTTTGTGCGGGTCCGCGTCCGCGCCGAGGTGGTCTGTCTGTGCGGGGTGCGCGGCCGTATGGAGGCAATGGATTCGTGCGGGTGCGGCGGGTCCGCGCGGGCGCGTTGTGCGTAGTGCCGGGCCACTCAGAACGACGCGAGCCGGACGACCTCATCGGCACAGCCCCACGACAGCGTGACCCCCGCGCCGCCGTGCCCGTAGCTGTGGACGAGCCGGGTGCCACCCGGTAGCGGCGTCGGATCCGGCTCCACCCGTGGGCCTCCATGCCGCGCCGGGCGCAGCCCCACCGCCTCCCACAGTGGTCGCGCCCCGGTCAGCTCCGGGACCAGGCCGGTGCACCGGCGCAGGATCGCCTCGGTCGTCGGCGGGTCGACGGTCTCGGACCAGTCGCCGGGCTGGAACGTCCCGCCGAGGACGACGTCGCGGGAGCGCGGGTGGACGTACGTCATGCCGTCCGGGTGGTCCTCGTCCCGGATCGACGTCACCAGGCCCGGGTTGGCCACGCCGACGATCTGCCCCCGGGCCGGGAACACGGCCGGGTCGTCCGCGAGGACGCGCGCCGCCAGGCCGGTCGCGTTGACCACCGTCCCCGCCTGCCCCGCGAGGTCAGCCAGTCGCTCGACGCGCCCGCGCGTGAGCGTGCCGCCCGACTGTCGCACCCGGTCGGCAAGCCATCCAAGGTACGGCTCCATCTCGACCGACGGCACGGTGAAGCGCCACTCGCCCGGATGCGCCGCGAAGTCCGGCACCGCAGCCGACCACCATGGCGTGCCAGCCGGGCCGCGCAGCAGCATGCGCGTCGGACGCGGGGCGACGCCAGGGACGCCGGCGGCGGCCTGGGCCATGAGCTCGTCGTACGTTCGGCGCGCCCACGCGAGGACGCGCGGGTCGCCTTCGGTGTGCGTCGGGTACCACACCGCCGCGGCCAGCCGGGACACCGTCCGGGTGGGCTCGTCAGCCGTCACCACGCGCACGCGCGCGCCGCTCCCGAGCAGGCGCACCGCACAGGTCAGGCCGATCACGCCGGCGCCGAGCACGATCACATCGTCCATACCTCCAGGCAAGCAGCGCCCGGGCGCGATGTCCATGTCCCATGCGGTACCTCTGAGCCACCACGAGGTCGCCTGGCGGGGTGCCCGCGGGCCGGGGCGCGGTCGCAGTCGGTTGAGGCGGAGCGTCCGGGTACGCCGCCCGGCCGTTGGGGGTCAGGCCCGGATGAACGCGAGCAGGTCGGCGTTGAGCGCCGCCTCGTAGGCGCCGACGATGCCGTGGGACGCGCCGGGGTACACCTTGAGCGTCGCGTCCTTCAGCAGTTGCACCGTCTTGGGCGCGGCCGCTTGGATCGGCACGATCTGGTCGTCGTCACCATGCGCGACGAACACGGGAATGTCGATCCGCTTGAGATCCTCGGTGAAGTCGGTCTCCGAGAACTCCTTGACGCAGTCGTAGGCGGCCTTCAGCCCCACCTGCATGCTCAGCAGCCAGAACTGGTCACGCATGCCCTGTGACACGGTGCTGCCCGGACGGTTGGCGCCGTAGAACGGCGCGCTCAGGTCGCGGTAGAACTGCGAGCGGTCGGCGGCCAGCCCGGCCCGGATGGCATCGAATGCCTCCAGCGGCGTGCCCTCCGGGTTGGTGTCGGTCTTGAGCATCAGCGGCGGCACCGCACCGACCAGGACGGCCTTCGCCACGCGCGACGTACCGTGGCGCCCGAGGTACCGCGTGACCTCGCCGCCGCCGGTGGAGTGCCCGACCACGATCGCGTCCGTGAGGCCGAGCTGGTCGATGACCTCGGCGAGGTCGTCGGCGTACTGGTCCATGGTGTTGCCGTTCCATGTCTGCGTGGATCGGCCGTGGCCCCGGCGGTCGTGGGCGATCGCGCGGAAGCCGTTGGAGGCCAGCAGCATCACCTGGTTGTCCCAGGCGTCGGCATTGAGGGGCCAGCCGTGGCTGAACACGACGGGTCGGCCCGCACCCCAGTCCTTGTAGAAGATCTGGGCGCCGTCGGACGTGGCGATGTAGGGCATGGCGTCTCCTCGCGACTCGGTGCGAGCGGGTGTGGGCGGGCTCGTGCAGCCCTGCTGACCACGATGGCGCCGGATAAACCCGCACCAGCCGGCCACGTGACCGGGCCAGGTGATGGTCCGGCCGTGTCCGCACGGAGGCGCCCAGGCCACTCGTGCGTGTGGACGCCTGCGAAGGGCCGAGTGCCGTCCCGCGGATCCGCACGGGTGCCTCAAAGGGGGATGAACCCTACCTTAAGTTAGGGGCTTCATTGAGCGATATTCATAAAGGTTATTTACTGTTAACAATCCTTCCTTTACATTGACGGGACCACCCCCACCGCTGGAAGGAGCGATTGGATGCGCAAAGCGATCGCTGCGGTACTCATGACACTGGCCACTGCGGCCGCCGCACTGCTGGTGACGGCGTCCCCGGCATCGGCGCATGGGTACATCTCCTCACCGCCCAGCCGCCAGGCGATGTGCGCGCAGGGCCGCGTCGCCAACTGCGGCGCCATCGTGTACGAGCCGCAGAGCGTCGAGGGTCCGAAGGGCCTGACGAGCTGCAGCGGCGGCAACAGCCGTTTCGCCCAACTCGACAACCCGAACATGGGCTGGCCGGCGACGTCGGTCGGCAACACCGTCACCTTCAACTGGGTGTTCACCGCCCGCCACGCCACGACGAACTGGGAGTACTTCGTCGGCGGCACCCGTATCGCGGTCATCGACGGCGGCGGCAGGCAGCCCGACGCGACGGCGTCGCACACGGTGAACCTCGGCGGGCGGACCGGCCGGATCCTCGTGCTGGCCCGCTGGAACGTCGCTGACACCGTCAACGCGTTCTACTCGTGCGTCGACCTGCAGGTCGGCGGCGGCGGTGGTGGCAACCCCACGCCGACGCCCACGCAGCCCTCGCCGACGCCGTCGCAATCACCCACCGCCTCTCCGACGGCCTCGCAACCGCCGGCGGGCACGACCACCTGGGCCTCCGGCACCGCGTACAAGGTCGGAGACCGCGTCACGTACAACGGTGTGACCTACCAGTGCCTCCAGGCGCACACCGCGATCCCGGGCTGGGAGCCGCCCAACGTCCCGGCCCTGTGGAAGCGCGTCTGAACCTCGGTACCGCTCGAAAGCGGTGGCGTCCCGCGCATCGGGGCGCCACCGCGCGCAAGGAGATCCCCGGAACATGAAACGCTTCGCGCTTCTTCTCGCGGCGTTCCTGCTGGCGGGCTGCGCCGCCGCCCCGGCCCAGCCCGCCCCCGCAGGCACCGAGCAACGCGTCTTCAACGACACCGACGTCATGTTCAGCCAGATGATGGTCGCCCATCACAGCCAGGCACTGGAGATGGTCCGCCTGGCCCGGACGAAGGCGGTACGCGAGGACATACGCACCCTCGCGGCCGCGATCGACGTCACTGAGACCGACGAGCTCAAGACCATGCAGGTGTGGCTCGGCGCGTGGGGCCAGCCGTCGGCCGCGGACCCGTCCGCGCACGCCGCCCACGGCGGGGCGCACGGCACCAGCCCTGACGACATCAAGGCGCTCGGAGCCACCAGCGGCACGGAGTTCGAGACCAAGTTCCTCAACATGCTCATCGCGCACCAGCACAACGCGATCGAGATCGCCCGGATGGAGACCGGCACCGGCGTGAACCCCGGCGCCCTCGACCTGGCCCGGCGCATCGACGAGTCGAGGACCGCCGAGATTCAGCAGATGCTTCGGTACCTCAACGCGCCCTCCTGACGCCACTTCCGCACCGGGCACCGTCATAGCCGCCCGCGCCCGCACTGCGGCCGCTGTCGTTCGGCTCTGTCGGCGCTGGTTACAGGCGTTTGTGGATCCAGCCTCTCCGCGTCGGGCCTCGCGTCCGAGCCTCCGCGCTCCTGCGCCCGCGCGGGATGCGGGCGTACCTGGCGCGCATTGCGATTCGTGGCCAACGCGTTCGTGCCTTCGCCGCGTGGTTGGAGAGCCGTCATACCCGTCCGCGCGGGCGCGTCCGGTTCATACGGCGTACGGGCGGTTTCGGCGCCGAGGTCCTCGCCGCACAGCGGGGCGCGAGGGGCGATGATGGCGGCTGTATCCCGGGGTGGTGGGCAGCAGGGCTTCGGAAAACGGGGCTTCGGGATCGGCTCCATCGTGGCGAGGAGGCGCGGATGACCGAGCGGCTGAGGAACTGGGCCGGGAACATCGAGTTCGGGGCGGCGCGAGTGCACCGGCCCGAGACGGTCGAACAGGTGCAGCGCATCGTGGCCGGCGCCGAGCGGGTGCGCGTGTTTGGTACCGGGCACTCGTTCAATCCCATCGCGGACACGCCCGGGGACCTCATCAGCGTCGCCGGGCTGCCGGCGGACATCCGGATCGACGCGGAGCGGGGCACGGTCAGCGTCGCCGGCGGGGTGCGGTACGGGGAATTGGCCGAGCGGCTGGATGCCGCCGGGTACGCGCTGCACAACCTCGGGTCGCTGCCGCACATCTCGGTCGCGGGCGCGGTCGCGACCGGCACGCACGGGTCCGGGGTCGGGCTGGGCAACCTGGCGACCGCCGTCGCCGCGATCGAGCTCGTCACCGCGGACGGCGAGCTGGTGTCGCTGCGGCGCGGAGACCCCGACTTCCCGGGCAGTGTCGTCGCGCTCGGGGCGCTCGGTGTGGTTGTGCGGGTGACGCTGGACGTCGTCCCGGCGTACCAGGTGAGCCAGCACGTCTTCGAACACCTGCCCCGCGCGCGGCTGGACGCGCACTGGGAGGAGATCGCGGCCGCGGGGTACAGCGTGAGCCTCTTCACCGGCTGGGCCGGCGACACCGTCGACCAGGTGTGGGTCAAGCGACGCGACGGCGACGCGCCCGCGCCCGCGGAGCTGTTCGGGGCCAAACCGGCCGGCGGGCCGCGGCACCCGATCGCGGCCATGTCGCCAGTGCACTGCACCGAGCAGGGCGGCGCGCCCGGGCCATGGCACACGCGGCTGCCGCACTTCAAGCTGGAGTTCACCCCGAGTAGCGGCGAGGAGCTGCAAACGGAGTACTTCGTGGCGCGCGCGGACGCGGTCGCCGCGTTCGCGGCAGTGGACCGTGTGCGGCATCTGGTCGCGCCCGCGCTGCAGATCTCCGAGATCCGCACGGTCGCGGCGGACGAGCTGTGGCTCAGCCCGCACTACGGGCGCGACAGCGTGGCGCTGCACTTCACCTGGGTACCGAATAATGATCTTGTTCTTCGGGCGGTTGAGGCGCTGGAGGAGCAGCTCGCGCCGCTGGGCGCGCGGCCGCACTGGGGCAAGGTCTTCCGGCACGCGCCGCGCTACCCGCGCTCGGCCGACTTCGCCGCCCTCGCCGCGCGGCTGGACCCGCGGGGCGCGTTCCGCAACGCGTTCGTGCAGCGCCACTTGCGCGCGGAGTAGATTTCCACCCGTGCGTATCGCTCGTTTCGCCCACAGCAGTGGCATGTCGTTCGGGGTCGTCGAGGGCGAGCCCGCGGCCGGTGTCTCCGGCCTGACCGTTGCCGAGATCAATGGTCACCCCTTCGGGGACCTCCGGTTCACCGGGCAGCGCTGGGCCGTCGCCGACGTGCGGCTCCTCTCACCCATCCTGCCCAGCAAGGTGGTGTGCGTCGGGCGCAACTACGCCGACCACGCGGCCGAGCTGGGCAATGACGTGCCCAAGGAGCCGCTGCTCTTCCTCAAGCCGTCCACCTCCATCATCGGCCCCAACGACGCGATCCGGCTGCCCCCGCAGTCGCAGCGGGTCGAGCACGAGGCTGAGCTCGCCGTCGTGATCGGCGTCACCGGCGCGCGCCGCGTCGACCGCGCGGGCGCCGCTGCGGCGATCTTCGGGTACACCTGCTCGAACGACGTGACCGCGCGCGACCTGCAACGCCAGGACGTGCAGTTCACGCGCGCGAAGGGCTTCGACTCGTTCTGCCCGATCGGCCCGTGGATCGTCACCGGCGTGGACGTCGGCGACGTCGAGGTGCGCTGCGAGGTCAACGAGGAGGTCCGCCAGCTAGGCCGCACCAAGGACATGATCTTCGACGTGCCGACGCTTGTGTCATATGTGTCACACGTGATGACGCTGCTGCCCGGCGACGTGATCCTCACCGGCACCCCGGCCGGCGTCTCCCCGATCGTGGCCGGCGACGAGGTCGTCGTCTCGATCGAGGGCATCGGCGCGCTCAGCAACAGGGTCCTGACCTTGGAATAGGCACGTTGCCGACAACCGATTTGGCTTGGAAGGGGACCTCCGGTAAAGTTCTCTTTCGGCGCGGTAAGCGCCAATGGGGTATGGGGTAATTGGCAGCCCGACTGATTCTGGCTCAGTTAGTCTAGGTTCGAGTCCTGGTACCCCAGCACCGCAGCAAGATCGCGGTGCTGTAGAGTTTCACCGCACGTCAGCACGTTCTGGGGCCCCGTCGTCTAGCGGCCCAGGACGCCGCCCTCTCAAGGCGGTAGCGCCGGTTCGAATCCGGTCGGGGCTACAGTGGGAGACCGCGCTTCCTTCGGGAGGCGCGGTTTTTCATTTGGTACCCGCATTCGCGCCCGACGCCGCCCCTAAGCACTCGACTAGGGCCGGTCGCGGCTTCCGCCCATGCTGTACGTCACACCGCCACGTTCGGATCTCCCTCCGTCCGGCCGCTCCCTGCCCGCCAGGCCCGGCTGTCCCTCCTGTGCGTGGCCGCGCCGTTGGCGCTGGGCGCCTCGGTCGCTCGGACCTCACCCGGCGGCGCCCGCACGCGCGGGCGCGGCCTGGACCTTGGGGTCACTTCACGAGCGCGGCGGGTCAACCCATGACGACCCGGACATGCAGTGCCGCGGCCCCGCCGTTACCTCACTGTCAGTGGCAGCTAACCGTCCGCGACAGGTAATGCCGCGAGGTCTGTGCCCAACGCCGCCGTCAGGTCGCCGATGGGCCCGCCATGACGCTGAGCGCGCTCAGGACGTCCGATCCGGCGGCGGGGGTACTCTCGGGGGAGCCCGCCCGACCCGATGAGTCGCACACGGGCGTAGAGGCCGTCGTAGCCGCTTGTACGCCCGACCCTACGATGCCCTTGACCGTTCAGTGCGGGCAGGTTCGGCGACGCGCCCTCGCCGGTCAGCAGGTCGGCAGGTCGCCTTCCGGTGTCAGCCACGCCCGGGTATCCCGCGTGCGGGGCCGGGGTGAGCTTGTTCACCTTCGTGAGGTCTGCCCAGCCGATCGCGGGCTGATCCACGCTGGCAACGTCGCAGCCGCCCGGAACCCGGCATCCTTGCCGGGGAAGTCCTGCGTTGCCTCCGCGCCCGGGAACCGCCTTGCCTCCGTGGACGCGGCGTCCGCGGTCTGTGAGCCCCCGTTCACCGAGCGCCGGCAGCACGTACCCCCGTCGGCGGCAACGAAGTCCACGCCGTCCCCTCCCGCGCGTGTGCTGTGCGACGTCCGGCGCCGAGGTCCGCGTCGCCGCCGCCCGCGCCGCCCTGGCTGCCGGCCGTGCCCGCTCCTGCCTGCGCGTTGTCCTGCCCGCACCTTGCCGTCGTCCATCGCCGAGGCCGCGACCAGTTCCACCGCTCGGTCCGGATGCGCGGGCGCGGTCCACGTCGCCACGCCGAGCCGGTCCTCGAACCATGGCGCCGCGCCCGCACCCGTCAGTGGGCGCGGGCGCGGCGCCCGTCCGCTTACAACTGGGTGGCGATCCCCAGGACTGCCGCGATGAACACGAACAGCCCGATCATCGCCGTCATGCAGCCACCCCGGCCGCTGGCGGTGTTGCCGCTCGGCTCTGCGGGCGGTGGCAGCTGCGGCTCCTGCGGTGCGGGAGGGGAGTTCGGCGCGTCGGGCCCGCTCGGGCCGTGGTCCGACGGGGAGGCCGGCGTCCCCGACGCCGGGGTGGAGTGGATACCCGCCGAGCCGTCCGGCTCGGGGCTGGCAGGTGTGGTGGAGTCGGGCACTGGCGTTCCTTCCAGCTGATGCGCTCCGGGACTGCGCCCCGGATCCGCCGATGCAGGACGCGCCCACGCCCGGCGTTCCCGGACGCTCCGGAGGGCACGTCTCGCCGATCGTAGGCGCGTCCGCGCGGCACGCAACCCCGTGCGACGCCGTCGTGGTCAGGATCAGCGCATCGACGCAGCGCCCGACGCGTCCGCGCGTGGTTCCGCCCAGCCGGCGTCCGTTCTGGGCGCCCTCAGGCACCCGCACGGCTGCGGTGGCCACGCCCGAGATACCGATGGGCGTCGAGCCCCGAAGACTCAAGGACGGACGCGGCGACCGCGAGGAGCCGCCGGCGATCACCAGACCCAGCAGCGAACATGAAGGGCCGTGTGCAAGCGAAACGAGTAATAGTAATTGGGAAGCATCACGAGACCCGCGTAGGCAAGGGGCCGGCAAGCACCGCGAGACATCAGCACTCACGGCGTTCATGCAGGACGGTGTCACACACGAGGAAGGACGCCTGGCACCAGGCGTACGAACCTGAAAGACATGTGGGGAAGCACCAACGCCCGGCCGGAGGCTGACCGGCCGGGCGGAGGAAGCGCGAATCGCGCGCGTGCGGTAGCGAGGCGGGGACGGAAGCGAACCGGCTACAGGCCCGACAGGCGCTGCCCGGCCCGCACGACGGCCATCGCGTGGCGATCGCCCGGGCGCCGGCCCAGGCGCTCGATCGGTCCGGAAATGCTGATCGCCGCGATGACCCGCCCCGTGCGGTCCCGGATAGGCGCGGAAACGCTCGCCACGCCGGCCTCGCGCTCCGCCACGCTCTGGGCCCAGCCGCGCCGCCGCACCTCCGCGAGGGTGCGTCCGGTGAACTTGCAGCGCGGCAGCAGCGGCATCACGGCCTCGGGCGGCTCCCACGCCAGGAGGACCTGTGCGGCAGAGCCGGCCGTCATCGGCAGCACGGCGCCGATCGGCACCGTGTCACGCAGCCCGCTGGCCCGCTCGGCCGCGGCGACGCACAGGCGTTCGTCGGCGCGGCGCAGATACAGTTGCGCGCTCTCTCCAGTCGCGTCGCGCAGCGCGGTCAGCATCGGCTCGGCGGCGGTCAGCAGTACGTCCGGTGCGGCGTTGGCCAACTCGCCGAGCCGCGGGCCCGGGCGCCAGCGGCCCTGGGCGTCGCGCACGAGCAAACGGTGGATCTCCAACGCCTGTGCCAGGCGATGTGCGGTGGCGCGCGGAAGCTTGGTCCGCTCCACCAATTCCGCCAGGCTGGCGCCGTCGACGCAGGCGGCAAGGATGACAACCGCCTTGTCGAGCACGCCCACACCGCTCATACTGTGTCCCACAGACCGAAACATACCTCCCAAATTTTAGGATGTCCAGATGGTGGGAGAAGCACGACAGCAGCCGCGTACGCTGGCGGAGAAGGTGTGGGACGCGCACGTCGTACGCACTGCCGCGGGTGAGCCCGATCTGCTCTACATCGACCTGCACCTGCTGCACGAGGTCACCAGTCCGCAGGCGTTTGACGGCCTGCGCATGTCCGACCGCCCCGTGCGGCGCCGCGACCTGACGATCGCGACCGAGGACCACAACACGCCTACCGACAACCTGCTGACGATCAGCGACCCGGTGTCACGCACCCAGATCGAGACGCTGCGCCGTAACTGCGCCGAGTTCGGCATCCGGCTGCACTCGCTCGGCGACGAGCAGCAGGGCGTGGTCCACGTCATGGGACCGCAGCTCGGCCTCACCCAGCCCGGCATGACCATCGTGTGCGGCGACTCGCACACCTCCACGCACGGTGCATTCGGCGCCCTCGCGTTCGGCATCGGTACGTCCGAGGTGGAGCACGTCCTGGCGACGCAGACGCTGTCGCAGGCGCGCCCGCGCACCATGGCGGTCAACGTCGTCGGCGAGCTCGGCCCCGACGTCACCGCCAAGGACCTGGTGCTCGCGCTCATCACTCAGGTGGGCACAGGCGGCGGCCGCGGGCACGTCGTGGAGTACCGCGGCCCGGCGATCGAGAAGCTGTCCATGGAGGGTCGGATGACCATCTCCAACATGTCGATCGAGTGGGGCGCCAAGGCCGGCATGATCGCGCCGGACGAGACGACCTTCGCTTACATCGAGGGCCGGCAGTACGCGCCGAAGGGCGAGGAGTGGGAGCGTGCCAAGGAGTACTGGCGCAGCCTCCGCACCGACGACGGCGCCAAGTTCGACACTGAGGTGACGCTGGACATCTCGCAGCTCACCCCGTTCGTCACCTGGGGCACCAACCCGGGCCAGGGTGCGCCACTGGGCGGCTTCGTCCCCAGCCCGGACGACTTCGCCGAGAGCGCGGAGCGTGTCGCCGCGCAGAAGGCGCTGGAGTACATGGCGCTCACTCCCGGCACCGCCATGCGCGAGATCCCGGTCGACGTGGTGTTCCTGGGCTCGTGCACCAATGGCCGGCTCGAGGACCTGCGCGCCGCCGCCGAGGTGCTGCGCGGGCGCCAGGTCGCCGACGGCGTACGGATGCTCGTGGTGCCCGGTTCGGCCTCTGTGCGCGCGGCCGCGGAGCAGGAGGGTCTCGACCAGGTCTTCACCACCGCCGGCGCCGAGTGGCGCTTCGCCGGCTGCTCCATGTGTCTGGGCATGAACCCGGACACGCTGAAGCCGGGCGAGCGCTCCGCCTCGACGTCCAACCGCAACTTCGAGGGGCGCCAGGGCCGCGGCGGTCGCACCCACCTGGTTTCGCCCCCGGTCGCCGCGGCGACCGCCGTTGCCGGTCACCTCGCCGCCCCCGCCGACCTGAACTAAAAGGGACACGAACACATGGAGAAGTTCACCGTCCACACCGGCACCGCGGTACCGCTGCGCCGGTCCAACGTGGACACCGACCAGATCATCCCCGCCGTCTACCTCAAGCGCGTCACCCGCACCGGGTTCGCCGACGGACTGTTCAACGCCTGGCGTTCCGATCCGGAATTCGTGCTCAACAATCCGGTCTACGAGGGCGCCTCAATCCTCGTCGCCGGGCCCGAGTTCGGCACCGGATCCTCGCGTGAGCACGCCGTTTGGGCACTCCAGGACTACGGATTCCGGGCCGTCGTCGCCCCCCGTTTCGGTGACATCTTCCGCGGCAACGCGCTCAAGGCCGGGTTGCTGCCCGTCGAACTGGGCCTCGAAAACGTCGAGACCCTGTGGGCCGCGATCGAGGCCGACCCGGAGCTCGCGGTAACGGTCGACCTGGAGTCCCGCCAGTTGCGTGCGGGCGCCCACGAATGGGACTTCCCACTGGACGATTTCAGTCGTTGGCGGCTGCTGGAAGGCCTCGACGACATCGGCCTCACCCTTCGCCACGAGGACGCTATCACCGCCTTCGAACAAGGCCGTCCGGAGTGGACACCCGTCGTTCACTAGCCCCCGCAGGGGCGTCTCGATGAGCCGCCGGTCAAATCCGTTACTCCACAACGATTTCTTTTCCGTCATATGTTTGTATCCTGTGTGCGTTGGGATACCTTGCCCACAGGGACTTCAATTCTGGTACGGGAGGAAACGTGAACAAGGCCGAGCTCATCGAGGCGCTCAGCGCTCGCCTGGGCGACAAGAAGTCGGCGAACGCGGCGCTGGACGCGGTACTGGCCGAGATTCAGGCCGCCGTGACCAAGGGCGACAAGGTCGCCATCACCGGTTTCGGCGTGTTCGAGAAGCGCATCCGTGGTGCGAGAACCGCCCGCAACCCGCGCACCGGTGAAGCGGTGAAGGTGAAGAAGACGTCGGTTCCCGCGTTCCGCGCTGGCGCCAGCTTCCGCGAGATGGTCGCCAGCGGCAAGGTGCCGAAGGTCGCCGCGGCAAAGAAGGCCGTCGCGACCAAGGCCGCCGCGAAGGCGACGACCGCCAAGGCCACCACGGCCAAGGCCACCACGGCGAAGGCGAAGGCCGCTCCGGCCAAGGCCGCCGCCACCAAGGCCGCTCCGGCCAAGGCTGCCGCCACCAAGGCCGCGCCGGCGAAGAAGGCCGCCGCCAAGACGACCCGCGCCGCGGCGTCCACGGCGGCGCGCAAGACGACGACGGCCACCACGGCCGCGGCCAAGACCACCACGGCCGCCAAGAAGGCGCCTGCCAAGAAGGCCGCAGCCAAGTAAGGAAGCAGGCAACGAAAAGGGCGGCTCCGAATCACGGCGCCGCCCTTTCGCCTTTCCGCTTTCGACTACCGCAGCGTCACCGGCGTCAGCCGATCCCGCCCGACGATGCGCCCGTCCGAGAAGCACAGCACCCATCCGGCGCCCTTACGGGTGTGGAAGTTGACGTCGCTGCGCTTCGTCAGCGCCGCGAGCAGCGGCGGCATCAGCTTGCCCTGGCTGCACACCACGGTCGTGCCACCGCGCTTGGCCAACTCGGCCAGCGCCGCGGCGGCCGGCTCAGGCTCCTGCAACTCGTCGAACGTCGCGTCGACCTCCATCGGCAGCCCCAGCGGCTCCACGGTCTGGCGGCACCGCAGGGGGGTGGCCGACACCACCCGGTCCGGCCGTAGCAGCGCCAGAAGCCCGCTCAGGGCCCGCGCGTCGCGTTCCCCGGCGGGTTCCAGGGGCCGCTCGGCGTCCGTGCCGGTCCATTCGTCCCGTCGGCCGGCCTTCGCATGCCGTACCAGCGCCACCACCGCGGTGACCGGCGGCAGGCCCAGGAACGCGCGCACCACGCCCCGGTCGTGCGCGTAGCTCAGCGCCGACTGCGCGTCGGCGACCGGCACCCACCGGGCCTCCTCGATCTCGTCATCGGCCGGCCGCGGCACCCACGCGGCCGCGCGCATCGACCAGAAGTCGACGAGCTTCTCCACGCCCGGCTCGCCGGTGAGGTATCTGATCGAGGGCAGCCGCACCTGCGGTACCGCCTCCACCGACGTCTCCTCGAACACCTCGCGGACCGCGGCGGTCAGCTCGTGCTCGCCCGGGTCGAGCTTGCCCTTGGGCAGCGACCAGTCGTTGTACCGGGGCCGGTGCACGAGCACGATCTCCGGCGCGCCGCCGCTGGTGTGCCGCCACACGACGCCGCCCGCGGCGCGAACCACCGAATTCACTTCAGCCATGCGATGTTTTTATCCTCCAGTACCAACTCCCACACGGCCGGGAACTTCGCGCGGGCGCGCGTGACCGAGGCTCGCTCGCGTTCGAACAGCCGCCCCGCCGTGACCGCCAGGGTGTGGTCGCCGGGCGCGTCCGCGGCGGC
Source organism: Dactylosporangium sp. NPDC051484 (assembly GCF_040689395.1). Lineage (NCBI taxonomy): Bacteria > Bacillati > Actinomycetota > Actinomycetes > Micromonosporales > Micromonosporaceae > Dactylosporangium > Dactylosporangium sp. NPDC051484. The sequence goes on along the minus strand of NZ_JBFAZX010000005.1, from coordinate 248,483 downwards.
GTCCAGCCACGCGTCCGCAGCGATCGCGGCGTCCTGATGCTCGCCGAGCACGCCCTGCGCCCGCGCGATGGCCTTCGCCAGCAGCAGCGCGTCGGGGCCGACGACCGCCGAGACAGCGTCGGCGGCGTAGCGGGCCCGCTTCGCCCGCTTGCGGACCTCGTGCCATTCGTCGTCGGGCAGGTCCGGGGTCAGCTCGCCGGCGCCGGGCGCACCGCCCCCGCCGGACACCAGCCGCAGCCACGGCTTACGCACGATGCCCGGCAGCACCTCGTCGGCGCGCTCCCGGGCCAGCGCCGACAGCCGCGGCGTTTGCACGGCCTCGACGAGCGCGTCGAGCAGCTTCACGTACCGCCGCGAGTGCAGCGCCGCGTCCAGCGCCGCCAGCGCCGGCTCCTGCCGTGCCGCCAGCGCCGCGTCGATGCGCTCCACCGCCTCCGGATCCGGCGGTACGAGCGGGTCGGCGGCGGCCGTACGGTGCAGCCTCGCCCGCAGCACCTCGACGTCGCGCGCGCCCCCGAGCGCGGCGGCCAGCCATGCCAGCTCCGCCCGCAGCCGCGCCGTCCAGGCCGGGTCCAGCAGCGCCTGGAAAGTCTGCAGGTCGCTGCGCAGCCGGCGGGTGCCGACCCGCATCTGGTGCACCGGAGTGTCGCCGTTGGGCATGATCGCGCGCAGCCGCGCGAACGGGTCGTGCTTGAAGATGCGCGCGACGTCGCGGCGGATCGCCTCGGTCACCACGTCGCCAGCGCGGGGCCGGCGCCGCAGCGGCGCGGGTACGGCCAGAACCGGCGCCTCCAGCTGGCCCATCGCCCGCACGTGTTTGGGCACGAAGTCGCCCGCCTCCGCGCCCGCGCGCAGCAGCAGCCGTTCGATCTTGTCCAGCAGCTTCGGCTCGCCGTCGACCCGCTCGACCTCGATCTCGCGGAACCGGTGCGCGACCTTGCGCCCGTCGAGGACGCTCACGACGTCGTCGGCCACCTCGGCCAGGACCGCGCCGTCACGGTCGGCGACCTCGTAGACGGTCCGCACCGTGCGCAGCACCGCAGCGGGTCCGAGGGTGCGCCCACGCCGGTACGCCGTCACCAGGTCGAGCAGGTCTGGCGGCACCACGCCCGCGCCCGCGGCCGGGCGGGAGTGCTCATGGCGCACCCCCACCGTCGAGGACGGCAGCTTGACCGTCCAGACCTTCGCCGGGGCGTCGTTCTTGCGGTGCCGCAGCGAAACCCCGTGCCGGGCGAGCAACCGTTCGGTGGTGTCGTAGTAGGTCGCCCGCAGCGTCACCGGCTTCCGCGCGCTCACCCGTCCGGCGGCGCCGAGGTCCGGCATCCTGAACGCGTCGTCGACCTGGTACTTGCGCTCTTCCTCCAGCATTCAGTCACCCTAAAGGTTGAACCGGCTCACTCCGCCCGGTCGACGATGCGGCGCAGCAGGGCCTCCTGCGGGTTTCTGCCCGGCCGTCGGTGCCACTCGCCGTTGCCCGACAGCTCGAAAGCCCCCGTCTCGTCACGCATCATCAGGCTCAGCACCCGGTGCAGTTCCTCGGTCGCCGCCGGGTCGGTCACCTGCACCAAGGCCTCCACGCGGCGGTCCAGGTTGCGGTGCATGAGATCCGCCGAGCCGATCCAGTACTCCGCGCGGGCGCCGTGGCCGAACCGGAACACCCGTGAGTGCTCCAGGAACCGGCCCAGGACCGAACGGACCCGAATGTTCTCCGACAGGTCCGGTACGCCCGGGCGCAGCGCGCAGATGCCGCGCACGATCAGATCGACCCGCGTCCCCGCGCGGCTTGCCCGATACAGCGAGTCGATGACCTCCTCGTCGACCAGCGAGTTCACCTTGAGCTGCACGAGGCCGCCGGCGCCGAACGCGACCTCGCGCTCGATCCGCTCGATGATGCCGCGGCGCACACCGTGCGGCGCGACGAGCAGCCGGCGGTACGACGTCTGTCGGCTGTAGCCGGTGAGCACGTTGAACAGGTCGGTCAGGTCAGCGCCCACCTCCGGGTCGGCGGTCAGCAGGCCGTAGTCCTCGTAGAGCCGCGCCGTCTTCGGGTGGTAGTTGCCGGTACCGACGTGGCAGTAGCGGCGGATGTGGTTGCCCTCCTGCCGCACCACGAGGGCCGTCTTCGTGTGCGTCTTGAGCCCGACCAGGCCGTATACGACGTGGCAGCCCGCCCGCTCCAGCGTCCGCGCCCAGCCGATGTTGGCCTGCTCGTCGAAGCGCGCCTTCACCTCGACGAGCACCACCACCTGCTTGCCCGCCTCGGCCGCGTCGACGAGCGCGTCGACGATCGGCGAGTCGCCGCTGGTGCGGTACAGCGTCAGCTTGATCGCCAGCACGTTGGGGTCCGCGGCGGCCTGCTCGATGAAGCGCTGCACGCTCGTGGAGAACGAGTGGTACGGGTGGTGCACCAGGATGTCGTGGTCGCGCAGCCGCGCGAAGACGCTGCGCGGTGTCTCACCCTCGGCGAAGTGCGGGTGCGTCGCCGGTACAAAAGGAGGGTCCTTCAAATCCGGACGATCGACTCCGTTGTACACCTCCCACAGCGCCGTCAGGTCCAGCAGACCCGGCACCCGCAGCACGTCGTGCGAGTCCATGTCCAGCTCGCGCACGAGCAGTTCCAGCACGTGGTCGGAGATCGACGCGGCGACCTCCAGCCTTACCGGTGGCCCGAAGCGCCTCCGCGCGAGCTCCCGCTCCAGCGCCTGCAGCAGATCCTCGTCGCGGTCCTCGTCGAGTTCCACCTCGGCGTTGCGGGTCACCCGGAAAAGGTGATGCTCGACGACCTGCATGCCGGAGAACAGCTGCCCGAGGTGCGCCGCGATCAGCTCCTCGACGGGCAGGAAGCGCATCACCCGGGCGCCGTCGCGCGCGGCGTGCAGCGCGAAGAACCGCGGCACGTTGTTGGGCACCTTGATCCGCGCGAACAGCTCCGGCCCGCCGTCCTTCTCCCGCACCACCACGGCCATGTTCAGCGACAGGCCCGAGATGTACGGGAATGGGTGCGCCGGGTCCACCGCCAGCGGCGTCAGCACGGGGAAGATCTGCTCGCGGAACGACGCGCGCATCCGCTCCCGCTCCGCCGGGTCCAGGTCCGTCCAGCGGACGATGTGGATGTTCTCCGCGGCCATCGCCGGCGCGATCTCCTCGGCGAAGACCCGCGACTGCCGCGACATCAGCGCGGACGTGCGCTCGGCGATCTGCTCCAGCTGCTCCGTCGGTGGCAGGAACCCGGGCCGCCGCACCGGCAGCCCGGTCTGCAGGCGCCGCTTCAGCCCCGCGACGCGCACCATGTAGAACTCGTCGAGGTTGCTGGCGAAGATCGCGAGGAACTTGGCCCGCTCCAGCAGCGGCGTGGCCGGGTCCTCGGCCAGCGTCAGGACACGCGCGTTGAAGTCGAGCCAGGACAGCTCACGGTTGAGATACCGGTTCTCCGGCAGCGGCTTCTCTCCCTGCTGTACCCGCAGTGCCTCCCCTTCGGCCGCGAGCGACTCGGTGTCGAGGCCCCCGCCGACGGCCTCCGGTTCTTCGGCAGGGGCGTCCACGCGGTCGGCGGCGTGCCCGGCGCCGCCCGCACTCTCGACGGCCTCGTCCCCGATCGTGGCCGAGCCCTTTGCCACAGCGTCCGCCCCGGCCGCGTCCTCGGTGGCTACGACGCCCCCGAGCGCCGCTCCCACGTCCTCGCCCGGCACCGCTACGGCCTCGTCGGCCGGTGCCGCAGCAACGCTCTCCAGGCCCGTCTCGCCTTCCGCTGGCGCCTTGGCGTCCGCACCCTCCGCCAGAACCGCGGCCTCGGCACCTTCTGCCGGCGCGGTGGCGTCCCTGCCTTCAGCCGGGACCGCGATGGCTGTGGCGCCCGCCGGGGCTGAGGTGCCTGCTGCTTCCGCGCCGGCGGCGGCCTCCGCAACGGCCACGCCGTTGGTGTCCGACGGGCCCACGGCGGCCGGCTGGATCACTGGCTGCTTTGCGGCGTCCGTTGCTTCGACGCCGCCGGCCTGCGTCGCCGACTTCGCGGCAGCCGCCTGCGTAGCTCGATCCGCGCCAGCCGCGAGTGTCACGGATTTGGCGGTGGCCACCCGTGCCGCCGACTTCGCGACCGTCGCCTGCGACGGCGACTTCGTGGCAGCTGTCCGCGTCGCCGGTTTCGCGGCAGCCGCCGCGTGCGTCGCCGGCTTTGCGCCAGCCGCGTCCGTCGCGGATTTGGCGGCGGCCGGCTTCCGGGCGGCCGCATGGGTCGCTGGTTTCGCGGCAGCCGCCCTCGGCGCGGGCTTAGCGGCGTCCGTCCGCCTGCCGGGCTTCGTCTCGGACGCTCCTGGGGCGGTCTCCGCGCCGCCGGTCGGCGGCTTCGGCTCCGTCGACTCCGCCGGACTGTTGACGGCGCGCGCGGGCGCGGTCGACTTCGTCGGGGCCTTCTGCGCCGGCACCAGCTCGGACGCCTTCGTCGTGTCTGTCATGGCCTCGTTCACCGTGACCTCGCTCACCGTGGCTTCGTCGGCCGCTGCCAGCCGTGCGACCTTTGTGGCTCGACGAGCCCGAGTCGGGGCCCCGCTCCCGCTGGATCTCGTCGTTTCGGGTGGTGCACTCGCCGGATCGGGCCGCTGGGCGGCATTGCGCGGGCCATTTCGACCGGTCGTGCTCTCGTCCACCGGATCATCATGGCCTGCTCGTGCCGATCTCAACATGAACTTCCCGCTGCTTGGCGAATCACGGCAGGGTCGGGATGGTGACCTTCGTGATCGTGCCCACATCGTCGTGGTCGAGCCGCACCCGCTGGCCGAGTCGCAGGTGCCGCAGCCCGGATGCGTCGAACGCCGCGGCCGGGAACGTCACCTCGACCCCGTCGTCGAGCAGCACCGTGCCGGTGCGACTCTCGTCGTCGAACGTCGCCACTGTGCCCTGCATGCCAATCACGCTACCGTGCAGAGGACTTGTCCGGTATGTGTGCCGAGTCCCAGTCGCACCGCCGTATCGAGATCGGCCGCTGTGTCCACGTCGCGTCGAAGGCTCGGCCACGCCCCGTCGAGCCGCACCGCGCCCGAGCGCAGGTGTGCCGCAGCCGATCCAGGCCCGAACTGCGGCGCCAACGCCTCCCCGGCCGGCGTCGCGAGCAGCACGGTCCCGGTGCCCTCGAGGTCCGGCACGAACGCCCGCCTCCCTGCCCGCGCGGCCGCGATCAGGGCGGACTCGAGATCCTCGGGCCGCATGGCCGGCAGGTCCGCCGTCAGCGCGACCACCGCGATCCCGCCCGCATCCGCGCGCCCCACGTCGATGCGCGCCGCGTCCGCGCCTGCGACACCCATGTGTGCCGCGTCCGCACCGTTCAGACCGATGTGCGCCGCGCCCGTGCGTTCCGCCCGGATGCGCGCCGCGTCCGCGCCTCCGATGCCGGTATGGACTGCCTCCATCCGGTCTACGCTGATGTGCGCGCCGTCTACGCGACCTGCGCCGATGTGCGCGACGTCTGCGGGCCCGGCGTCGTCGATGGGGCTGGCGTCCGCGGGTGCCGCGTCGGTGAGGCCACGGCCGTCGGGTGAGGGGCCGTCCGACCGGTGGCGAGGCGTGGGCGCGCGCCGGGCGGCCTCGGCGCCGTACGACAAGGCTGCGTTGAGGCCAGCGGCCGGGGCATCGGGCAGGCACAGCGCGCCCAGGGCGGTCAGCTCGGCGCAGACCGCGGCGTCGTCGCAGATCACCACGACGCGTGCTATCGCACGGCAGGCGAGCGCGGCGGCCACCGTGTCGCGAGCCATGGCCAGCACCAGATCCGGGTGTACGGCTTCGGGCACGGCGCCGCGCAGCCGCGTCTTGGCCGCTCGCAGGGGTTTGACCGGCACCACAGCCACCCAGGCGGGCGCCCGGTGGGGAGCCGTCGGCTGAGTGGACGACTGGCCGTGGCAATGCATGAACCATCCTGACACGGCCACCCGGCGCCCGGCAGTGGCATGATTCGCAGCAGAACCGTGAGGGGAGGGTGAGATGGTGCGCCGGAGGCTGGGCTTCTGGCGGCGTTTCGCCGTCATGACCGTCAAGCCCGTGATCCAGGTGCTGACCCGTCGCACCTGGCGAGGCATGGAGCACATCCCGGCCGAGGGTGGGGTGATCATCGTGGTCAACCACATCTCCCACGCGGACCCGCTGGCCGTCGCGCACTACATTTACGACGCGGGCCGGTGGCCGTCGTTCTTGGCCAAGTCCAGCCTGTTCGAGGTGCCCGTGCTCGGATACCTGATGAAGTCCGTGCACCAGATCCCGGTTCGCCGCGGCACCACCGACGCCGTCAAGGCACTCGAGGCCGCCCGGGCGGGCGTGCGCGAGGGCGAGGCTGTGGTCATCTACCCGGAGGGCACCACGACCCGCGAGCCCGACCTGTGGCCGATGCGCGGCAAGACCGGCGCCGCCCGGCTGTGGCTGGACACCGGGGCGCCCATGATCCCGATCGTCATGTGGGGGCCGCAGCGGCTCTACGACCCGCGCACGAAGAAGCTCAAGCTGCTCCCTCGCGCGAAGGTGACCATCGTGACGGGCGACCCCATCGACCTGTCCGCCTGGGCGGACGCGCAGCCGACGGCGCAGGTCCTTGTCGAGATCACCGACCACATCATGCTGCACCTGCGCGACATGCTGGTAGAGATCCGGGGCGGCACCCCGCCGCCGCTGTGGACCCCGAAGCGCACCGCGCAGCGACCCGAAGAGCAGGCGGCATGAGCATTCAGCGCGCGGCGGTCCTGGGCGCCGGCTCGTGGGGCACGGTTTTCGCCAAGATCCTGGCCGACGCCGGTACCCCTCAGGTCACCATCTGGTCGCGCCGCCCCGAGGTTGCAGCCTCGATTCGGGAGCAGCACCACAACCCGGACTATCTGCCCACGATGTGGTTGCCGGATGCGGTCACCGCGACGTCCGACGCGTTCGAGGCGATCGAGGGGGCCGACCTCGTCGTGCTCGCCGTGCCCTCGCAGACGCTCCGCCACAACCTCACCGCCTGGCGCGAGTCGATCGGCGCGGACGCGACGCTCGTCAGCCTCATGAAGGGCATCGAGCTCGGCACGCTCAAGCGGATGAGCGAGGTGATCGTCGAGGTCGCCGACGTCGAACCGGAGCGCGTCGTGGTGGTCACCGGCCCAAACCTGGCGCCCGAGATCGCCGCCGAGCAGATCGCGGGCAGCGTCGTCGCCTGCCGTGACGTCCGCCGCGCGGAGCTCGTCCAGCGCGCGATCAGCACGCGGTACCTCCGGCCGTACACCAACGACGACGTCGTCGGCTGCGAGCTTGGCGGCGCCGTGAAGAACGCCATCGCGCTCGCCTACGGGATGGCCTCCGCGCTCGGGTTAGGCGACAACACCAAGGCCACGCTGATCACTCGCGGCCTGGCGGAGACCGCCCGCCTGGGCGCGGCCCTCGGCGCCAATCCGATGACATTCGCCGGCCTCGCCGGCCTGGGCGACCTCATCGCGACGTGCTCCTCGCCGCTGTCGCGCAACCGTACGTTCGGCGAGCGGCTCGGGCGCGGCGAGACCCTGGAGCAGGCGCAGCTCGCGACCCGCCAGACCGCCGAGGGCGTCAAGAGCTGCTTGTCGATCCGTGATCTCGCGCACAGCGTCGGCGTCGAAATGCCGATCACGGAACAGGTCGAGCAGGTCTGCCACGAGGGCGTCGACCCGCTCAAGGCCATTGCCGCGCTGATGGCGAGAGGGACGAAGCCGGAGCGCCCGGGCGTCCCCTCGACCGGCCAATGACCGCCGAATTCCCGGACGCGACCGCCGTGCCGGCGGCCGATGCCGCGTCCGGGCCGGAGGCCGGCCGGGTGGGTGGGTCGGCGGCCTCGTCGCGTGCGGACGCGCGTGGCGACGGCACGCGCGTCGTTCACGCCGGAGTGCCGGCGCCGGTCGCGGGGGAGCCGTTCCTGCCCTCGCCGGTGTTCGGGGCGCCCTACCATCTCGATCCGGTCGCCGGGCCACAGCCGGGCGTGGACGGGTACGGGCGGACGGACAACCGGACGTACCGCCTCCTGGAGCAGGCAATCGGCGAGTTGGAGGGCGGCGAGTGCGTCGTGTTCGCCTCCGGCATGGCCGCGATCACCGCGGTCCTGCTGGCCACGCTGCGTGGGGGCGACACCGTCTTGCTGCCCGGCGACGGGTACTACCTCACCCGCGCCTTCGCCGCCGAGCACCTGCCCGGGCGCGGGATCGAGGTGCGCACGATGCCGACGGCGGGGCCGTACCCGGCGTTCGACGGCGTCCGCCTCCTGCTGCTGGAGACGCCGTCCAATCCGGGCCTGGACGTGTGCGACGTGGCCGACCTGGCCGCGCGGGCGCATGCGTGCGGGGGTCTGGTCGCCGTGGACAACACCACGCCGACGCCGCTCGGGCAGCGGCCGCTCGACCTGGGCGCGGACTTCTCGGTCGCCTCAGCCACCAAGGCGCTGACCGGCCACTCCGACATGCTGCTGGGCTACGTGTGCGCGCGCGACCCGGAGTTGATCGCGACGATCCGCACATGGCGCGCGCGGACGGGTGGCATCCCGGGGGCGTTCGAGGCCTGGCTCGCCCACCGGTCGCTCGGGACGCTCGACCTGCGCCTGGCGCGTCAGACTGCGAACGCGGCTGCCGTGAGCGAGCTGCTAGCCGGCCATCCGGCGGTCGCGTCCGTGCGGTGGCCCGGGCGCCCGGGCGATCCCGCGTTCGAGGCGGCGGCCCGGCAGATGCGCCGCGTGCCGGGCGTGGTGACGTTCACGCTGGCCGACAAAGCAGCCGTGGAGCGCTTCCTGGCCGCGTCCGATCTGGTGTTCGCCGCCACGTCGTTCGGGGGGCTGCACACCACGGCGGACAGGCGGGCGCAATGGGGCGATGACGCCCCCGAGGGCCTCGTCCGCTTCTCGTGTGGCGTGGAGGACACCACCGACCTGGTCGCGGACGTCCGCCGCGCTCTGGACGCCGCGCTGGGCTGAGGCGGACCAAAGGCACGGTGGCGCGGACGTGACCACGATCGCGCGGTCGCCGCGACCAGCGCGTGTAGGCGGCGGTCAGCTCGCGGATGGGGCGGTCAGCGAAGTGGCGGCCGCGCCGCCAGAGGATGCGGGCCCGAACGAGGGGAGGGCTCAGCAGTGCACAGAGCCGGGGTCTGTGGCGGGCACGGTGGCGACGATCGGTGCTGAGAGATTCACCAGCCAGGAGCCGTCGGTGGACTTCGGCACCACGACGCGGAGGGCCACCTCGCGGTCCACGCTCTGCCAGACGGTCTCGCTGTGGCGCTCCTGCGGGAACCAACATACGCCCGACAGGCCGAGCAACTGCGCGTCCTGTGGAACCGCCGGTTTCGACACACCGCAGGACAGCACGATCGGCGGGTCGCCGAACGCGGCGTTCTGCTCGCCGCCGGCGGTCACCGCGCGGCGTGGGAGGCCGCCGAGCGTTTCGGGCAGCTTCGAAACCAATGCACGGCACACCGTGGCCGGGCGCGAAGCGAGTTCGGGTGCCTCAGCGGGTACAGCTGCCAGGTTTTGCGGCTTTTCCGCATGGTCCGGGAAGCCGCCCAGGCCCCAGAAGGCGAGCAGGCCGGCCACCAGCGCGACGGGCAGTGCCGCGAGGGTCGCGATTTTGGCTGGGCCCGCTGCGGGGCGCGTCGTGTCCGCGGTCACTGCAAGTGCACCACCGAGCAGGTGACAGTGCGGGTGATTCCCGGCACCAACTGGACCTTCGAGACGATGAGCTGCCCCAGCTCGTCGATGTTGCGCGCCTCCGTGAGGACGACGACGTCGTAGGGGCCGGTGACGGCGTCGACGCGGACCACGCCGTTGAGACCTTTGATGGCCGAGGCCACGTCGCGTGCCTTGCCGACTTCTGTTTGGATCAGGATGTATGCCTGTACCACGACACGACTCCCTCCCTGCGCCATACGAGCGCTGATCAGGACGTCAACCTACCGCAAGAATGGAATCGGCAAATCAGCCGCCGTGCGTGATCATGCCAGGACACGTGGCGTCGGCGACACTATCGAGCATCATGTTGGAGGACGGGTGACCCTAGCAACCGCCGGGGAGTTCGGGCTGATCTCGCGGGTGACGGCCCGGCTCGGGGCGGCGTCGCCCTTTGTTCTGCTCGGGCCCGGGGACGACGGGGCGATCGTCGCGGCCCCGGACGCGCGCGTCGTCGCGAGCACGGACGTGCTGGTCGATGGGCGGCACTTCCGCCGTGACTGGTGCAGCGCGCGTGACGTCGGCCACCGCGCCGCCGCGGCCAACCTCGCCGACATCGCCGCTATGGGCGCGCGCCCCACCGCGCTCCTGGTGGCTCTCTGCGCCCCCGCGGACCTGCAGGTCTCGTGGGCCGAGGAGCTCGCCGACGGGCTGGCCGCGGAGGCGGCCAAGACGGGCGCCGCCGTCGTGGGCGGGGACACGTCGGCGAGCCCGACGCTGACCATCGCGGTGACCGCGCTCGGGGACCTGGAGGGGCACGCGCCGGTGGTGCGCACGGGCGCGCGCCCGGGCGACGTGGTGGCCGTGGCCGGGCGGATCGGGCACGCCGCGGCCGGGTACACGATCCTGTCGCGCGGATTCCGCTCGCCGAAGCTGTTGGTCGACGCCTACCGGCGGCCCGAGGTGCCGTACCATCTGGGCCCGGTCGCCGCGCGGATGGGTGCGACGTCGATGATCGACGTGTCCGACGGGCTGCTCGCCGACCTCGGCCACATCGCGGTCGCCAGCGGCGTCGGCATCGACCTGCGTCGCGACGCGTTCAGCGTGCCCGAGCCCATGCGTGACGCCGCGACCGCGCTGGGTGTCGACCCGCTCGGCTGGCTCCTCGCCGGCGGCGACGACCACGCCCTCGCCGCCACCTTCCCACCGGACATCGAGTTGCCGGCCGAGTGGCTGGTTGTTGGCACCGTCGTTCCGTCCAGTCTGGTCACAGTGGGTGACGGCGTGACCGTCGACGGGCGCAGGTACAGCGGGGGAGCGCCCGGCTGGGATCACTTCCGGTGACGGAATCCCGCCGAAGCAGTAAGGGCTGTCGCGGCCCGTACCCTTTACGCTCGTGATCGAGATCGACATCCGACTGACCCGCTACGGCTCGCGGGTCGCCACCGAACTCACCACCGCCGCGCTCGCCGACCTGAGCGAGCGGTACGGCGGCGAGGGGGACACCACCCCGATCGTGCCGGGCGAGTTCGACCCGCCGGAGGGGGCGTTCCTCGTCGCCTACCAGGACCACACGCCGGCCGGCTGCGTCGGCTTCCGCACGTTCGCCGCCGACGAGACGACGGCGGAGCTCAAGCGGCTCTACGTGGCGCCGCAGTTCCGCGGGCGCGGCGTGGCGAAGGCCCTCCTGACCGCCGTGGAGGACGCGGCGCGGCAGGCTGGGCGGCAGCGGATCTGGCTGGAGACGGGGACCGCTCAGCCCGAGGCGATCTCGCTGTACGAGCGGAGCGGATATGCGCGAATCGAGGATTTCGGGCACTACAAGGGGTATCCGGACGTGCGGTCGTTCGGGCGCGAGCTCTGACGCTGCGGCCCGGTTGCCCGAGCACGACAAAAGGCCCCGTGACCGCGTCACGGGGCCTTGCGCCAGGCTGAGTCAGCCGCGGACGACCTTGCCGGCCTTGAGGCAGGAGGTGCAAACCTGCACCTTCCGCGTGGTGCCGCCACCGGCCGGGGTGCGCACCGTCTGAATGTTGGGGTTCCAACGGCGGTTGGTCCGCCGGTGCGAGTGGGACACGTTGTGGCCGAAGCCCGGTCCCTTGCCGCAGACGTCGCACACGCTAGCCACGGGGATCTCCTGGGATTGATTGCAGTCTCGGGTCGGAACGGGCCCGCTTCGCGGGTCTCGCTCCAGGCGTCACCGGCCGGGTGAGCGGCGGGCAACCCGGCAAGGTTACCTGATCCCCGCCCGTGACACCCAATCGGCCCTGTCGGCGGCGCATCGGTGGGGAATGGACGACCTCACCGTTAGGCTCTGGCGCGTGCCAGACAGCGTGGACGCCGCGACCGTCCGCCGGTGGTGTGCCGCCGGCCTCGACGCGCTGCGGCGCCATCGGGCCGAGATCGACGCGCTCAACGTATACCCGGTCCCGGACGGCGACACCGGCACCAACCTCGCGCTGACCATGGCCGCCGCCGCGGAGGCCGCGGACGGCGCCACGGTGGGCGATGTCCTGCGCGGCGCGGCGCGCGGCGCCCTGCTGGGCGCCCGGGGCAACTCGGGGATCATCCTGGCCCAGCTGTTCAAGGGGCTCGCCGACGCCCTGGACGGCGTGGTCGCGGCGGACGCGGGGCAGCTCGCCCGGGCGCTGGACGAGGCCGCCCGCGGCGCCTACCGCGCGGTCGCGGCGCCGGTGGAGGGCACGGTGCTCTCCGTCGGCGCGGCCGCCGCTCGGGCCGCGCTGGCCGTGGCTCCCGTGGCCGGCGCGTGGCCCGGGGGCGTCGCCGCCGTGGCGAGGGCGGCCGCCGACGGGGCGCGTGTCGCGCTCGCACGGACGCCCGAGCAGCTGCCCGCGCTCGCCCAGGCCGGCGTCGTCGACGCCGGCGGGCGGGGCCTCGTGGTGCTGCTCGACGCGCTGGTCCAGACGCTGACTGGCGAGGCACCGCCGCCCGGGGGCGCGCCCGGGCCGGCGACGCCGCCGGATCCGCGACCGGGCGGGACGATGCAGCGCGAGGCGGGCTCGGAGGAGTACGCGTACGAGGTGCAGTACCTCCTGCACGCCAACGCGGCGGCGGTCGAGGCCCTGCGCGGCGTCCTCGCGGGGCTCGGTGACTCCCTCGTGGTGATCGGCGACGAGCCGACCTGGCACGTCCACGTGCACGTCAACGACATCGGTGCGGCTATCGAGGCGGGCGTCGAGGCCGGGAGGCCGAGCCGGATCTCGGTGACCCGGTTCGCCGACCAGATCGCTGCTCGCGCGGAGGTCCAGCGACCCCGGGCCGCCGCGGCCGTGCCATCACCGAGCGCCCCGCCCGAGGTGCGCGCGAGGCTGGGCGTCGAGGCCGAGGTGCGCGCGAGGCTGGGCGTCGAGGCCGAGGTGCGCGCGGAGGCGGGGGCGAGGGCCGAGGTGCGCGTGGGGGTGGGCGACACAACCGGCGTGCGCGCGGGGGCGGGCGAGACGGGCACCGCCGAGGCGGAGCGCCGGGAGCGCGGTGACGCTGAGCACGGGGAACGTGCGGGAGTTGGGCGCCAGGAGCGCGCGGTGGTCGTCGTGTGCAGCGGCCCGGGCCTTGCCTGGCTGTTCGAAGCCGAGGGGGCCGCGGTGCTGAGCGGCAGCCCCTCCACCGGCGAGATCCTCGACGCGATCCGGGGCACGGGCGCGGGCCGCGTCGTGGTGCTGCCCAACGACCCGAACGTCCTGGCCGTCGCCGCGGCCGCCGCCGCGGAGGCGCGCGCCATGGGCGTCAGCGCGGGCGTGGTGCCGACCCGCTCCCCGGTGCAGGCGCTGGCCGCGCTGGCCGTGCGCGACACCGACCGCCGGTTCGAGGACGACGTGATCGCCATGGCGGAGGCGGCCGCGCGGTGCCGCTCGGCCGAGGTCACGATCGCCAGCCGGGAGGCGCTGACGGTGGCCGGGCGGTGCCAACCGGGCGACATCCTCGCGATCGTGGACGGCGAGGTCAACCTGATCGGGCAGGATCTGTCGCAGACCGCGTGCCGGCTGCTGGACCGGATGCTCGCGGGCGGCGGTGAGCTCGTCACCCTCGTCGCCGGCCGGGACGCGCCCGAGGGCCTGACGGCCGCTCTGACGGCGCACGTCGAGGGCTCCTGGCCCTTCGTCGAGGTCCAGTGCTACGAAGGTGGTCAGCCGCATTACCCACTGCTTGTGGGAGTGGAGTAGCAACGAGACGGGGAAAGAGCCGAAGTGGCCGACATCGACCTGACCACGCCGCTGCAGAAGGTGCTCGGGGGCAACGGCGCGAAGCTGCTGGCTGAGCACCTGGACCTGCATACGGTCGGCGACCTGGTTTACCACTTCCCGCGCCGCTACGAGGAGCGCGGTGAGCACACCGACATCCGGGCGCTGGAGATCGACACTGACGTCACTGTGTTCGGGCAGGTCAAGCGCGTGACGTCGCGGCAGTTCACGCAGCAGCGAGGCAGCACGCGCGGCAAGCGGGGCTCGCTGGTCGAGGCGATCATCGGCGACGACAGCGGCGGCGAGATCAGCGTCACGTTCTTCAACCAGCCATGGCGGGAGAACCAGCTGCGCCCGGGCCGGTGGGGGCTGTTCTCCGGCAAGGTCGGCCGGTTCAACCAGAAGCTGCAGCTCAACCAGCCCGACTACGTGCTGCTCGACGCCGGCGAGGGCGAGGAGGCGGTGGAGGAGTTCGCCGGCGCGATCATCCCGGTGTACCCCGCGACCGCGCGAGTGCCGACGTGGCGCATCGCCGCGGCGGTGCGCACCGTGCTCGACATCCTGCCGCCCACGCCCGACCCGGTGCCGGCGACCACGCGCGCGGGCCGCCGGCTGTCCGCGCTGGACAAGGCGCTGCGCGAGATCCACCGCCCGGAGTCGCAGCAAACGCTGGCGATCGCACGGCGGCGGCTGAAGTGGGACGAGGCGTTCGCGCTGCAGCTGACGCTGGTCCAGCGCAAGAAGCGGGCGCAGGACTGGCCCGCGGTGCCGCGCCCGCGCCGCGAGGACGGGCTGCTCGCGACGTTCGACGCCGGCCTGCCGTACGAGCTGACCCGCGGCCAGCGCGACGTCGGCGACGAGATCGCCGCCGACCTGTCGCGGCCGCACCCGATGCACCGGCTGCTGCAGGGCGAGGTCGGCTCCGGCAAGACACTGTGCGCGCTGCGCGCGATGCTGCAGGTCGTCGACGCCGGCGGCCAAGCGGCGATGCTCGCCCCGACCGAGGTCCTGGCCGCTCAGCACCACCGCAACGTCGTGGACCTGCTCGGCGGCATGGCGCGGGCCGGCGAGCTCGACGCCGCCCCGGAGGCCACCCGGGTAGCGCTGCTGACCGGGTCGCTGGGCGCGGCCGCGCGCCGCCGCGTCGTGGAGGAGATCCGCGGCGGCAGCGCGGGCATCATCGTCGGCACCCATGCGCTGCTCTACGAGGGCGTCGACTTCGCCGACCTCGGCCTCGTCGTCGTCGACGAGCAGCATCGCTTCGGCGTCGAGCAGCGCGACGCCCTGCGGACCAAGGCCGACCAGCCCCCGCACGTGCTCGTCATGACCGCCACGCCCATCCCGCGGACGGTCGCCATGACCGTGTTCGGCGACCTGGAGACGTCGGTGCTCAGCCAGTTGCCGCGCGGGCGCTCACCGATCGCCTCGCACGTCGTGCCGGTCGCCGAGAAGCCCGCGTTCCTGGACCGGGCCTGGCGGCGGCTGCGCGAGGAGGTCGCCAAGGGCCATCAGGCGTACATCGTGTGCCCGCGCATCGGCGACGCCAAGTCCGACGGCGAGGACGTCCCGCCGGTCGGCGACGACGGGCGCCGGCCCCCGGTCGCGGTCCTGGACGTGGCGCCGCAGCTGGAGGACGGGCCGCTGCACGGCCTGCGCATCGGGGTGCTGCACGGACGCCTGCCCGCCGACGAGAAGGACGCGGTGATGCGCTCCTTCGCCGCCGGGCAGCTGGACGTGCTGGTCGCCACCACGGTCATCGAGGTCGGCGTCGACGTGCCCAACTCGACGATGATGATGATCCTCGACGCCGACCGGTTCGGCGTCTCGCAGCTGCACCAGCTGCGCGGGCGCGTCGGGCGGGGCAGCGCGCCCGGGCTGTGCCTGCTGGTCACCGAGTCGGGGGAGGGCACACCCGCGCGGGCGCGACTGGACGCGGTCGCCTCCACCACCGACGGGTTCAAGCTCGCCGAGCTCGACCTGGAGCAGCGCCGTGAGGGCGACGTGCTGGGCGCCTCGCAGTCCGGCCACCGCTCGCACCTGCGGCTGCTGTCGCTGCTGCGCGACGCCGAGCTCATCGGGGAGGCCCGCGCGGAGGCGGCGCAGCTCATCGGGGAGGACCCGGAGCTGGAGCGGCACCCGGCCCTGGCCGCCACGATCGCGCGATTGGTGGACGAGGAACGGGCGGAGTACCTGGAGAAGGGCTGAACGTGAGTCAGATCACATCAGGCCAGCGCATACCCTGGAGCGCGTGACGCGCATCGTGGCCGGGGCGCACGGCGGCCGGCGGCTGGCTGTGCCGGCCGGGCAGGGCACCCGCCCAACCTCGGACCGGGTCCGAGAGGCGCTGTTCAGCAGCCTGGACAACCTGCTCGACCTCGAGGGGGCCCGCTTCGCCGATCTGTACGCCGGCTCGGGCGCGGTCGGGCTCGAGGCGTGCTCGCGCGGGGCCGCCCACGTGCTGCTCGCCGAGGCCGACGCCAAGGCGGGGCGGGTCATCCGGGCCAACATCGCAGCGCTTGGCGTGGGTGGCCGGGTGCGGCTGGTGACCGACAAGGTCGAGCGGCTGGTCGCGGGGGAGCCGGACGAGGCGTACGACGCGGTGTTCGTCGACCCGCCCTACGCCGTAACCGACGAGCGCGTCGGCGCGGTGCTGGAGGCACTCGCCGAGCGCTGGCTGGCGCCCGACGCCGTGGTGGTGGTCGAGCGGTCCAGTCGAGGCGCCTCGATCGCCTGGCCCGGGGGCCTGCACCAGCTCGCCGAGCGCCGCTATGGGGAGACGGCACTGTGGTATGCCCGACGGGATCAGGACGGCTCACGCGGCGCTTGACCGGAGCTTTGGTACGGTCCCCGCTCATGAGGCTTGGGCTGGTGCAATGAGGCGCGCGGTCTGTCCCGGTTCGTTCGATCCGGTCACGAACGGGCATCTGGACATCGTGGGTCGCTCATCGCAGTTGTTCGATGAGGTCGTAGTTGCGGTACTGATCAATCAAAGCAAGGCGGGGCTCTTCACCGTCGACGAACGGCTGGAGATGCTCGCGGCGGTGACCGCGCCGTATGCCAACGTCCGGGTCGACGCCTTCCAGGGCCTACTGGTCGACTTCTGCCAGGCCAACGACATCACCGCGATCGTCAAGGGTGTGCGCGTGGCCGGCGACTTCGACTACGAGCTGCAGATGGCCCAGATGAACTACGGCCTCGGCGGCATCGAGACGCTGTTCATACCGACCAATCCGAAGTTCTCCTTCGTCTCCTCGAGCCTCATCAAAGAGGTCGCCAAGTGGGGCGGCGACGTTTCGCCACATGTACCCGATCTCGTGGCGAATCGTCTGCGGGAGCGATTCGCCTCTGCGCGAAAGTAGTTGCGAAACCCCCGAGTGGCGATGGAGCGGCATCGTGCTTCGAGCCGCATGATGGTTACGTCGTTCGACCTTGTGAACAGGAGTGACCGCAGGTGGATCCGCTCGAGAGCATCGACCAGATCATCGCGTTGATCGAGGGTGCACGGTCGGCGCCGATGTCGCGGAGCAACTTCGTGTTCGATCGCGCGGACATGATCAATCTGCTCGACCAGCTGCGGGCCGACCTGCCAGGGGAGTTGCGCCGGGCGACCGCGCTGCTGGAAGAGCGCGACAAGATCGTCGAGGCGGGCCGGCGCGAGGCCGAGCGGATCATCGCCGAGGCGGAGGCCGAGCACACCCGCCTCGTGTCGATCAACGAGATCGTCGTGTCGGCGGAGCACGAGGCGTCGCGGATGATCAACGAGGCGCGCGCGGAGACGCAGCGGCTGCGTGACGAGGTCGACGACTACGTCGACACCGCACTGGCCAACTTCGAGCAGTTCCTGACCAGGTCCCTGGCGTCCATCGAGCGCGGGCGCGACAAGATGCACGCCCTGCGCGAGATCGGGTCGTTCACCCCCTCCGGCGAGGACGACCGGCCACTGCCCTTCTGAGCCGCGCCTTCGGGCGCGCTATGGTGGGGGCGATTCGACGGAAGATCTGCCGCTCGGGTAGCCTAATCCGTCGGCCCTGCCTGGCCGGAGTCTGAACGATGCCACATCAACAGCACCCGCACCTGGATCCCCGGTCGCCGCTGGTCCTCGAGACGAGAGACCTCCCACGCCGACCGGGCGCTCTGCATGCGGTCTCGCGGAAGGTGCCGGCGCCCGAAGACCTCGGCCTGGAGCTGATCGGCGTGCCCCAGGGCGCCGAGCTCGACCTCCAGCTGCGCATGGAGTCGGTGTCCGAAGGCGTTCTCGTCTCCGGCACCGTCACCGGCCCTCTGGTCGGCGAGTGCGGGCGCTGCCTACGCCCGATCAGCGACACGCTGGACGTCCCGATCCAAGAGTTCTATGCCTACGAGCACAGCACCACGGACGAGACGACGGACGAGGACGAGGTTGGACGGCTGCAGGGCGACCTGATCGACCTGGAGCCGGCACTGCGGGACGCGGTGGTGCTCTCCCTGGCCGCCAACCCCGTGTGCCGTGAAGACTGCCCAGGTCTGTGCCCCGGCTGTGGGGTACCGATCGACGATCTGCCCGCGGGACACAACCACGAGCAGATCGACCCGCGCTGGGCCGCCCTGTCCCAGATCAAGTCAGAGGAGTAAGGTCCCGTGGCCGTTCCCAAGCGGAAGATGTCGCGCAGCAACACCCGGTCGCGCCGGAGCCAGTGGAAAGCCGTCGCGGTCTCCACTCAGCCGTGCCCGCAGTGCCGCTCGCCCAAGCTGCCCCACGCGGCTTGCTCGGTCTGCGGCACGTACAACGGCCGTCAGGTCATCGAGGTCTGACCACCGGATCCGGGTGACGCGATCCGACCGATCGCCGCACGGCGGGAGACTCCCGTCCGGCGTCGCGCGGATCGCCGTCGACCTCCTCGGCGGGGACGGGGCTCCCGCCGTCGTGGTTGACGGCGCTCTGCGTGCATGCAGCGCCGATCCAGACCTCCACCTCGTCCTCGTCGGGCCGCAGCAGTCGGCCGGCGAGGTCGTCGGTGCGCTCGCGGTCGGCGACCGTGAGCGCGTCAGCGTCATCGCCGTCGACTCGGTCATCGGCATGGCCGATTCGCCGCTGCGCAACATCCGCCGCGAGACGACGGTCCGCACGGCCGCCGAGGCGGTGTACACGGGCCGCGCGGACGCGATG
Organism: Dactylosporangium sp. NPDC051484; assembly: GCF_040689395.1. Taxonomy (NCBI): domain Bacteria; kingdom Bacillati; phylum Actinomycetota; class Actinomycetes; order Micromonosporales; family Micromonosporaceae; genus Dactylosporangium; species Dactylosporangium sp. NPDC051484. Next base: position 229,513 of record NZ_JBFAZX010000005.1, on the reverse strand, counting down.
GTCTCGGCCGGCTCCAGCGGCGCCGCCGTGGCTGCCTCCGCGCACGTGCTGGGCCGGCTGCGCGGCGTGCGCCGGCCTGGCCTCGCCGCACAGTTGCCCACCGAACGGGGACCCGTGCTCCTCCTCGACGTCGGTGTGACCCTCGACGCGACCATGCTCGAGCTCGTCCAGCACGCCGTGCTCGGCACCGCCTTCGCCTCCGTCGGGCTCGGCATCGCGCGCCCGCGCGTTGGGCTGCTGTCCATCGGCAGCGAGCCCGGCAAGGGCGACCGGCTGCGCCGCGCCGTGTCGATTGCGCTGTCCGACATCCCGCTGCCCGCCGGCGGCCATTACGTCGGGCTCGTCGAGGGCTTCGACGTGCCGCGTGGTGGCCCCGCCGACGTGGTCGTCACCGACGGCTTCACCGGCAACATCCTGCTCAAGGGCATCGAGGGGGCGTTCACCGCAAGTCGCGGTGGATCCAAGATTTCCGAGGTGTACGGCACACGCCCCCACGAGGCCGCCGTGCTCCTGGGGGTGGCCGGCGACGTCGTCGTCTGCCACGGCTCGGCCGGCGGGGCCGAGGTCGCCGACGGCATCGCCCTCGCCGCACGACTGCACCGCGACCGCATCACCCCGGCGGTCGCCGGTATCGCCGACGATCTGCTGACCGAACTCTCCTCGGCCGGCGGCCTCACTATCCGTGACGCACTGGGAGAGCGCTCGTGAAGAATCAGAACCATCTCGAGACCGCCTTCGGCGTCGACTTCGACCCGGAGATGCTCAAGCGGGCCCTGACCCACCGTTCGTACGCGTACGAGAACGGCGGCCTGCCCACCAACGAGCGGCTGGAGTTCCTCGGCGACGCCGTCCTTGGCGTGGTGATCACCACCGCCCTGTTCCAGAACCATCCGAAGCTCGCCGAGGGGCAGCTGGCGAAGCTGCGCGCCAGCGTCGTCAACATGCGCGCCCTCGCCGACGTCGCGCGGCGCCTCGGCCCCAACGGCATCGGCCCGTTCCTGCTGCTCGGCAAGGGCGAAGAGGCGACCGGGGGCCGCGACAAGGCCAGCATCCTCGCCGACACGCTCGAGGCGCTCATCGGCGCGATCTACCTGCAGTACGGCCTGGACGTCACCGCGCAGGTGATCCACAAGCTGTTCGACGGGCTGATGGCCGAGGCGGCGCTGCGCGGGGCTGGCCTGGACTGGAAGACCAGCCTGCAGGAGCTCACCGCCGGGCGGGGCCTCGGGGTGCCCGAGTACCGCATCGACGAGGAGGGCCCCGACCACGCCAAGCGGTTCACCGCCTGGGTGATCGTCGCCAAGCAGCGCTACGGCGGGGCGCAGGGTGGCAGCAAGAAGGAGGCCGAGCAGCGCGCTGCCGAGGCCGCCTGGCGGGAGCTGTCCGGCGTTCAGCCGGAGTCGTCCGCCACCCCCGCGGAGCCCGCCCGCCCCGGGCCCGCGACCTCCGGCTCCGCCATCCACACCCGGACCCGACCTGCCGAGGAACCGCCCGCCGATGACGACGATGACGCCGGTCAGTGAGACCACGCAGCGTGGGCGATCCTTCCTGATCGCCTTCCCCCTGGGGTTGTACACCCTGAGCCGCCTGCTGCAGCTGGCGTTCCTGTGGTGGATGTCGCCTGACGGCAAGATCCGCGACCGGCTGCTCGCCTGGGACGGCGGGCACTTCCTGCGCGTGGCCGAGGAGGGGTACCCGGCCGGGTACAGCTTCGACGCCGACGGCCGTCTGACCGGCAACGGCCTGGCCTTCTTCCCCGGCTACCCGATGCTGGTCCGCCTCGTGCACTTCGTCACCCGGCTTGACTACGGCACCGCCGCGATCACCGTGTCGTGGCTGGCCGGAGGCGCGGCCGCGGTGCTGCTGTGCGCCCTGCTCACCCGCCTGTACGACGAGCGGGTGGGCCTGGTGTTCACCGCGTTGTTCTGCGTGCAGCCGATGTCGATGGCGCTGTCCATGGCCTATTCGGAGTCGCTGTTCATCGCCCTGGTCGCCGGCATGCTGCTGCTGGCGCACCGTGGCGAATGGCTGGCCGCCGGCCTACTCGGGCTGGGAGCCGGCCTGACCCGCCCCACGGGCGCGGCAGCGGCGATCGCGCTGACGGTCGCGGCCGGGATCGCCGTGTACCGCGCCCGCGCGGGCGCGAACGAGCGCCCCGAGGTCGATCCGGACCCGGACGGGGGCGGGCGGGGGCGCGCGGGGGCGGGCACCGGCGGTACGACACCGGTCTGGAAACCCCTGGTCGGCGCGGCCATCGCGCTTGCCGGCGCGCCGGCCTACCTGCTCTGGGTCGGGCTGCACGTCGGCGAGCTCCGCGCGTGGTTCAACATCCAGACCGCCGGCTGGGGCACCACGTTCGACTACGGCTCCTCCAGCCTGGAGTTCGTCCGCGATGCCCTGCGCGGGGGCGACGGCTGGATCCACGTCAGCGTCGCGTGGATGCTCATCGGCACCGTCATCCTCGCCGCCGCGGCCCTGCGCGGGCGCGTGTGGCTGCCGCTGGCCGTCTACGGCATCGGCGTGCTCGTCCTGGTCCTGGGCCAGGCCGGGTATTACCACTCCAAGCCGCGGCTGCTCGTGCCCTCGCTGCTCATCCTGGTGCCGCCCGCGGTCGCGCTCGCTCGCGCGCGCCCGCGCACGGCGGCGCTGGTCGTGGCGGCCTTCGGCGCGTTCGGGCTGTGGTACGGCTCGTATCTCATCACCGTCTGGCACTACGCGATCTAGAAGGACTTCCATGCCTGAGCTGCCCGAGGTCGAGACCGTCCGCCGCGGCCTCGACAAGTGGGTGTCCGGTCGGCGCATCGCCACGGTCGAGGTGCTGCATCCGCGCGCGATTCGCCGCCATCTGCCTGGCGCCGAGCACTTCTCCGGCATCCTCGCGGGCCGCCGCGTGGGCGCCGTCATGCGCCGCGGGAAGTACCTGTGGCTGCCCTTGGACGACGAGGACGCGCTCGTGGGCCACCTCGGCATGTCCGGACAGCTGCTCATGCAGCCGGCCGACGCCGCGGCGGAGACCCATCTGCGGGTGCGCTTCACCTTCGACGACGACGGGCCGGAGCTGCGCTTCGTCGACCAGCGTACGTTCGGCGGCCTCAGCGTGTCCGAGGGTGGCGCGGTGCTACCCGCCGAACTCGCCCACATCGCGCTGGACCCGGTCGATCCGCTGTTCATCGACGACGCGTTCATTGAGCGGATGCGTGGCCGCCGCACCGAGGTCAAGCGGGCGCTGCTGGACCAGACGTTGATCTCCGGCGTCGGCAACATCTACGCCGACGAGGCGCTGTGGCGGGCGCGGCTGCACGGCGCGAGAGACACGTCGCAGCTTTCCCGCCCGGTGGTACGCCGCCTGCTCGGGCACGTGCGCGACGTCCTCAACGAGGCGATCGCCCAGGGCGGCACCAGCTTCGACGCGCTCTACGTCAACGTCAATGGCGAGAGCGGCTACTTCGACCGTGCGCTGAACGCCTACGGCCGCGAGGGCCTGCCCTGCAACCGCTGCGGCAGCCCGATGCGCCGGGAGGCGTTCATGAACCGGTCCTCGTACTCATGCCCGCGCTGCCAGCCGCGGCCTCGTCTCGCACCACGCTGAGCTGCCAGTAGGAGCGTGGCCGGCGGGGCGCCTGGGTCGGCTTGCCCAGCCCCGTGCCCAGCTCGGCCAGGCCGGGCACGAGGCCGCACCAGGCGGGCAGGTCGGTATACGGGTCGGGGGCGCCCAGGTCGGTGACGAGCCCGAAGCCGGCCCCGCGGCTGACCTGCAGCCGGGCCGCCTCGTCGAGCTCCCACGGCGGGACGGCGTGCACCAGGTGCCCGTCGCCGGGCCGCGCCCCCTCGCCGGACCAGCGCAGGTACTCCCGCCAGCTGCCGTCGAACACGCATACAGGCAGGCCGAGGTCGCGGTACGCGTTGTCGGGCGGCTCCCCGGGGTTGAGCAGCACCTCCGGCAGCCCAGCACGGGTGGCCGCCTGCGCGATCACGGCGACGGGGCCGATCGCGTACGGGCTGACCGGCGTCCGGTCGAGAAACACGCCGCGCACCGGGTAGCCGGCCCATCGGTACACGTCCGCACGGATGTCCGCGACCGGGCGGGTGCCGTAGTCGACGTTGACGTAGCCGAGCAGCCGCACGCCGGCCGCCTCCAGGCGGCCGATGGCGGCCGTCCACAGCGGATCCCGGCCGCTGCCGGGCCCCCGCGCGACGTCGACGACGACGGTGAACGCCGGACCGTGTCCCGCGATGATCTCCCATGCGTGTGGCCGGGCCAGCGGATGCGCCCGCAGTGGCAGGAGCGTCGGAACCCGGTCCACGACCGGACTAACGATGCTGGGCCCCCTCAAGCACGGCCGATGTCCACGGTCCAGTAGGGCGTGCGGCCGCGCATCGCGACCCCGACGCCGATCGATGTGATGTCGCAGTCGACCAGCAGGGCGTGCGCGTTGTCGCCGCGCAGCCAGCGCTTGACGGTGTCGCCGGGGTCGCCACCCTTGGCGGTCAATTCGTCGGCGAAGGCGGTGTATCCGGCCGCCCGGACGCGTCTGGCCGGGTCGCTGCCGTCGCTGCCGCTGCCGCCGGTGAAGTCTTGGGCGGCCATGTCGGCGGCGTGCCCCCGTGCGGCCGTACGCAGCCTGCCGTCGACCCGCAGCGGGTCGCATTTCCGCTTGCGCCGCTCGTTGTTGATCAACTGGATGGCGCGGTCCTCGTAGTCGGTGTTGAAGTTCGCCGACACAAGCGTGGTTCGGGTCGCGGCCGGGGTGGTGCTCGCGGGCGGCGCGCTGCTCGCCATGGCGGGCGCGCTGGACGGGACTGGGGCGCTGGACGTGGCGGGCCCGGACGCGCTCGCCTGGGGCGCGGCCTGCTCGGTGCTGGAGGTGTCGCCGCCGTTGCTGAGCGCCGGAATGATCATCGCGCCGAGGCCGAACACGACCAGAACGCCGGTGGCGATCGCGGCGATGCCTGTGGGGCCGAGCTTGGTCACGAGGCCGGGTCGCGGTGCCGTCATCGCGCTCTCCCGGTCGTGGTGGGTCCCAGAATTTCTCGGACGAGACGCTACTTTGCAGTGGCGCTGCGGGGCAACTGGTGGCACACTGCCACGATCGGCGCGGGCGGTGCGGATCACGCACCCGGGTGAGTGAGAACACCCTGGCCAGGACCTTTGGCGTGCCGGTTGGCTTGACTAAGTCGCGCCCCGGAAGGAACATAGAGGGGTCGCCAGTCGCGCCCATTTATGCCCTTGTGCTTCGGTCGCTGGGTGCTGGGCGCGCGTTTGCCGGAGTCGACCGGCTGCGCTTAACAAGGAGACGATATGGCTAAGGCCCTCTTCGGCCACGTAGGCAGCGCGCCCGATCGGCGTCTTGTCGACGAGGTCACCCAACTGCGCGCCAAGGTTCGGGCGCTTGAGTTCGAGGTCGTGCGGCTGCGTGCCGAGAACGACCGGCTCGCTGCAGCGGCGTCAGAGGCGGACCAGCTGGTCCGGCTCGTCGAGCCGGCGATGGCCTGAACACCTCAGGACACCGCAACCTGCGCAGAACTACACAGTAAACCCGCGCGCCGACATCCGATGGGTCTCGGCGCGCAGTCATGTAACGACCCGGTTGTCCGTTTGGTTGCGGGTGGGCGCGGCGTCCACGACACGCGCATTATGGTGTGCGGTGCTGCGGGGGCGGGTAGTGTCCCGGCGGTAGTCTGCCCGGTAAGACACCTCGACCACCGTGGAGATCCGTGCACCTCAAGAGCCTGACGGTCAAGGGCTTCAAGTCCTTCGCGTCCGCCACCACGCTGAAGCTCGAACCGGGCATCACCTGCGTCGTCGGGCCCAACGGCTCGGGCAAGTCCAACGTGGTCGACGCGATTGCCTGGGTGCTGGGTGAGCAGGGGGCCAAGGCGCTGCGCGGCGGCAAGATGGAGGACGTCATCTTCGCCGGCACCGCCAGCCGGGCCCCGCTGGGACGCGCCGAGGTCACCCTCACGATCGACAACACCGACGGTGCGTTGCCGATCGACTACACCGAGGTGTCGATCACTCGCCGGATGTTCCGCTCGGGCGAGAGCGAGTATGAGATCAACGGCAACCAGTGCCGCCTGCTCGACATCCAGGAACTGCTCTCCGACTCCGGCATCGGCCGCGAGATGCACGTGATCGTCGGCCAGAACCGCCTCGACGGTGTCCTGCACGCCCGGCCCGAGGACCGCCGCGCCTTCGTCGAGGAGGCCGCCGGGGTGCTGAAGCACCGCAAGCGTAAAGAGAAGGCCGTCCGCAAGCTCGAGGCGATGCAGGCCAACCTCAACCGCCTCGGCGACCTCACCACCGAGTTGCGCCGTCAGCTCAAGCCGCTCGGGCGCCAGGCCGAGGTCGCCCGCCGCGCCGCCGGCATCCAGGCCGACCTGCGCGACGCCCGGCTGCGCCTGCTCGCCGACGACCTCGCCACGCTGCGCGAGACGCTCAACCGGGAGATCGCCGACGAGACCGCGCTGCGCGCCCGACGCGAGGAGGTCGAGGCCGAGGTCGAGTCGATCAACGAGCGGCTCGCCGCACTCGAGGCCGAGCACGCCGCCGACGCGCCCGTTCTCGCCGAGGCGCAGGACACGTGGTATCAGCTGTCGACCCTGCAGGAGCGGTACCGCTCGCTGCACCAACTAGCCGCCGAGCGGCACCGCAACCTCTCCGCCGCACCCGTCGAGGAGCGGCCCGGCCGCGACCCCGACCAGCTCACCGTCGAGGCCGAGAAGGTCCGCGAGCAGGAGGAGGAGCTGCGGGCCGCGCTGGAGGCCAGCCAGGAGCGCCTCGCCGAGGCCGTCGAGCGCCGCCAGGACCTGGAGCGCCGCCTTGCCTTCGCCGAGAAGGCCATTGTCGCCGCGCACAAGGCCATCGCCGACCGCCGCGAGGGCCTCGCCAAGCTCGCCGGACAGGTCGAGTCGGCACGCTCCCGCACGACCGCCGCCGCAGACGAGATCGAGCGTCTCGCGGTACAACTGGCCGAGGCCGAGGCACGCGCGGACGCCGCGCAGGGCCTCTACGACGAGGCGAGCGCCAGCGCGTCCGTCGCGGACAACGCCAATGCCGACCTCGAGATGCGCCACCAAGAGGCGACGCGTGAGCTCGACGAGATCAACAACGAAGTCCGGCAGCACAACGACGCCGAGCGCGCCGCTGAGAAGGACGCCGCGCAGTGGAAGGCCCGCGAGGAGGCGCTCGCGATGGGCCTGCGTCGCAAGGACGGCGCCGGCACCCTGCTGGCCCGGGCGGAGCGCGTCCCAGGCCTGCTCGGCAGCGTCGCGGCCCTGCTGTCGGTCGAGGCCGGGCACGAGGCCGCCCTGGCCGCCGCGCTCGGCGCCCTCGCTGACGCCGTCGCGGTCGCCGGCGTGGACGGCGCGGTCGCCGCCGTCGAGATGCTCAAGCAGGATGACGCCGGCCGCGCCGCGCTGCTCATCGCGTCCGCGCCGATGCTCGACGCCGCCCCGGTCGAGCGGGTGCCGCTGCCCCCGGGCGCCGCGTGGGCCATGGACCTCGTCCGATTCCCCGAGGAGCTGCATCCGGCCCTGGAGCGCGCCCTCGGCGACGTCGTGTTCGCCCCCGACCTCGCCACCGCGCGGCGCATCGTCTCCTACGCGCCCGCGCTGCGCGCCGTCACGCCCGACGGCGACGTCATCGGCGCCTACGCGGCCGCCGGCGGCTCAGGCAAGCAGCACAGCTTCATCGAGGTCCAGGCCGCCGTCGAGGAGGCCCGTCAGCAGAAGGTCGACGCCGAGCGCCGCGTCGCCGAGGCCCGGGAGCTGCTGGCCCTGGCCCGCAACTCGGCCGCCGGCGCCAAGCAGGTCGTCGCCGAGACCGCCGCGGCCAAGAAGGAGGCCGACAGCGCGCGCAACGCGGCCGCGCGGCGCCTCGCGGAGCTCGGTGCCGCCGCCAAGTCCGCCCGCGCCGAGGTGGAGCGGCACGCCGCGGCGAAGGCCAAGGCCGAGGCGGCCCGCGAGTCCGGCCTGGCCAGCCTCACCGAGCTGGAGGAGCGCCTCGCCCTCGCCGAGGAGACTCCGATCGACGAGGACCCCTCGACCCTGGAGCGCGACGATCTGGCCGACGAGGTGCCGATCGCCCGGCAGCAGGAGATGGAGGTCCGGCTCGCGGTACGCACCGCGGAGGAGCGCGTTGGTGCGCTCGCCGGCCGCGCGGACGCGCTGCTGCGCCAAGCCACGGCCGAGCGCGCCGCCCGGGAGCGGGCCGCCGCCCGTAAGGCCACCCGCGCCCGCGGCGCCCGCGTCGCGGAGGCCGTCGTCAGCGGCGCCGCGTTCGCCCTGGAGCGCCTGGGCGACTCCATCGCCGAGGCACAGGAGACCCGCGACACCCTCGCCGCCATGCGCGCCGAGCGCGAGACCACCCTCACCGGCGTGCGCGGGCGCGCCAAGCACCTCACCGCCGAGCTCGAGCGGCTCACCAGCGCCGTGCACCGCGACGAGGTCGCCCGCGCCGAGCAGCGGATGCGCATCGAGCAGCTCGAGGCCCGCTCCGCCGAGGAGTTCGGCCTCGACGCCGACACGCTCGTCGCGGAGTACGGCCCGCACCTGCCCGTGCCGCCGACCGCGCCGGAGATCGCCGCCGCGGAGGCCGACGGCCGTCCCGCGCCCGAGCCGGTGCCGTTCGACCGGGCCACCCAGGAGAAGCGCGCCGCCAAGGCCGAGCGCGAGCTCAACCTCCTCGGCAAGGTCAACCCCCTCGCCCTGGAGGAGTTCGCGGCGATGGAGGAGCGCTACAAGTTCCTCTCCGACCAGCTCGAGGACCTCAAGGCGACCCGGCGCGACCTGCTCACCGTCGTCAAGGACGTCGACGACCGCATCCTCGAGGTCTTCACCAGCGCATACCACGACACCGCCCGCGAGTTCGAGCAGGTCTTCTCCGTGCTCTTTCCGGGCGGCGAAGGCCGCCTCGTGCTCACCGACCCCGAGGACATGCTCACCACCGGCATCGAGGTCGAGGCCCGTCCGCCGGGCAAGAAGATCAAGCGCCTCTCGCTGCTGTCCGGCGGCGAGCGCTCCCTCACCGCCGTCGCGCTGCTCTGCGCGATCTTCCGCGCCCGTCCCAGCCCCTTCTACATCATGGACGAGGTCGAGGCCGCCCTGGACGACGTCAACCTGGGCCGCCTCATCACACTGTTCGAGCAGCTCCGCGAACGCAGCCAGCTGATCATCATCACCCACCAGAAGCGCACGATGGAAGTCGCCGACGCGCTCTACGGCGTCACCATGCGCTCCGGCGTCACGGAGGTCATCTCCCAGCGCCTACGAACGGAAGAGGCAGCGTGACTCAAGCGCCCACGGCCCTGCTCATCGATTTCGACGGGGTCCTGCGCACGTTCGACCCGTCGATCAATGCCAAGATCGAGCAGCGGTACGGCCTGGAGCCCGGCACGGTCCTCGACGTCGCCCTGGAGTGGGACCGCCTCCTGCCGGCCATCACGGGCCGCATCACGCGCTCTGAGTGGCTTGCCACGGTCGCGGCCGCACTGGCCGAGCGGGTGGGCGGCCCGCAGCGCGCCGCCGAGCTGATGGAGGAGTGGGTCGTCTACCCGGGCGTCGTCTCCGCGGAGGTACTGCGGTTCGTCCGCGACGTCCGCGCCGCCGGCCACCTGGTCTGCATCGCCACCAACTCCACCGTCGAGTTCCGCGACGTGCTGAAGTCCTTCGACCTGATCGACGAGTTCGACGCCGTCGCCAACTCCGCCGAGATCGGCGTGCACAAGCCGGCCAAGGAGTACTTCCTCGCCGCGTGCACTCTCATTGACACCCCGCCCGCGCGTTGCATGCTCGTGGACGACACGGACCGCATGATCCGCGGCGCCCGCGCGGCCGGCCTCTCCGCGTATCGCTACACGCCCGGCGACGATCTCTCCTACCCGCGCCGGGCCTTCGGCCTGTAACCGGGCACCCTCTGTGCCCGGTCACCGCCGGTCGTCCGATATTTACTCTGCCTCTGTTACCTCAGCCACAGCCTGGGTTTGAGAGGCTGGATCTGCCTGGCTCGAGGCCTGCCTAGAGGCTGGCCTCGATCGCCTGGACCACCTCGTCCGACTTGGGCTCCGTCCGCGGCCCGAACCGCGCCGCGACGGTCCCGTCGGCGGCCACGAGGAACTTCTCGAAGTTCCACCGGATGTCCCCGGTGTGCCCCTCAGCATCCGTGGCGGCCGTGAGCAGCTCGTACAGCGGGTGCCGCCCCTCCCCGTTGACCTCGACCTTCTCCGTCAGCGGGAACGTGACGCCATAGGTGGTGCTGCAAAACTCGGCGATCTCCTCAGAGGTGCCCGGCTCCTGCCCCGCGAACTGGTTGCACGGCACCCCGAGGACGGAGAAGCCCCGCTCCGAGTACTCCTTGTGCAGCGCCTCCAGGTCGGTGTACTGCGGCGTGAGCCCACACCGCGAGGCCACGTTGACCACGAGGACGGGCTGCCCGCGGAACTGCCCCAGGTCGAGCGGCTTGCCCTGCAGGTCGGCGATCTCAATGTCATAAAAGCTCATGCCAGCGATCGTATGCCGGAGTCGTGCCACCCACCGTGGCCTGGCCCACTGCCCGGCGACCACCGCCCGCTCTCTCGGCTCCTGCGCGTCCTCGCGTCCGCGCGCTTCACCGTCCGCGCGTGCTCGCCTCCGCGCGCTCGTCGCCCGCATGCTCGCGTCCGCGTGCTTGAATCCGCGTTTGTCGTCCGTCGTTGCGCCGCGTCTCGCGGCGTGCCCGCTTCGCGGCGTGCCCGCTTCCGCGCGTTGCGGCTCGCGTCGGCGTCCGTGTGTCCGTGCCCTTGTCCGTGTGTTTGGGCGGCGCCCGCGCATTCGGGCCGCGGCGGGGTCGGGTCAGCCGCACCCTGAGCCGGACGGTGCGGTTCGAGGCTTCGACCGCGCGGGCGGCCTAAGGTGAGGCGTGACCGGTCACCATCTCGCGGTCGGCGCCGTGCTGCGCCGCGGCAAGGACATCCTCCTGATCAGCGACCCGCCGGACTGGGCACTGCCCGGCGGCTCGGTGGAGCCGGGCGAGCCCCTGCTGACGAAAGTGACCCAGGAGACAGGCTTCACATCGGTCCTCCCGGAGCGTCTCCTCTGGGTCGCCCGCTACCCGGCGGCCGGCGTCGAGTACGAAATGCTGGGCTTCGAGGTGACCGGCGTCGGCCCGCACGACGGCTCGGGCTCGTGGGTGCCGCTCCCTGAGGCGGTGGACCGGCTCGGTCGCATGTGGTTCGCCCCCATCAGGGACCCGGCTGTGGCGTATCTCACCGGCCGTGCTCGGGTGGCGACCCTGTGGACCTGGACGGACCTCAACGAAGCTCCCGTGACCCACCCGCACGTCGCCCCGGCCTGAGCATCACGCGCCCGTGCGGCGCTTCCGCGCCGTGCTTCCGCGCCCGCGAGTCCGGCCGGCCGGTCGCCGGGTCGCTGACGCGTGCTTCCGCGCCCGCGCTGGGCCCCGCACGTGGCGTTCTGACCTGAGCGCGTCCGTGGGTGTGTCCAGCCGTCGCGTCCGCGCATCAGCTCAGCTTCAGCGCCGCCACCTCACCCAGCGTCTTGTCCGGCCGGGTGCCCTCGATCGCCACGTGCGCCGTCCGGCCGTCCAGGAGCAGCAGGCCGATCACGTTGCCGAAGTGGGGACCCGCGGTCTTCCGCCACCGGACGACCGGCTTGCGCAGGCCCAGCATCCGCGCCAGGGACCGCATCATCCGCGCCGCCGGCGGGTTCCAGCCGAACTTCATCGCGGGGCGGATGAGCTTCGGCATGTCGTTGTGGACCGGGGAGCAGGTCAGTTGGTGGACCGCGCTGACGACCTCGGGGCCGAGGTCGGCCCGGGCGGCGTATGAGTGGTGAACGTCACCCGAGAGCACGCTGATCGACGCCGGGGCGGGGGAGACGCCGCCGTGACCGGTGCCGATCTGGGCCAGCAGCGCGCTCAGCGCGTCGAACGAGCGGCCGAACGCGGCCCAGTGCTCCAGGTCGACGGCCTGGCGCAGTTTCTCGCCGAAGCGGCCCACCCGGGCCCGCTGGGACCCCGCCAGGCGCTCGGTCGCGGCCTCCAGGTGGTGGATGGCCGGCGGCAGGAGCCACGGCAGCGACGACCCGATCAGCAGGTGGTCGTAGTCGCCCGCCAGCTGCTTGGCGAACCATGCCCACTCGCTGTCCGGCAGCATCGCCCGCTTGCCCTCCTCCAGCTCGCGGGCGGCGCGGTTGTCGAGCATCACGAGGCGGGTGCGGTCGATGTCGACGGTGTAGCTCCAGCGGTACGACACGGGGTCGCGATCGGCGCGGGAGCCGAATTCGTCGAGCATGTCGGTGGCGTCGCCGGCCGAGGTGACGGCGGCGTAGATCGGGCACTCCGCCAGCGCGCCCGGAGCCAGGTTGCCCATGTGCTGGTACACCCAGTACGACGCCAGGCCGGCCTGGATGCGCTGATCCCACCAGCTGAGCTGGGCCATCCGCTCGCGCCAGCGCTGCGAGGTGTTCCAGTCGTCGATGATCTCGTGGTCGTCGAAGATCATCACGCTGGGCACGGTGGAGAACAGCCAGCGGATCTCCGGGTCGCTCCACGAGTCGAGGTACAGCTTCGTGTACTCGTGGAAGTCGACCACCTGAGTCATCGGCGCGTCCGCGCGGCGCAGGCCCCGCCGCCCGCGCAGCCAGCGCTGGATCTTCTCGGGCGTCTCGTCGGCGTACACCTGGTCGCCGAGCAGCATCAGGAGGTCCGGCCACTCCGTCGGCGCATCCGAGCGGATGGAGGCGATCAGCCGCCTGGCATATGCGTCCAGCGCGTCCGGGGGGTACCGCGTCACGCTCAGCGGGCTCGCCTCGCGGCAGGAGCCGAACACGAGCCGCACCGGCGCCCCCGCGCGACGGGTACGGATGACGGGAGGCGGGTACGGGTCGTCCGGCCGCGGCCAGACCCCGACGCCGTCGATCTTGACGCGGTACGGCGTGACCGCGCCCTCGGGCAGCCCGCAGACCACGATGAGCGCGTAGTGGTGGCCGTGCACGGCGAACGTCCGGGCCGCCCCGCCCGCGGGCGCGGCGTTGACCTCGACCGTTGCCGGCCCAGCGGTCTCCACCCACACGGTCGCCCGGTCGCCCTCCACTCGCCGCAGGATCGGGCCGAGGACGAGCGGGCCCCGGTCGGCGTCGAGTTCGGTGTCGGACATGGTGACGCGACCTCCCACGAGTGCGGCGGCGGGTGTGACGCGGTGCATCCCGATGATGCTGCCTGGCCGGTCTGGGCGCCACCGCAGGTCACTCGGCGCAGCATCTGGGAGGATTCCAGTCATGGAGTCGTACATCGTCTTCGGCCTGGTGCTGCTCGTCGTGGTGATCGGGGCCACCCTGGCGCTCGTTGCGCCGCGTTTCCGTAAGCCCCCGACACTGCCGCCGGCTCCCCCGGAGCGGGCGCCCACGAAGCGGATCCCGACCAAGGAGGCACCCCCTCCGGTCGTTGAGAAGCCCGCCAAGGCCCCCGCGCCGGTCGAGGAGAAACCGGTCGCGGAGGCCCCGGCACCGCCGGTGGTCGAGGCGCCCGCCCCGGCGCCGGCGATCGAGATCCCGCTGCCGACCGCCGGCCGGCTCGTGCGCCTCCGCGCGCGCCTGTCGCGCTCGCAGAACATGTTCGGCAAAGGCCTGCTCGCCCTGCTGTCGAGCGACAAGCTCGACGACGACACCTGGGACGAGATCGAGGCGACGCTGATCGGCGCCGACGTCGGCGTGCAGGCGACCACCGAGCTCGTCGCCAAGCTGCGCGAGCGTGCCCGGGTCCACGGCACCGCCTCCGCGGCCGAGCTGCGCGGCATGCTTGCCGCCGAGCTCGTCGCCGCGCTCGAGCCGGACCTGGACCGCTCCCTCGCCGCGACGCCGCGCGACGGGCGCCCGGCGGTGCTGCTCGTCGTTGGGGTCAACGGCGCGGGCAAGACCACCACCTGCGGCAAGATCGCCCGCGTGCTGGTCGCGGACGGGCACACCGTCGTGCTCGGCGCCGCCGACACCTTCCGCGCGGCCGCGGCCGAGCAGCTGACCACGTGGGCCGGGCGGGTCGGCGCCGACGTCGTGCGCGGCCCGGAGGGGGCCGATCCGGCGTCAGTGGCGTTCGACGCGGTGAAACGGGGTATTGACGCGGGTGTGGACACGGTTGTGATCGACACGGCCGGCCGGCTGCAGAACAAGGTCGGCCTGATGGACGAGCTGGGCAAGGTCAAGCGGGTCGTCGAGAAGCACGGGCCGGTCGACGAGACGCTGCTCATCCTGGACGCTACGACCGGCCAGAACGGGCTGGAGCAGGCGCGTGTGTTCACCGAGGTGGTCGACGTCACCGGCGTGGTGCTGACCAAGCTCGACGGAACCGCCAAGGGCGGGATCGTCATCGCGGTTCAGCGCAAACTCGGCATTCCGGTGAAGCTCGTCGGCCTCGGTGAGGGCCCTGACGATCTCGCTCCGTTCGATGCCCGACAGTTCGTCGACGCCCTGGTTGGCGCGGACGCGTAACCTCGGACGGTACTTTGGGACGGTAACGCTCGACCGCGCTCACTCGCGGTCGGGAAGCAGTAGTACAGCCAGGTTCCCCGGTCAGCCAACGAAGGACGATCACGTGACGCAGCAGGAGATCCCGCTCCACGGCGGGAACACCTCCGTCGTGGTGCGCTCGGGCGACACGGTGCGCCGCAATGCGGGCCCGTGGACGCCCGCGGTGCACGCGCTGCTGCGTCACCTCGAGTACGTCGGGTTCACCGGCGCGCCGCGCGCGTACGGTATCGACGAGCGCGGCCGCGAGGTACTGCAATATCTCGAAGGTGAGTGCGGAGAGTATCCGCTGGCGCCACACTGGGTGACAGACGAGGCGATGGTCACCGTCGCGACCATGCTGCGGATGTTCCACGACGCCCAGGCGGGCTTCCGGCCGTCGCCCAACGCCGTGTGGCGCTCGTTCGGTCCGCCGCCGCCGGACACCGAGGTCATCTGCCACCACGACGCCGCGCCGCACAACGTCATCTGGCGCCCCGACGGCACCCTGTCCCTGATCGACTTCGACCTCTCCTCGCCTGGCGCGCGGATCTACGACGTGGCATATGCGGCGTGGACCTGGGTCCCGCTGTTCTCTGACCGCGACTCGTACACGCTGGGCTGGAAGCGCCCGAATCGGCCCCGCCGGCTGCGCATGTTCGCCGACGCTTATGGCCTGACCCCGCGCGACCGGCATCGCCTGGTGCGCGTGATTCGTAAGCGCATCGTCGATCACATCGAGGGAATTCGACGGATGGCGGCCGCCGGAGACCCCGCCTTCGTGCGTATCGTGCACAAGGGACATCTCCGTCGTCCGGTACGTGACCTGCGGCTGATCGACTACGAGCGGTACACGCTCGAATATGCGCTACGATAGGCGTTTCTCAGTGTGTGAGCGTTTCTTCACATGCTGGAAACATGACGTGACGCGGTAGAAACCGCGCAGCGCCGGTGCGTGAAACGTGAGCCCTGAAAGCTCTCGCGCAACCGGCTGGAGGGCAACGCTGCCTCGAAGGTCGGGAGGGAGGATCTCGACTACTAGGAGGCCCGCGTGCCTGAAGCGACCATCGATACCGGCCACACCGCGTGGCTACTCGTATCGACCGCTCTCGTGCTGCTCATGACGCCGGCTCTGGCACTGTTCTACGGTGGCCTGAACCGCTCCAAAGGCGTCCTCAACATGATGATGATGAGCTTCTCGACGATCGGGCTCGTCAGTGTCCTGTGGTTGTTCTACGGCTTCAGCGCGTCGTTCGGCACCGACACCGCCGGTGGCCTGTTCGGTGACCTCGGCCAGTACTTCGGCAGCAAGACGTACATCGACCAGCTCTGGCTCGCGACCAGCGACAAGCCGAGCGGCATCGGCATCCCGACGTACGTCTTCATGGTCTTCCAGATGACGTTCGCCGTGATCACCGTCGCGCTGATCAGCGGCGCGATCTCCGACAGGACGAAGTTCGGCGGCTGGCTGGTGTTCGCGTTCGCCTGGGCCACCCTCGTCTACTTCCCGGTCGCCCACAACGTGTGGGGCGGCGGCTGGATCGCCCAGCACCTGCACCCGCTCGACTTCGCCGGTGGTACGGCGGTCCACATCAACGCCGGCGCCGCCGCGCTCGGCGTCGTCCTGGTCCTCGGCAAGCGCATCGGCTGGCCACGGGAGAGCATGAAGCCGCACAACGTGCCGTTCGTCGCCCTCGGCGCCGGGCTGCTGTGGTTCGGCTGGTTCGGGTTCAACGCCGGTTCGGAGCTCACCGTCGACGGCGTCACCGGCCTGGCCTTCGTGAACACCCAGGTCGCCACGGCCGCCGCGGTCCTCGGCTGGATCATCGTCGAGTGGATCCGCGACCGCAAGCCGACCCTCGTCGGCGCCTCCTCCGGCGCGGTCGCCGGCCTGGTCGCGATCACCCCTGCCTGTGGCTTCATCGACTCCTGGGCGGCCGTGCTGCTCGGCCTCGTCGCCGGCATCGTCTGCGCCCTGGCGGTCAGCCTGAAGTACCGCTTCGGCTTCGACGACTCGCTCGACGTGGTCGGCGTCCACTTCGTCGGCGGGTGGATCGGCTCCCTGTGGCTGGGCTTCTTCGCCAACGACAAGCTCAACTCGGCCATCAGCGACGGCCTGGGCGCCAAGAACGGTCTGTTCATGGGCGGCGGCGTGGGCCAGCTCGGCGCGCAGTTCGGCGCGAGCGCTATCGTCACGGTCTACTCGTTCGTGATCGCGTTCGCTCTAGCCTTCATCATCGAGAAGACGATCGGCTTCCGGGTCAGCAGCGAGGCCGAGGTCGAGGGCATCGACATCGCGGAGCACGCGGAGAGCGCCTACGACTTGACCCCGGGCACCGGGAGCGCCGGCGGCGCGTTCGCTCTGGCGGGCGTCGGAACGAGCAGGACCCCCGCACCGGTGGCGGAAGCCCCGGCGTCGGAAACAGTAGCCGGATAGCGTCGAGGAATGTCGGAGGGAATGGGCATGAAGCTGGTGACCGCGGTCATCAAGCCGTATCAGCTCGACGCGGTGAAGGAGGCGCTCCACGCGCTCGGCGTGGCCGGCCTCACCGTGAGCGAGGTACAGGGATACGGCCGTCAGAAGGGCCACACCGAGGTCTACCGCGGTGCGGAGTACACGGTGGAGTTCGTCCCCAAGATCCGGGTCGAGATCGTCACCGACGAGCTCGACTTCGAGAAGGTCGTGGACGCCATCGTCACCGCCGCCCGCACCGGGAAGATCGGTGACGGCAAGGTCTGGGTCACGTCGGTCGACGAGGTCGTCCGGGTCCGCACCGGCGAGCGCGGGCTCGACGCCCTCTAAGCCGCTGATCAGAATCCTCAATCACATGACACAGCCGTCGGCGCCCGCTCCGGTCCTGTCCACCAGGGCGGGCGCCGACGCACGAGCCGAGCGCTCGGTCGCGATCGACGAGTGGCTCTCGAAGGTTTTCGCAGAAGCCGGCGGCGGTACCTCGGGTGCCGCGCTCATCGCCGTAGGCGGGCTCGGACGCCGCGAATGCGCCCCTCGCAGCGACCTCGACCTGGTCCTGCTGCACGACGGCGGCCCGGGCGCGGAGGCCGCCGCGGACCAGCTCGGCAGCCGCATCTGGTATCAGATCTGGGACGCGAAGTTCGCCCTCGACCACTCCACCCGCAGCCCCCGGCAGGCGCTCGAACTGGCCCGCCAGGACCTCAAGGTGGCTCTCGGCCTGCTTGACGCCCGCCTGGTCGCCGGCAACGGCGAGCTCCTGACACGCCTGCACGCCGACGCCGTCGCCCAGTGGCAACGCGAGGCCCGCCACCT
This sequence comes from Dactylosporangium sp. NPDC051484, assembly GCF_040689395.1. Lineage (NCBI taxonomy): Bacteria > Bacillati > Actinomycetota > Actinomycetes > Micromonosporales > Micromonosporaceae > Dactylosporangium > Dactylosporangium sp. NPDC051484. Next base: position 211,734 of record NZ_JBFAZX010000005.1, on the reverse strand, counting down.
GCTGCCCGCGCTGCGCACCCTCACCCAGGACCGCTGGAAGGCCCACGGCGAGCTGGCATTCCTCCTTGAGGGCGACGTCAAGGAGTCCCGCGGCGGCTTGCGCGACTTCGGCGTCCTGCGGGGCATCGGCTTCGCCGGCGTCGCCGACGGCCCTCGCCCCGCCGTCCGCGGCGCCCACCGCACCCTGCTCGACGTCCGCGACGCCCTGCACGCCGTGCGCGGCCGCCGCGTCGACCGCCTCCTCGCCCAGGACCGCGACGAGGTCGCCGAACTGCTCGACCTCGGCGACCGCGACGAGGTGTTGCGCCGTATCGCCGAGGCCGCCCGCACCATCGCCTACGCCAGCGACGACGCCTGGCGCGCCGTGGAGCGCTGGTCGGCTCCCAGCAGCCGCGGCCACGAGGAGCGTCGCCCCCTCGCCCGCGACGTCGTCGAGCAGCACGGCGAGGTCGTGCTCGCCCGCGCCGCCGTCACGCCGCGCCCCGACCCGGTCCTGCCCCTGCGCGTGGCCGCGGCCGCCGCCCGCGCCGACCTGCCGATCGCGCACGCCACCCTCGAGTGGCTCGGCAGTTTCGCCGGCCCGATGCCGCGGCCCTGGCCCGCCCCCGCGCGCGACGCCCTGCTCACCCTCCTCGGCAGCGGCCCGTCCATGATCTCCGTCTGGGAGGCCTGCGACCGGTACGGCCTGGTCGTCAACTGGCTCCCCGAGTGGGCTCGGGTGCGCAGCCTGCCGCAGCACAACCCGGTGCACCTGTTCACCGTCGACCGGCACCTGGTCGAGACCGCCCGCCAGGCCGCCCGCCTCACCCGCGACGTCGACCGCCCCGACCTGCTCGTGCTTTGCGGCCTGCTGCACGACATCGGCAAGGGCCTCCCCGGCGACCACAGCGTCGTCGGTGCCCCGATCGCCGCCGCCGTGGCGTCCCGCCTGGGCCTTAGCGCGGTCGACGTGGCGCAGGTCGAGAAGGTCGTGCGCCTGCACCTCCTCCTGCCCGACACCGCCACTCGCCGCGACCTGTCCGACCCCCAGACCATCGCCACCGTCGCCGCGACCGTCGGCGACGCCTCCACCCTCGGCCTGCTGCACGCCCTGACCCGCGCGGACGCGGCCGCCACCGGCCCCGCCGCCTGGTCGGACTGGAAGGGGCGGCTCATCGCCGAGCTCGTCCGTCACGTCGAACGCGCCCTCGATACCGGTGTGGTCGCCGCGCCCCCGTCACCCGCCACCGCGCTCGCCGCTCCCGAAACCCTCCCATCGGTACTGCTGGACACCGACTCGGTCGCCGTCATCGCCCCCGACCGCCGCGGTCTGCTCGCCGCCGTGGCCGGCTGCCTGTCGCTGCACCGTCTGGACGTGGTCACGGCAGACACGGTCACCGTGGACGGCCTGGCGAGGATGGTCTGCGCCGTCCAGCCCCGCTATGGCGGTGACGTCGACCGCGAGGCGGTGGTCTCGGACCTGCGCCGCGCCGTCACCGGTGCTCTCCCGGTGGCCGAACGCCTCGCCGCCCGCGAACGCTCCACCCGCCACAGCACCACCGCGCCCCCGCGCGTCGTGTGGCAGCCCCCCTCGGCCGCCACTGACGCCACGGTCCTCGAACTGCGCGCCACGGACACCCCGGGCCTGCTCTTCCGAGTGGCGAGCGCGCTGGAAGACATCGGCGCCGACGTTCGCTCCGCCCGCATCTCCACCCTGGGCGGCGAGGTCGTCGACGCGTTCTACCTGGCCGGCTCCTGGGACGTGGACGCCCGCGCCCGCGTCGAGGCCGCAGTCCTGCGGGCCGCGGCCTCATCCTGACGGAACGCCTCGTGCCTCCGCCCCTGTGCCTCCGCCCCTGCGTCACGGGCCGCGTCGGTGCGGCGTCTCGATGGCTTGCCGGCGAGGTGTAAGTCTCTTTGCCGTATTTGCGCAATTTTCGTCGCACGATGGCGGGGCGTCGCCTCGCCGGGCCGGTGGTGGCGCGGACGCGGACGAGGGCGCGGAGAATGCACAGGTCGCGAGCGCTGTGCCGACATCAACGCGCGGTCGCACGGCGCTGCGGGCCGCGACGCGCGGTCCGTGGTCGCGTACCCTTCAAGGGTCTCCTACACCCGAGGACGGATGCGTCGTGTTTGACACCCTGAGTGACCGGCTTTCCGGCATCTTCTCGAAGCTGCGAAGCAAGGGGCGGCTCACCGACACCGACGTCGACGCCACCGCGCGGGAGATCCGGCTCGCGTTGCTCGAGGCCGACGTCGCGCTGCCCGTGGTCAAGGCGTTCATCGCCCGGCTCAAGGAGCGGGCGCGGGGTGCGGAGGTGTCGCAGGCGCTCAACCCGGCCCAGCAGATCATCAAGATCGTCCACGAGGAGCTCGTGGCGACGCTCGGTGGCGAGGCGCGCCGGCTGCAGTTCGCCAAGAACCCACCGACCGTGATCATGCTTGCCGGTCTGCAGGGTTCCGGCAAGACCACGCTCGCCGGCAAGCTCGCCCGGTGGCTCAAGGGACAGGGCCACCAGCCGCTGCTCGTCGCCGCCGACCTTCAGCGGCCCAACGCCGTCAACCAGCTGCAGGTCCTCGGTGGCCGCGCGGGCGTTGAGGTATACGCGCCCGAGCCTGGCAACGGTGTCGGCAACCCGGTCCAGGTCGCCCGCGACGCGATCGATCACGCGAAGCGCCAGATGCGCGACATCGTCATCGTCGACACGGCCGGCCGTCTCGGCATCGACGCCGAGATGATGAAGCAGGCCGCCGACATCCGCGACGCCGTCGATCCGGACGAGGTCCTGTTCGTCATCGACGCCATGGTGGGTCAGGACGCGGTGAGCACCGCCGAAGCCTTCCGCGACGGCGTGGGCATCTCCGGCGTCGTGCTGTCCAAGCTCGACGGCGACGCGCGCGGCGGCGCCGCGCTGTCCGTGCGCCACGTCACCGGCCAGCCGATCATGTTCGCCTCCACGGGCGAGAAGCTTGAGGACTTCGACGTCTTCCACCCCGACCGGATGGCCTCGCGCATCCTCGGCATGGGCGACGTGCTCACCCTCATCGAGCAGGCCGAGCTGGCGTTCGCCGACGATGAGAAGGAGCGGATGGCCGCCAAGCTCATGGGCGGCCAGGAGTTCACCCTCGAGGACTTCCTCGAGCAGTTGCAGGCCGTGCGCCGCATGGGCCCGATCGCCAACGTGCTGGCCATGATGCCGGGCATGAACCAGATGAAGGACCAGCTGGCCGAGATCGACGACAAGCACTTCGACCGGGTCACCGCGATCATCCGCTCCATGACCCCGAAGGAGCGCGCCAACCCGAAGATCCTCAACGCCTCCCGCCGGGTGCGCATCGCCAACGGCTCCGGCGTCTCGGTCACCGACGTCAACCAGCTGCTGACCCGCTTCGCCGACGCGCAGAAGATGATGAAGCAGATGGGCGGCATGATGGGCCTGCCCGGTGGTCGCCGCAAGGCCACGAAGTCGCCGAAGAACAAGCGCAAGGGCACGAAGGGCGGCAACACCGGCGGCATGCGTCAGCCCCGGCTCGGTGGCGGCATGCCTCAGCTCCCGCCCGGCCTCGACCCGGCCGCGATGGACCCGAGCGCGGCGGGCATGCCGCCCGGCTTCCGCCTGCCGAAGCTCGACTTCTCGAAGCTGCAGAAGCGTGACAAGGACGCCTGAGCCACCAGCTGTGACCGTGAACCCCGATGCGTCCTCGGGCGCGTCCACGGCCGTGCCCGGGGGCGCGGCTGGGTCCGGCGGCTCGGGCGCGTCCGCCGGCCGGGCCGCGTCGGCTCGGCCGGCTGCGGCCGCCAGGTCGGCGGCGTCCGGACCCGCGCTGCACGTGCGGGCGACGCTGCTGCCGTCCGGCGAGCGACGCGACCTCTGGCTAGTGGGTGACCGGGTGACGTTCGAGCCGGTCACCGGGGCACTGACCATCGCCGACGAGGGGTTCGTTTTGCCCGGCCTCGTCGATGCCCACTGCCACATCGGTATCCAGTCGGGCGGCAGGCCGTCGGACGATCTTGACGCCGCTCGGTCGCTCGCCGTCGTGGACCGCGACGCGGGCGTGCTGGCGATCCGCGACGCGGGGTCGCCGATTCCGTACCCGTCGCTGGACGACGACCCCGAGGTGCCGAGGCTGGCACGGGCGGGGCGGCACGTGGCGCCGCCGAAGCGCTACCTGCGCGACATCGGGGTCGAGGTCGGCGAGGCCGACCTGACCGGCGAGATCACCCGGCAGGCGGCCCTCGGCAACGGCTGGGTCAAGCTCGTCGGCGACTGGATCGACCGCGACAGCGGCGACCTCGCACCTGCCTGGGACGTCGCCGCGATGGCCGGCGCGGTCGCGGCCGCGCACGACGCCGGCGCCCGGGTGGCGGTCCATGTGTTCGCCGAGGAGTCGGTGTCCGCCCTGGTCCGCGCCGGCGTGGACTCCGTCGAGCACGGCACCGGCCTCGCGGAGGCCGACATCGAAGAGATGGCCCGCCGCGGCACCGCCTTTGTGCCAACGATGATCAACATCGCGACGTTCGGCGGCATCGCGGCGCAGGCGCGGGACAAGTTCCCGGCGTATGCCGGCCACATGCTCGCCCTCCGTGACCGCTTCCCGTCCGTGGTCCGCGCCGCGCACGAAGCGGGCGTACCCATCTACGTCGGCAGCGACGCCGGCGGCGGCATCAACCACGGCCTGGCCGCCGAGGAGATGCTCCTGCTGCACCGCGAGGCCGGCCTTCCCGCGGAGGCTGTGCTGCGCGCCGGGTCCTGGGGCGCCCGGGAGTGGCTCGGCTTCCCTGGCCTGGTCGAGGGCGGCCTGGCGGACCTGGTCGTGTACGCCGAGGACCCCCGCCGCGACCTCACCACCCTGCTCCGTCCGCGCCGCATCGTCCTGCGCGGGCGTGTGATCCGCTGATCTCTGGCCGAGTCCGGGGCGGCGCCGCCGGAGGCCCGGACGCGCCCGGAGGCGATGTCCGTGGTGGTGCGGCGCCCGCGCGGCGGGCACCGGGTGTGGGCGCAAGCCGATACAATCTCGGTCGTGCCGTTGCGTCCCGGAAGACCGGTCCTGCACCGGCACTTCACCCATGACACGCTGGTCTGGGCTCCGCTGACCCGGGTGGTCTCCGACGACGAGCAGGGCACGCGGCTGTGGCTCGCGACCGGCAGCCCGCTCATCCGTCAGGTGAGCGAGGACGGCCTCGGGCCGCGCGACATGCCGTTCGGCGAGTGGATCGAGGCGCCGAAGAAGATTATCCAGGATGTGTATCGCGGGCCGAGCACCCTGAAGTTTCATCCTCTAGGGGCCGCGTTCTCCGTGTGGTGGCTCTTCGACCCGCAGGGCGGCTTCCGCGCGTGGTACGTGAACCTTGAGGAGCCCGGCGTCACCTGGGACGACGGCGCGGTCGCCGGCGTCGATCTGACCGATCAGGACCTCGACATCTGGGTCTGGCCCGACCGTCGCTGGGACTGGAAGGACGAGGACGAGCTCGAGGAGCGCCTCGCGTACCCGGGCGCGTACTGGGTGGATGATCCCGACGCCGTGTGGGCGCAGGGGCGCGAGATCGTGCCCGCCATCGAGGCCGGGGCGTGGCCGTTCGACGGCACGTGGACCGACTTCCGGCCGCCGGCCGAGTGGACCATCCCGGAGCCCGTGACCGAGGGCTGGGACCGACCGAGGGAGCGCGGTTGAGCGTCGTCTTCACGCCGGGTCAGGCGATCATGCATCGCAACGTGCGGCGGGGGCGGATCGGCTGGGTGCGCCCCGCTCGCGTGGTGTCCGACGACGAGCGCGGGCTGCTGATCTGGATCGCCCGGCACACGCCGGTGGTGAACGAGGTCTCCGGCGACGGGCGAGGGATGCGCACGATGCCGTTCGCCGAGTACGTCACGCGCGGCACCGGGCTCAAGCACGGCACCTGGAACGGGCCCGGAGTGCTGAAGCTGCACCGGCCCGGCGACCCCGCGCACTCCGTGTGGTGGTTCCGCGACGATGCCGACGTCTTCACCGGCTGGTACGTCAACCTCGAACGGCCGGCGATCCGCTGGAGCGACCCGGGCGGCGCGTCCGGGGTCGACGTGACCGACGAGGACCTCGACATCCTCGTCGCGCCCGACCGCAGCTGGCAGTGGAAGGACGAGGAGGAGTTCCTCGAACGCCTCGCGATCCCGGAGCACTACTGGGTCACGGACGAGGCCGCGGTACGCGAGGAGGGCCTCCGCGTCATCAAGGAGATCGAGGCCGGCGGGTTCCCGTTCGACGGCACATGGACGGACTTCATGCCGCCGCCGGGGTGGGCGATCCCGGGCCTCGATGCGGGCTGGGACCGCCCGCCGCTGCGCTGAGCGACGCGTACGGCCCGAACCCGTTGCATGGGCATGAGGCAGACGGCCGCCAGGACCGGGGCCCGTTTTGCCTGCGGTAGCGGGTCTGGCAGAATGGTCTGCTGGTATCCGGTGTGCGTCCGAGCCCTCTAACCCGGCGTTACGCCAGTCCAACAGAGCAGCCGACGGCACCATCCCCACGGTGTCCGGGCGGTCGCTCGGCTTCCAACAGATCCAGGAGCGAGCAACCAAGTGGCCGTCAAGATCCGGCTCCTGCGGATGGGCAAGATCCGCAACCCGCAGTACCGCATCGTCATCGCCGACTCGCGCACCAAGCGCGATGGCCGGGCGATCGAATTCGTCGGGCTGTACCACCCGAAGGAGGAGCCCTCGCGTATCGAGGTCAACTCCGACCGCGTCCAGCACTGGCTCTCCGTCGGCGCGCAGCCGAGCGAGGCCGTGCGGGCCATCCTGTCGAAGACCGGCGACTGGCAGAAGTTCAAGGGTCTGCCCGCGCCGGCTGAGCCGCTGAAGGTGGCCGCAGCGGCCCCCGACCGCCGCGCGACGTACGAGGCCGAGGCGCAGGCCGCCGCCGGTCTGGCCGACGCGCCGAAGGCCAAGAAGGCCGCCGAACCGAAGAAGAAGGCCGAGGCCGAGGCTCCGGCCGCGCAGGCGGAGGAGCAGTCCGGTGCCGGCGCCGGCGCGGAGGCCTGACGTGCTGCGCCCAGCGCTTGAGCACCTGGTCAAGGGCATCGTCGACAACCCCGACGATGTCCGTGTCCGTATGGTCGACTCCCGTCGCGGTCAGCGGCTGGAGGTCCGGGTCAACCCGGAGGACCTCGGCACGGTGATCGGGCGCGGTGGCCGCACGGCCAAGGCGCTGCGGCAAGTCATTACGTCGATCGGCGGGCGCGGAGTGCGCGTCGAGATCGTCGACGCGTACTGATCGCATGCTGCTCGTCGTCGGCCAGGTGATCCGTGCGCACGGCGTCCGGGGCGAAGTCCTCGTGGACGTGCGCACGGATGCGCCGGCAGAGCGTTTCGCCGTCGGGTCGGTCCTCCAGACCGACTCGACGGCGGTGCGGCATCTACAGACTGTTCCTGCGGGCGCCTGGAAGCCTCCGCCGACGCTCACCATCGAGTCGGTACGCCCGCACCAGAGCCGCCTCCTGGTGGTCTTCGAGGGCGTCTACGACCGCAACCTCGCCGAGGACATGCGCGGCGTCCTGCTGTGCGTGGACAGCGCCGCGATCCCGGCCAGCGAGGACCCCGACGAGTTCAACGACTACGAGCTCATCGGCCTCGACGTCGTCGACGGCGCGGGGGAGCGGGTCGGCGAGTTGCTGCGCATCGACCACGCGCCCGCGCACGACCTGCTGGTGGTGCGGCTCGAGGACGGGCGCATCGGCCTGGTGCCGTTCGTGCGCGAGATGGTGCCAGAGGTCGACGTGCCCGGGCGCCGCATCGTGATCACCCCGCCGGAAGGCCTGTTCGACCTATGAGGGTCGACGTCGTCACGATCTTCCCCGAATACCTCGCGCCGCTCGATCTGTCGCTCATCGGCAAGGCCCGCGCGAACGGCACCCTGCGGCTGGCCGTGCACGACCTGCGGCGGTGGACCCACGACGTGCACCGCACCGTCGACGACACTCCCTACGGCGGCGGCCCCGGCATGGTCATGCGTCCCGAGCCGTGGGGCCAGGCTCTTGACGAACTGGCCGGCCCGGACACGCACCTGATCGTCCCCAGTCCGGCCGGAACGCCGTTCACGCAGGCGACCGCACGCGCCCTGGCCGCGGAGCAGCACCTGCTGTTCGCCTGCGGCCGGTACGAGGGCATCGACCAGCGGGTCTTCGACCACGCCGCGACCCGGATGCGGGTGAGCGAGATCTCCCTGGGTGACTACGTGCTCTTCGGCGGCGAGGTCGCGGTCCTCGTTGTGCTGGAGGCGATCACCCGGCTGCTGCCCGGCGTGCTGGGCAACGCTGATTCGCTCGTGGACGAGTCGCACGCCGACGGCGTTCTCGAGGCCCCGATGTACACGAAGCCGCCCAGCTGGCGCGGCCTGGACGTGCCGGAGATCCTGCGCTCCGGTGATCACGGCCGTATCGCCCGGTGGCGGCGCGAGCAGGCGCTGCAGCGCACCGCGGAGCGGCGCCCCGACCTCATCGAGGCACTGGAGCGGCAGGCCCGCGGTGCCGATCAAGGGGCCTGATTTCAGGTTCGGCGCGTCGATGTGGCAAAGTAGTGAGGTTGGCGCGGGCTGATGTGCCCGCACCCATGATCATCTAACCCTCGCGCGCCGCGGAAATCGGGCGTGCCTTGAGTGACGAGGAACAGCCGCGATGAACACGCTGGACGCGCTGGACGCACAGTCGCAGCGGACCGATATCCCGAGCTTCCGCGCCGGCGACACCATCAAGGTGCACGCCCGGGTCGTCGAGGGCAACCGGTCCCGGGTCCAGGTCTTCCAGGGCGTCGTGATCCGTCGCCAGGGCGCCGGCCTGCGGGAGACCTTCTCGGTTCGCAAGGTGAGCTTCGGCGTCGGCGTCGAGCGCACCTACCCGGTCAACAGCCCGGCCGTTGACAAGATCGAGGTCGTGACGCGCGGCGACGTGCGCCGCGCCAAGCTGTACTACCTGCGCGATCTGCGGGGCAAGAAGGCCAAGATCAAGGAGAAGCGCGAGACCAAGGTCAGCAGCTGACCGCGCGTTTCGCCGCATCGTCGTCAGGGAGGGGCGCCGCGCGTTCCCTCCCTGAGTCGCGTCCGGGATCGGGTCTTTCGGTCAAGAGGAGCAGGACTCCCCAAAGTGGTCTTGTGCCTCTAGGCTGACGCCGATGGCAAGCGATCCCTACGGACGCGATGGTTACGACGATCGCGCCGATGACCCACACCCACGTAACCGCCACCCGGACCAGGCGGGCGGGGAGCGTGGGCAGCAGCAGCAACACCCCTTCGGTGACGTCCGCTACCCGGGCCACGATTACTGGGCAACCACGGGTCGCCCGGACGCCCCGGAGGAGCAACGCGCCTACGACGGTGGCCGGACGCGCGCAGACGCCCACGGGCGCCAAGACGTCACGCCCCGCCGGGGTGAGCATCGGCGCGACGACCACGATCGTGGCGACTGGAATCGTGGCAGCCGGGCCTGGGACGACCCGTATGGTTCGCGCCACGGCCGCGGGGACGACGAGCCGCCGATCGTGCGCGACCGCGCGTTCGAGGACGCCGACGGCTATGACGAGTCTGGGTACGGCGACCGCCGGGATCGCGGCGAGCGGTACGAACGAAGCCATGACCGCGGCGAGCGCTCCACAGGGTCGGGGTCGCGCCTCCGCGCACGCGGCGGCTCCGACGACGACTCGGCCTCCTCGTGGCGCAGCAAGGTCCGCCGCAAGCGCAAGAACATGCCGCTGTGGCAGGAGCTGCCGCTGCTGCTGATCGTGGCGTTCTGCCTCGCCGTGCTCATCCGCACGTTCCTGGTCCAGGCGTTCTTCATCCCGTCGGGCTCGATGGAGCAGACCCTCCTCATCGGCGACCGGGTGTTGGTCAACAAGGTCCTCTACGACGTGCGCGAGCCCGAGCGGGGCGAGGTCGTCGTCTTCACCGGCCCCGACACGTGGGCGCCGGAGAATCAGGTCGACAAGAACGCGGGCTTCTTCGCGGAGCTCGGCCGTACCGTCGGCGATCTTGTGGGCGTTTCCCAACCCGACGAGAAGGACTTCATCAAACGGGTGATCGGCCTGCCCGGGGACACCGTGGCGTGCTGCGACGCGGACGGCAGGGTGACGGTCAACGGTTATCCGCTCGACGAGTCGGCGTACCTGTACGACGACTCGTCGCTGGACGCCGCGCCCAACCCGAAGCAGTGCACGGCCCGCCGGTTCGGACCCGTGAAGGTGCAGGCCGGCCAGATGTTCGTGATGGGCGACCATCGCGGCGTCTCGCAGGACTCGCGCTGTCAGGGCCAGGTCCCGATCGCCAACGTGATCGGTCGTGCGTTCGTCGTGCTGTGGCCCAGCAGTCGGTGGAGCTGGATAACGATGCCCGACACGTTCAAGAACGTCCCGAAACCCGCGGCCATGGGGCCTCCGGGCCCACCAATCACGACTGCGCCCGCCATCCCGTTCGTCCCGGACATGGTGATTGCCCCGATCGCGGCGTCCCTGGCGCTTTCGAGCCGTTCGGCGCGTCAGGAGCGGTTGAGGCGTCGCCGATTTTGACGAGCACGTACCCTTCAGGCGTGATTGACGAGCAGACCAAGAAGCCCAGTACGTTCTGGCGCGAGCTGCCGGTGTTGCTGGGTGTGGCGATCATCGTAGCCGTGGTGGTGCGGGCCTTCGTCCTGCAGACGTTCTACATTCCGTCCGAATCGATGGAGAACACGCTACTGATCAAGGACCGCGTGCTCGTCAACAAGCTGGTGTACGACTTCCGCTCGCCCCACCGCGGCGAGGTCATCGTGTTCCAGGCGCCCAGCTCGTGGCGCAACGACCCGTCCGAAGAGGACTTCATCAAGCGGGTCATCGCAGTCGGTGGTGATCACATCGTCTGCTGCGACGACAAGCAGCGGATCACGATCAACGGCACTGCGCTCAACGAGCCGTACATCTACGCCAACGCGGACGGGCTGCAGGACCTGCCCAGCGAGGAGCAGTTCGACGTCACCGTCCCCAAGGGTCGTCTCTGGGTGATGGGAGATCACCGGTCGCGGTCGGGCGACTCGCGGTACAACTTCATCCGCACGAAGGACCCGAACCAGGCGACGATCGCCGAGAGCGACGTCGTCGGACGCGCCTTCGTGGTCTTCTGGCCCTTCTCGCGAGCGAGTTGGCTCAGCGTCCCGGACAGCTTCGACAAGGTGCCCGATCCGACTTCCAGGTGACAACGCCGTAGTCTCGTCGGTATGACGGAGGCTGCGGCAGACATCGACCGCCGGGCGGCTCGGGTCCTGCTGCTCGACCCGTCCGGGCGCGTGTTGCTGCTGCGCGGATGCGATCCGGCGCACCCCGAGCACCGCTACTGGTTCACCGTCGGCGGCGGCGTGGAGGCGGGCGAGTCGCTCACCGAGACGGCCGTGCGTGAGGTCTACGAGGAGACCGGGCTGCGCATCACCCCCGCCGACCTCGTCGGCCCCATCCGCACCGACCAGGTCGAGTTCCCGTTCGACGGCCGCTGGTACTCGCAGCAGCAGTCGTTCTTCGTCGTGCGCGCGGAGGCGTTCACCGCCGACCTGACCAACCTTGCCGATTACGAGGTCGACAGCGTCGACGCCACCCGCTGGTGGTCCGCCGGCGAGCTCGACGCGACGTCGGAGCGCTTCTACCCGCCGGACCTCGCCGCTCTGTTGCGGGAGGTGGGCTGAGCATGCTCGCGCCCCCGCGCACCGTCGTGCACCGCGCAGCGGGCCTGTGGGCCCTTGAGCGGGCCCTGCAGCGGCGAGGCTTCAGCCGGGTGGCCGGCGCCGACGAGGCGGGCCGCGGGGCCTGCGCGGGGCCGCTCGTGGTCGCCGCCGTCATCCTGCCGCCGGGCCGTCGCGGCGAGATCGAGGAACTCAACGACTCCAAGCTGCTCACCGCGGCCGCGCGGGAGCGCATCTACGAGCAGGTGGTCAGGCGCGCGGAGGCGTGGAGCGCCGTGGTCATCCCGCCCGGCGACATCGACCGCCGCGGCCTGCACGTATGCAACCTCGCAGGCATGCGCCGCGCCCTCGCGGGCCTGTCCGTGCGACCCGACTACGCGCTCACCGACGGGTTCAAGGTCGACGGCATCGGCATTCCCGGCCTGGCTGTGTGGAAGGGCGACCAGGTCGCCGCGTGCGTCGCGGCGGCGAGTGTCGTGGCAAAGGTCACGCGAGACCGGCTCATGGAGCAACTGCACGAGTCGTACCCCGAGTATGGCTTCGACGAGCACAAAGGTTATTCGACGCCGGACCACGGCGCAGCGCTCGCCGCACACGGGCCGTGCGCCGAGCACCGTTTCTCCTACGCGAACGTGGCGGCGGTGGAGCGGCCGGGGCAAAGGCGCGGTAACGTCGGCGTGGCGCCCGGCGAGGCCGCACGGGTTCCGGCGCAAGTGGGCGACAATGTGGCTATGGAAGGCGGACCGCGATGAGCGCCGAAGATCTCGAGAAGTACGAAACCGAGATGGAGCTCCAGCTCTACCGGGAGTACCGCGACATCGTCCGCCAGTTCTCCTACGTGGTGGAGACCGAGCGCCGGTTCTACCTGGCCAACCAGGTCGATCTGCACGTGCGCAACTCCGACGGCGAGGTCTACTTCGAGGTCGAGATGCACGACGCGTGGGTCTGGGACATGTACCGTCCCGCCCGGTTCGTGAAGAACGTCCGGGTGATGACGTTCAAGGACGTCAACGTCGAGGAGCTCGAGAAGCCCGACATCTCGCTGCCGGACAACGCCTTCGGCGGCTGACGCCCCCGCCGTCACGCGGACCCGGAGGAGAAATTTCTACCGGCGCCGGGTCCGCGTCGGTCCGCCATAGCGGTTGTACGCGTACCAGCACGCGCCCACGACAAGTGCACCGACGATCAGGTACAGCGCCAGGCTGAACACCAGCTTGAGCAGCCACCACGCGAGCATGCCGACCACGATCAGTCCCACGATGACGAGCACGGCTTTCAATGCGTTCATGCCCGTTTCCTCCTGGTCCGTCCGGCGCTTTTAGCACATTTCGTGGCCGCGCGCGGGTTGTCCACAAGCGGTGCTTTGTCCACAGGATAGCCATGATCGCGTTTGCCGCGAACGCCCGTTTCGGCAACGCTGCCCGCCATGTTGAAGACTCTCGTTCGTCTCGGGATCCTGGCCGCCGCCGCCACCGTCATCGCCGCAGCCGGCGCCGTCGTGGCGGCCGTCGGCTCCGCGCTCGCCTCGCCGCCGGCCTCCCGTGAGGCGCCGGTTGCCCACGAGCCACCGGTCGAGGCGTACCAGGCGCCGCTGGACGGCCCCATGACGGTCACCAGGGGCTTCGAGCCGCCCTCGGACCGGTACGCCGCCGGCCACCGCGGCGTGGACCTGGCGGGCGCCCCTGGGCAGATCGTGCGCAGCGCCGGCCCCGGCACGGTGATCTTCGCCGGGACCGTCGGCGGGCGGCCGGTGGTGAGCGTCAGGCATCCGGGCGGGTTCCGCACCACGTACGAGCCCGTCGCCCCCACCGTTGTGGAGGGCCAGGCCGTGTCCCCGGGGATGCGACTGGGCACGCTGAGACCGGGCCATCCGGGCTGCCCGGTCGCGGCCTGCCTGCACTGGGGGCTGCGTTCGGACGAGGGGGTGTACTCCGATCCGCTCACGTTGCTGCACCGCGCCCGCGTTCGCCTGCTTCCCCTGACGTAGCGGCCGGCCCGGCGCGTTCCTGCTGAAGCGTGCAGCGTCGGCGCGTGGGCTACGGGCGGTCCAGCAGCTTCGGCAGGCCCTCGGCGAGCCGCTGGTAGTCCTCGGGCCGGTTGTACACCTGGCCCGACAGCCGCAGGTATGCGCGCCCGCGCCAGCCGGCGAGTCCGACCTCGGTCGCGAGTTCGTCCGAGATCCGCCGACGCAGCGCGGCCGCGCCCGCCTGGTCGACCGCCACGCCCGCAGGCAGCGGGATCAGCGTCATCGGCAGCCCGGTAGCGGCCGGCAGCTCGGCATCGATTGCCTCCGCGACCACACGCTGCCCGTACTCGGCAAGCGCCGAGTTGTGCCGCCGCACCGCCTCGATGCCGAGCGAGCGCAGCACGAAGAGCGCCGTCGGCGCCGCGAGCCACGACGTGTAGTCGTATGAGCCGACCCACTCCAGACTGGCCGGGAAGCCCGCCTCGGCCGACCACGACAGCACCAGCGGCCGGATCCGGTCCCGCCACGCGGGCGCGACGGCCAGTAGCGCGGTGCCCCGTGGCGCGTACGCCCACTTGTGCAGGTTCCCGACCCAGAAGTCCGCGCCAAGCTCGTCCACCGCAGGGTCGAGCATGCCCGGCACATGCGCGGCGTCGATGTGGATCGCCACCCGGTCGCCCCAGCGCGCCCGCACCGCCTCGACTATGCCCCGCACCGGGAACACCCGCGCGGTCGCGGCGGTGACGTGGTCGACGATCAGCAGGCGTGTCCGCTCGGTGATCGCGTCCAGCACGGCCGCGGTCACCGTCGCATCGTCCGCCGCGAGCGGCACCCGCGCGACCCGATGGACCGCCCCGGTCCGCCGGCAGGTCGCCGTCACGGCGAGATCCACCGCGCCATAGCCGTGATCGGTCGTCACGATCTCGTCCTCGGCGCCGAGGGAGAGGCTCCCGAGCACGATCGACGTGCCCGTGCTGGCGTTGCCGACCAGCGCCGTCCCCTCCGGATCGGCCCCCACGAACGCGGCCAGGTGCCGCCGTACGTGCGCGATACGCTCCTCGAGGCCGACGGCGAAGAACCGGTGCGGGTTGGCATCCATCTCTTCGCGGAGCCGCTGCTGCGCGCGCTGGACGGTGATCGGCACCATGCCGAACGCCCCATGATTCAAATGCGCGACGGCTGCATCGTGCGAGAAGAGCAGCCGCGCGCCCGGAAGCGGCTCGGGTGCGGACACATCCACGATCTTAGGGCTCCAACCGGCACGACCGCGCCTGCTTGGCCCTGCACGCCCCCCGACGCGCACCCACACCCGCGCCACCGAGCCCGCCCCGGACAGCGTCCCGCTCAACGAACACGGCACGCTCCCGTGTTGCTCGGACCGCATCGCCCGGACCGCACCGCGGGGGGCCTTGGCACGCCGGCGCGGACGCGGGCCTGGTCTGGCCGCCAACGCCCGCGGACGCGTCGGCTCGGGTCTCTACGCACGCGGATGCGCCTGCTCGTACGCGCTCCGCAGCCGTTCGATCGACACGTGGGTGTAGATCTGCGTGCTCGACAGCGACGCGTGGCCGAGCATCTCCTGCACCGAGCGCAGGTCGGCGCCGCCCTCCAGCAGGTGCGTGGCGGCGGAATGACGCAGGTTGTGCGGTGAGGTGTGCGGCAGGCCGGAGGCCCGGGCATACCCGTCGACGATCCGCCGCGCCGCCCCGGCCTGCAACCGCCCGCCGCGGGCTCCCAGCAGCAGCGCCTGGCCGCTCTGCGCCACTTCCAGCGCAGGCCGGCCGTGCCGCAACCATTCGGTCAGCGCCTGGTCGGCCGGTAGCCCGTACGGCACCGAGCGCTCCTTGTCGCCCTTGCCGATGACCCGCACGACGCGGCGCATCCGGTCCACGTCGCCGAGGTCGAGGCCGCAGAGCTCGCTGACCCGGATCCCGGTGCCGTACAGCAGCTCCAGCACCGCGTGGTCGCGCAGCCCCAGGGCGTCCGCGCGCCCGGAAGGGGACGTCACCAGCGTCTCGGCCTGATCCGCACGGAGCACGGTCGGCAGGTCGCGGTGGGCCTTCGGGCTGGCCAGCCGCTGCCCGGGGTCCGCGTCGGCGAGGCCCTCCCGCTTCGCCCATGCGGTGAACGTCCGCGCGGCCGCCGCGTGTCTGGCCAGGCTCGTCCGGGCGTCCCCGGCCGCGCGCCTGCGCGCGAGCCATCCGCGCAGCACCGAAAGCGTCAGCGCGGCGGGGGCCTCCGCGCCCGCGGCCGCGGCATGGTCCAGCAGTGAAACGACGTCGCCGACGTATGCCCGCACCGTGTGCACCGACCGGTTCCGCTCGGCCGCGAGATGCCGGGCGAAGTCGTCGACGGCCTCCCGCATCGCCGGTGGGAGTCGCTCGTGCAGCTCGGCGGTTCCGGCCGCGGGTCCTGTCGTGGCTGCCTTGCGCGGCTTCACCTGCGCTGCTGCTCTTCGAGGAACCGTTCGATCAGCCCGCGCACCACGGCGGCCATCGTGAAGCCGTGCTCGGTGCACCAGGCGCGCAGCTCGGCGTGCCGCTCGGCCGGCAGGCGGAACGTCACCAACTGGCTCTCCTCGCCGACAGGCAGCGAGCCGCCGAGCGCGCTGTGGCTGCTCTCGGGGCGCAGGTCGGGTGCGCCCATCAGGTTGCGGCCAGGCAGCGTGGCGCTGGCCAGAAGTGCCCCGGGGCCGGCGGGGACGGTGCGGTTGAGCAGCCAGGCGGTGATCTCTTGACGGTCGGCGGGCGGGAGGGACTCGAGCAGCCCTACGAGCTTGTCGACAGGAGCGGTCATAGCGCCACGATAGCGTCCGCTATCCCGCTATCGGTATCAGTCAGCATGATCGCGAGTACGCGAACTCTTTGGATTTCTTCGAGAAGTTTCGGCAGTGTCCGGTCGATCGCCGGGCCCGGCGCACTGATCATGGGTCAGCCCTGACGAAGCTGCGTCTCCCGGCAGTTGTGACGTCATGCCGCCCGGCTTTCCGGGAGATTGTTGACCGGGTCAATAGATCTCATGACGATGTCAACTATGGATATCGAGACGGTGACAGCGGTGAGGCGATTCAACCGCTTCTACACCAACCTGATCGGCGTTTTGCGGGCCGGGCTGCTCGACTCGCCGTACTCCCTCGCCGAGGCCCGCGTCCTGTACGAGCTGGCCGCCGCGCCCGGGCCCGCGCTGGAGGTCGCCGACCTGCGGCACGGGCTGGACATGGACGCGGGATATCTGAGTCGCATCCTGGGCCGTCTCGAGAACGACGGCCTGGTCGTGCGTGAACGCTCGGACGCGGATGCGCGCAAGCAGCGCATCAGGCTCACCGACGCCGGCCGGGCCGCGCAGGGCGAGCTCGACGAGCGCTCGGACGCGCAGGCGGCCGCGCTGCTGGCGACCGTGACGGAGACGGACCGGCGACGGCTGATCGGCGCCCTGGACGCCATCGAGTCGATTCTCGGTGGCGGCTCCGCGTCCGCGCGGACGGTCGTGCTGCGCCCGCCCGGCCCGGGAGACCTCGGCTGGGTCGTGCAGCGCCACGGCGCGTTCTACGCCGCGGAGTACGGCTGGAACGAGCAGTTCGAGGCGATGGTGGCGCGCATCGTCGCCGACTACGCCGAGTCGCGCGACCCCCGCTGGGACCGCGGATGGATCGCCGAGGTCGACGGCGAGCCTGTCGGATCGATCTTCTGCGTCCGTGCCGGCCGCGAGGGCGAAGCGACGGCGAAGCTCCGGCTGCTGCTCGTCGAGCCGAAGGCCCGCGGCCTGGGTGTGGGCGGTCGGCTGGTCGACGAGTGCATCCGGTTCGCCCAGCGCGCCGGCTACCGCGAGATGGTCTTGTTCACGCACGACGTCCTCGCCGACGCGCGACGGCTGTACCAGCGCGCCGGGTTCGTCCTCGACAGCGAGGAGCGCAAACCGGCGTACGGACAGGACCTCGTCCATCAGCACTGGCGCAGAATTTTTTTGAATCCGGCCAGGTAATGGCCCCACCCAGTCCGACCTGCGTCGCGACCTGGCCACATATCAAAATCAAATAACCTGTCCGAATTTATCCACAAGCACCTCGTTGTCCACATGTTGATCTTCAACGCACCGCATTGATCGCCCCGATCCGCCAGAGTCGCCCGCATGACGAACCACAACCAGCTCGTTGGCGGCTTCGGCGAACGCGTCGCCTGCCGATACCTCGTGTCACAGGGGCTCGTGCTGCTCGATCGCAACTGGCGCAGCCGGTCGGGTGAGCTCGACGTGGTCGCCCGGGATGGTGCCGACCTGGTGTTCGTGGAGGTCAAGACCCGCCGCGGCACACGCTACGGCCAGCCCGTCGAGGCGCTCGTGCCGGCCAAGGTGCGCCGCCTGCGCACACTCGCCCTGATGTGGCTGGCGGCCAACCACGTGCGGGGCGAACGGCTCCGTTTCGACGTGGTCAGCGTGCTCGTGGGCCGGTCCGTGGCGGTCCAGCACCTGCGCGGGGCGTTCTGATGGGATACGCCATGGTCCGCTCCGTCGCACTGCACGGCGTCGTCGGCGAGGTGATCGTCGTCGAGGCCGACGTCGCACCGGGCCTGCCGAGCCTCGTCGTGTCCGGCCTGCCGGACGCCGCGCTCAGCGAGGCCCGCGACCGCGTCCGGGCTGCCGTGCACAACTCCGGCGCTTACTGGCCGCAGCAGCGCATCACCGTCAACCTCCTGCCCGCGCATGTGCGCAAACACGGCTCCGGCTTCGACGCCGCGGTTGCCATCGCCGTCCTTGCCGCCGGGTCGGACCTGCCGATCGGCCGCCTCGCCGACGGGGTCGTCCTCGGCGAGCTCGGCCTGGACGGCACCGTGCGCCCGGTCCGCGGCATCCTCCCGGCGGTCCTGGCCGCCAGTCGTGCAGGTGTCGGCTTCGCGGTCGTACCGCTGGCGAACGTCACCGAGGCGCGCCTGGTGCCCGACATCGAGGTCCGCGCCGCCGACTGCCTCGGCAGGATCATCGGGTATCTGTACGGATCGGAGAACCTGCTCGATCCGGCCGCCAAGCCCCAGCCGCCCGAGGCCGCGCCCCTGGACCTCGCCGACGTTCTCGGCCAGGAGCGCGGCCGGCGCGTCATCGAGCTCGCCGCCGCCGGCCGCCACCACGTCGCGATGTTCGGCCCCCCAGGCGCCGGTAAAACCATGCTCGCCGAGCGGCTGCCCGGCGTGCTGCCGCCGCTGAACGACCAGGAGGCGATCGAGGCGACGGCGCTGCACTCGGTCGCGGGCACCCTCTCGCCCGGCAGCACGCTCATCCGCCGGGCACCGCTGCAGGCACCGCACCATACGGCCTCGGTCGCCGCCCTCGTCGGCGGCGGCAGCGGGCTGGCCAAGCCCGGCGCGATCAGCCTGGCCCACAACGGTGTGCTCTTTTTGGACGAATGTGCCGAGTTCGCCAATGGCGCGCTTGAGGCGCTACGGCAGCCGCTCGAAGAGGGCGAGGTGAGGCTCCGGCGCACATATGGCGAGACCGTGTATCCGGCCCGCGTCCAGCTCGTGCTCGCCGCCAACCCGTGTCCGTGCGCGAAGCCGGGAGGCCAGCACATGTGCGAATGCCCGTCGATGGTGCGCCGGCGCTACCAGGCGCGGCTGTCCGGCCCGCTGATGGATCGGGTCGACCTGCAAGTGGATCTGGACCCCGTGCGGTCGGCCGCCCTGATCAACGCCGAGGCCGTCGAGCCCACGGCGGTTGTCGCCGGCCGGGTGCGGGCGGCCCGCGACGCGGCGATCGAGCGCTGGGCGCCGCACGCCAGCTCCAACGGCGAGGTGCCCGGCTCGATGCTGCGGCATCACCGCTTCCGCCTGCCGAAACCCGTGGTGAGGCCGCTCACGGAGGCCATGGATCGTGGCCGACTGTCCGCTCGTGGATTCGACCGGGCTGTACGGGTCGCCTGGACGCTCGCGGATCTCGACGGGCGGGAGCGGCCCGAGGCCGGCGACGTCCGCGAGGCCCTCGAGCTGCGATCGAGGACCGTCCGATGAGCCGCGAGCCGTGGATGAGCGACGAACGGACCGCGCGGATGGCGCTCGGCATGCTGGTCGAGCCCGGCAGCCGCGAGCTCGGCATGCTGGTCCGCGCCGTCGGCGCGCAGGAGGCGCTGGCCAGAGTGGTCGGTGGGTACACCATCACGGCCGGGCTCGCCGGGGCCGTGCAGGCCCGGTTGCGCTCGGCCGGCGTCGACGGCTCGGCGAACCCGGGGGAGCGGCTCGCCGCGCAGATGGGCGAGCTGGCCGAGCGGCTCGGCGCGCGGATCGTCACCGCCGCCGACGAGGAGTGGCCGGTCGCGCTCGACGAGCTGGTGCGGGCCAGCCGCGAGGGCAACATGCTGCGGCGGGACACGGACCCGCCGATGTGCGTCTGGCTGCGCGGGCCGCTGCGGCTGGCGGATTCGCTCGCACGGTCCGTGGCGGTGGTCGGGGCGAGGGCGATCACGGGGTACGGCGGATATGTCGCCTCCGAGTTCGGCTTCGGCCTCGCGGAGCGCGGCTGGACGGTGGTGTCCGGCGGGGCGCTCGGCGTCGACGTGACCGCGCACCGCGGCGCGCTGGCCACCGGTGGGCAGACGGTGGCGGTGCTCGCGTGTGGCATCGACCGTGCGTACCCGGCGGCCAATGCGGCGGTGCTCGAACAGATCGGCGCGCAGGGGCTGCTGCTCACCGAGTGGCCGCCCGGCACTCAGCCGCACAAGACCCGGTTCCTGACCCGCAACCGGGTGATCGCGGCCGCGACGAAGGGAACCGTGGTGGTCGAGGCGGGGTCGCGCAGCGGGGCGCGGAACACGCTCGGATACGCGCGGCTGCTGCACCGCTCCGCGATGGTGGTGCCCGGGCCGATCAACTCGGCGATGTCGGTCGGTTGCCACATCGAGCTGCGGCAGCCGGGCACGGTCCTGGTCACCCGGGTCGAGGAGATCATCGAGGAGGTCGGCAGCGTCGGTGAGCTCGCGGCGCCGATCCAGGGCGCGGGGCGCCCCGAGGACGTCCTGGACCCGCTGCAGGCGCGCATCCTCGACGCGGTACGGCCACGACGGGCCACGTCGGCAGAGCGGATCGCCGCCGTGGCCGGGGTCAGCGGGCGCGACGCCCGGCGCAACCTGCCACTGCTGGAGGAGCTCGGCTTCGTGGTGTCCAGCCCGGAGGGGTACCGGCTGAGCAGCCGGCCGCGGGCCGCGATCGGCGAGGAGGAAGAGGACCGATGAAACCGTCAGAGCCGCAGCAGCCGGGCGACCGCCTCGTCGAGGACCTCGTCGCGCTTGCAGAACGCGAACCGCACGAGCCGCCGGCCCGCCGCCGCGTCGTCGTAGAAGACCTGCGTCGGCACGGCGACGACACCGCAGCGTTCCGGCAGCGACCGGCAGAACTCGATGCCGTCGGTGCCGCCCAGCGGGGTGATGTCGGCGGTCACGAAGTACGTGCCCTCCGGCTGCAGCACCGTGAACCCGGCCTCCGCCAGGCCCTTGCACAGGCGGTCACGCTTGCGCTGCAGATCGTCGCGGAACTCCTGGTAGTACGACGGCGGCGAGTCCAGCGCCACGGCGACGGCTGGCTGCAGCGGCCCGGCGTTGACGTACGTGAGGAACTGCTTGACCCGCGTCACAGCGGACACCAGCGGCCGGGGGCCGCACGCCCAGCCGATCTTCCAGCCGGTGCACGAGAACGTCTTGCCGGCGGACGAGATCTGCAGTGTGCGCTCCCGCATGCCCGGCAGCCCGGCGAGTGGCACGTGCGGGGCGGCCGCGTCGCTGAACACCAGGTGCTCGTACACCTCGTCGGTGACGGCGAGCACGTCGTACTCCGCGCACAGCGCGGCGATTTGGGCGAGCTCGGCGGCGGTGAAGACCTTGCCGGTCGGGTTGTGCGGGGAGTTGAGCAGCACCAGCCTGGTCCGCGGGCCGAAGGCGGCGCGCAGCTCGGCGGGGTCGAAGGCATACCGGCCGTCGTCGACCCGCAGCGTCACCGGGCGGCGGACGGCGCCGGCGAGCGCGATCGAGGCGGCGTAGGAGTCGTAGTAGGGCTCGAAGCAGACCACCTCGTCGCCCGGCTCGCACAGCGCGAGGATGCTCGCGGCGATCGCCTCGGTCGCGCCGGCCGTCACCAGGATCTCGCCGTCGGGGTCGTAGTCCAGGCCCCAGAACGCCTTCTGGTGAGCGGAGATCGCGGCACGCAGCTCGGGGATGCCAGGGCCCGGCGGATACTGGTTGCGCCCACCGTGGATCGCCGCGGCGGCCGCATCGAGCATGGCGGCGGGACCGTCGGTGTCGGGGAAGCCCTGCCCGAGGTTGACGGCGCCGGTGCGGACGGCCAACGCCGACATCTCCGCGAAGATGGTGGTGCCGAACGGGCGCATGTGGGCGACGAGCGGATCACGGGGGGCGTCAGTCACCTCCTGAGTATGCGGCCCGCTCGCGCCGGGGCGGGACGGGAGACCGGCCCGGTCGCGTGCGCGAGGCACACCGGTGGACGGCGGCCGGTGCGCCGGGCCGCCGGTCACCGCCCGGCCGGAGATCGCGACGCGCCGCCCGCCCGCGCGAACTGGGCGGACGGGAGCCGCCGCCGACCGCGTGTGCCGCGTCACCTGTGGCGGGCGCTGCATCGAGCGGTCGCCGAGCCCTGGTACGGACGGGCGGTGGACCTTTCCCGCGGCTTGATCGCCGGGACGTATCGGCCGCACACGGCGCAGGTCGAGGTCGGCCGCCACGCGGGGACAGTCCGAGGCGGACCGGCCGGTGGCACAGGGCATGGGGAGTGTTGCCGGCAGCGACGCGGATTACAGGCACCTCCGCCGGGTGGCGAGGATCAATCTGAGGGCTTACGGTGACGGACCGTGGATGGACGCCGGAACTTCACCCCGGAGCCGGATGCGGATTCGCGCTGGTACCCGGACGACCGTGGATATGACGACCGCCGTGACGACCGGATGCGTGACGACCGGGGCCGCGACGACAGGGACTGGGACGAGCGCCCTCGCGGCCGTGACGACGCGGATCGTGGGTACGGCGACGAGCGTGAGGACAGCGGGTACACGCCGACGCGGTATGCGGACGAGCGGGACTACGACGACAGGTACCGGGTTTCCGAGCCCCGGGGCGGCGGCCGCGGCTACGGCGCCGACCCGCTGAGCTACGGCGACAGCCCGAGCGGGCAGTTCAGCGCCCCGGCGTCCGCCGGTAGGTCCGGCGACACGGGTGACCTGTCCGGTGAGTTCGGCGGTCGCTCGCGGCGGTCGGAGGCGATCAACCGCAGCGCGCTGCAGCGGCCGGTGTCCGGCGGCAGTCCGTCCGGCGCGGGATCGTCGCTCGGAACGTCCGGCCTGGGATCGTCGGGCTTGGCATCGTCCAGCCTGGGATCGTCGGGCGCAGGATCGTCCGGCCTGTCGAGCTCCGGCGCGCCCATCCCGGGCCTGTCGTCGCAGGGAATCCCGGGTCAGGGAATCCCGGGTCAGGGGATGACGACGCAACAGGCCGGGGAGCCGGAGGCGCTGGGCCAAGGCACGACCGGGCCGGTCTCGGGCGGGCCGGTCTCGGGCGCACCCGTCTCCAGCGGACCGACCGGGGCTCCACCGAGCGCGTTCGTCGCGCCCACGACGCTGACCACCGCCGTTCCGGCGCCGCAGCAGTACGGGCAGGCGGCGGAGCCGGGTGGTGCGGTGTACCGGAGCAAGCGGCCGGGGCTGGCCATTGTGCTGGTCGTGTTCACGATCCTGTTCGAGGTGCCGATCCTGCGGCTGTTCCTCACCGCGATGACGGCCAAGGAGGTCCAGGCGGGGGCGACCCTTGCCGGCATCTTCATGCTTCCCGCGCTGCCGATGTTCGCGCTCGGGTTGTACGGGCTGATCGGCGGGGAGGCCGCGGCGGCGCCTGGAGCGCGGGCGTGGCTACGGACGCCGCTGGTGTATCTGCCGGTCGCGCTCCTGCTGTTCGTCGCCGCCGGCCTGGCCGCCTCCTAGCCCAGGGCCGTCCTCCAGCCGGACGGAGTCCGCGGCAAACCGGGCCGCTGAGATCCGAGCCGCCGGAAAGACGAAATCCAACCTGCCGAAAAGCGAGACCGAACCGCCGAGAACGCCGAAGACGGACGCCGGGCTGGGTCGCCGCCCCAGCCCGGGCCGGGCGGGGACCGGGGTTGTCGAGCCGCCGGGCCGCCGAAAGCCCGGAGCTGACGAGCAGCCGAAAACGAACCGGGTGCCGGGTGCGTCACCGAATCACCCGGGTTGCGTGACGAGATCGCAAGGGTTGGAACAAACTCTGAGAAGCTGGACAAAGCCGAACACATCCCGACATGGAGCAACGGGAAAGTTCGGACAGAATGGCCCAAACAGCGCGCCGCCGGGGGCATTCGATGTCGCCCGCGCCCGGCGCGTACACTTTCCCCCGGCGACCGCACAGCGTGCGGTCGACCTCGCGCGCCCTCCCTTAGCCCGCCGCATTTCTTCCCGCGCCGGGTGAGCGTTCAAGGGCGGCGGCCGCCCTGGTCCCGATCAGACACGCCGGCTGGTAACGGCGGCGTGTGCGAAGGGTGAGACGGCCGACGACAGGGCGCCAGGACGGCGGTCCGACCGGCCCGCCGTGACAACCAGGATCGAGAGGATCCCGCACATGACCGTGACCATGCGTCAGCTGCTCGAGAGCGGCGTGCACTTCGGGCACCAGACCCGCCGGTGGAACCCGAAGATGAAGCGCTTCATCTTCACCGAGCGCAACGGTATCTACATCATCGACCTGCGCCAGACGCTCGACTACATCGAGAAGGCGTACGACTACATCCGCAACACCGTGGCCGAGGGCGGCTCCGTGCTGTTCGTCGGCACGAAGAAGCAGGCCCAGGAGGCGATCGCAGAGCAGGCGACGCGCGTGGGCCAGCCGTATGTGAACCACCGCTGGCTCGGCGGCATGCTGACGAACTTCCAGACGGTGTACAAGCGGCTGCAGCGGATGAAGGAGCTCGAGAGCCTCGACCTGACGGGCACCGCGCAGGGGTACACCAAGAAGGAGACCCTGCAGCTGTCGCGCGAGCAGACCAAGCTGAGCCGCACGCTGGGTGGTCTGCGGGACATGCAGAAGCTGCCGTCGGCGATCTGGGTGATCGACACCAAGAAGGAGCACATCGCGGTCGACGAGGCGCGGAAGCTGGGCATCCCGGTCATCGCCGTGCTCGACACGAACTGTGACCCGGACGAGGTCGACTTCCCGATCCCGGGTAACGACGACGCCATCCGCTCCGCGGCGCTGCTGACCCGCGTGGTCGCCGACGCCGTCGCCGACGGGCTGATCGCTCGGTCCGGGCGCGCCACCCGGGCGGACCAGAAGCCCGAGCCGGGCGTCGTGGCCGGTGGCGAGCCGCTCGCCGAGTGGGAGCGCGAGCTGCTCGAGGGCGTCAAGTCCGCCGATGCCGCTCCCGCGTCCGCCGATGCCGCTCCCGCGTCCGCCGATGCCGCTCCCGCGTCCGCCGATGCCGCTCCGGCCGCCGAAGACAACCCCCAGGCATAACAGCCCAGGCGTTCACCACCAGAGCGAGAGAGACTCATGTCCAACTTCACCGCCGCTGACGTCAAGCGGCTCCGCGAACTGACCGGCTCCGGCATGATGGACTGTAAGAAGGCGCTCGAGGAGGCCGAGGGCGACTTCGACAAGGCAGTCGAGCTGCTGCGTATCAAGGGCGCCAAGGACGTTGGCAAGCGCGCCGGTCGCACCACGGCCAACGGCCTCGTCGCGCACCACGGCTCGGGCCTGGTCGAGATCAACTGCGAGACCGACTTCGTGGCCAAGAACGAGGCGTTCGTCGAGCTGGGCCAGAAGCTGGCGCAGCAGGTGGACGCGACCAAGGCGGCCGACGTCGACTCGCTGCTGGCCTCGAAGATCGGCGACATCACGGTCGCCGACCTGGTGCAGGCCGAGTCGGCGCGCATCGGCGAGAAGCTCGTCATCAACCGCATCGCGGTGCTGGGCGAGCAGGTCGCGATCTACATGCACCGCAAGAGCCCCGACCTGCCGCCGCAGGTCGGCGTCGCGGTCGAGTTCACCGGCAAGACCGACGAGGCGGCCCTCGCCGACGCCCGCGGCGTGGCGATGCAGATCGCCGCGATGCGGCCGAAGTACCTCACCCGCGAGGAGGTGCCCGCGGACATCGTCGAGTCGGAGCGGCGCATCGCCGAAGAGACCGCCCGCGAGGAGGGCAAGCCGGAAGCGGCTCTGCCGAAGATCGTCGAGGGCCGGGTCAACGGCTTCTTCAAGGACTTCGTCCTCGTCGAGCAGCCGTCGGTGGGCGACAACAAGAAGACCGTCAAGCAGGTGCTGGCCGAGGCCGGTATCGAAGTGACGCGGTTCGTGCGCTTCGAGGTCGGCCAGGCCTGATCGCCGTACAACGGAAGTCAGGGGGTCACGGTCCATCGGATGGAGACCGTGACCCCCTTTCCACAGAACCGGACAGACAGAAGGGTGCCCACATGACGAACACCGCCGTCGAAGCGGCAAGGCAATCCCTGACCCCGCCCCCGATCGGGGCGCGGCGCGTCGTGCTGAAGCTCTCCGGTGAGGTGTTCGGAGGCGGCGCCGTCGGCGTCGACCCCACCGTCGTGCGCGCCATGGCCCGCCAGATCGCCGCGGTCGTGCGGCGCGGCGTGCAGGTCGCGGTCGTGGTCGGCGGCGGCAACTTCTTCCGCGGCGCCGAGCTCT
Source organism: Dactylosporangium sp. NPDC051484 (assembly GCF_040689395.1). Classification (NCBI taxonomy): domain Bacteria; kingdom Bacillati; phylum Actinomycetota; class Actinomycetes; order Micromonosporales; family Micromonosporaceae; genus Dactylosporangium; species Dactylosporangium sp. NPDC051484. Next base: position 185,439 of record NZ_JBFAZX010000005.1, on the reverse strand, counting down.
CCCGGGCCGGCATGGACCGCTCCCGCGCCGACTACATGGGCATGCTCGGCACGGTGATGAACTGCCTGGCGCTGCAGGACTTCCTGGAGAAGGACGGCATCGACACGCGCGTGCAGAGCGCGATCAGCATGGCGCAGGTCGCCGAGCCCTATATCCCCCGCCGGGCGATCCGTCACCTGGAGAAGGGCCGTGTGGTCATCTTCGGCGCCGGCGCCGGCATGCCGTACTTCTCCACCGACACGGTCGCCGTCCAGCGCGCCCTGGAGATCCACGCACACACCGTGCTCATGAGTAAGAACGGGGTAGACGGCGTATACACCGCCGACCCGCGCACCGATCCGACCGCCCGCAAGATCGACCACATCACGTTCGCCGAGGCGTTGGTGCAGGGCCTGCGGGTGGTCGACCAGACGGCGTTCAGCCTCTGCCAGGAGAATGCGCTGCCGATGCTGGTCTTCGGCGCGGAGGGGGAGGACAACGTCGCTCGCGCGTTGAGTGGTGAGAGGATCGGCACGCTCATCACCGCCGAGCCCGTTCCGGATCGAGGAGGACAGACCACGTGATCGAAGAGACGCTCTTCGAGGCCGAAGAGAAGATGGAGCGCGCGATCGAGCACGCCAAGGAGGAGTTCGCGGTCATTCGTACCGGCCGCGCCACCCCGGCGATGTTCGGCAAGGTGATGGTCGACTACTACGGCACCCCGACCCCGCTGCCGCAGATGTCCTCGATCGCGATCCCCGAGCCGCGCATGGCGCTCATCAAGCCCTACGACGCGTCGCAGATCGGCGCGATGGAAAAAGCCATCCGCGACTCCGACCTCGGTGTGAACCCGAACAACGAGGGCACCCAGATCCGCATCCTGCTGCCCCAGATGACCGAGGAGCGGCGCCGCGACATGATCAAGGTGGCCAGGAACAAGGCGGAGGACTCCCGCGTCGCGATCCGCAACGTGCGCCGCAAGGCCAAGGAGGAGCTCGACCGCATCGTCAAGGATGGCGAGGCCGGCGAGGACGAGGTCCGGCGCGCCGAGAAGGAGCTCGAAGACCTGACGCACAAGTACGTGGCGCACGTCGACGAGCTGCTCAAGCACAAGGAAGCCGAGCTACTCGAGGTCTGATGGCCGATCTCGATCGGGCTCAGGCCCCAGACCCGTCACCGACGCGGGCGCGGCAGGACGATGCCGCGCCCGCGCCGTCTGTTGGAAAGGCGCCGTCGGTGGGAAAGACGCTGTCCGTGGACGACACCTCCGCGCCGCCGCCGCGCAAGAGCCGGGCCGGGCGCAACCTACCGGCGGCGATCGGGGTGGGCGTCGGGCTGGGCGGGCTGGTCGTGGTCTCCCTGTTCGTCTGGGACAAGTGGCTCTTCCTCGGCCTGGTCATCGTCGCGGTGATGGTCGGCGTCTGGGAGATGGTCCGCGCCGTCGGCGTCCGCAAGGCGCATCCGCCGCTGGTGCCGCTGCTGCTCGGCGCCCCGCTCATGGTCTGCCTGGCCTGGTTCGGCGGCGCGGAGCGGCTCCCGCTGGGCCTGCTCGCCACCCTGCTGCTGGTTTTGGTGTGGCGCTTCGCCGACGGCGTCGCGCATTACCAGCGCGACGTCACCGCCGGCGCGCTCATCGCCGTTTACGTGCCGTTCCTCGGCTCCTTCGCGGCGCTGCTGGCCAACACGCCCGACGGCAGCGTCCGGGTCCTCGTGACCATCCTCGCCGTCGTGCTCTCCGACACCGGCGGCTACGTGACCGGCGTCTTCTTCGGCCAGCACTCCATGGCCCCGTCGGTCAGCCCGGCCAAGTCCTGGGAGGGCTTCGCCGGTTCGATCGTGTGGACCGGTGCCGGCAGCGCGATCGCCCTGCCGCTGCTACTCGACGACGCGCTCTGGTGGCACGGCGCGATCTTCGGCGTGGCGGTGTCGATCGCCTCCGTCCTCGGCGATCTCGGCGAGTCACTGATCAAGCGGGACCTCGGCGTCAAGGACATGAGCAACCTGCTGCCCGGGCATGGCGGCCTCATGGACCGCCTGGACTCGATACTGCTGGCCCTGCCCACGGCCTATGCGGTCCTCGCGTTTCTGGTGCCGCTCGGGTAGGCTTCGTCGCCCCGCCGGGCTGTTCGGCGGTCTTGGAGACCATGCGGCGCGGCATGGGACACTGGAACCCTCATGACGCAGCTTCCCGTACTGAACTTTTCCTCCAGCGCGACCGGCACCACGAGCGACGGCCGCCGGGCCGCCCTGCCCCCGCGCCACCTCGCCGACCTCGACCTTGCCGCACGGCGTGCCGCCGTCGCCGAGCTGGGCGAGCCGGCCTTCCGCGCCGGGCAGGTCTCCGCCCACTACTTCGGCCGCCTCGTGCGTGACCCCGAGGCGATGACCGACCTGCCGGCCCGCGCCCGCGCCGCGATCACCGAGGCGCTCATGCCGCGGCTGCTGGAGCCCGTGCGGGAGCTCGCCACGGACAACGGCGCCACCCGCAAGACGCTGTGGCGCCTGCACGACGGCTCGCTGGTGGAGAGCGTGCTCATGGGATACCCGGACCGGGTCACCGTCTGCGTGTCCAGCCAGGCCGGCTGCGGCATGGCCTGCCCGTTCTGCGCGACCGGGCAGGCCGGGCTGACCCGCAACCTGTCCACCGCGGAGATCGTCGACCAGGTCGTGTGGTTCGCCGGCCTCGCCGCCCGCGGTGCGCTGCCCGGCTGCCCCGACCGGCTCTCCCGCGTGGTGTTCATGGGCATGGGCGAGCCGCTGGCGAACTACAACCGGGTCGTCGCGGCCGTGCGGCGGCTCACCGATCCGGCGCCGGAGGGCCTCGGCCTGTCGCAGCGGCACATCACGGTGTCGACCGTCGGGCTGGTTCCCGCCATGCGGCGGTTGACGCAGGAGGGGCTGTCGGTGACGCTTGCGCTGTCGCTGCACGCGCCTGATGATGATCTGCGCGACACGCTTGTACCGGTCAACCAACGCTGGAAGGTCGCCGAAGTGCTTGATGCCGCGTTCGAATATGCGGCTCGCACGGGGCGTCGCGTGTCCATTGAATACGCAATGATCCGGGATGTGAACGACCATCCGTGGCGGGCGGATTTGCTCGGTCGGCTCTTGTCCGGCCGTCTCGCGCATGTCAATCTCATCCCGCTCAATCCGACCCCGGGCAGCAAGTGGGACGCTAGCCCTAAGCCGGTTGAGCGAGAGTTCGTCCGGCGGCTCCGCGCCGCCGGTGTTCCCACTACAGTGCGTGACACCCGGGGTCGGGAGATTGACGGAGCCTGCGGGCAGCTCGCGGCCTCTGGAGATGGCAAGGTGGGAGAAGACGGCTTGCTAGCACGGCGAGCGAACAAGGAGACACAGTGAGTCAGGGTCAGCGGTTCCGGCGCCGTGCGATGCGTCGGGGATACAAGGTCGACGAGGTCGACTCGTTCCTCGACCGGGTGGAGGCCACCCTCTCCGGAGACCCGATGGGTGCGCCGATGAGCGCGCAGGAGGTCCACGACGTGGTCTTCCGGGTCCGCTTCGGCGGATATGACGAGTGGCAGGTCGACCTGCACCTGGACCGCGTCGAGCGCCAGCTGGCCGAGCTGGAGGAGCGCGGCGGCGGGTTCGGCCGGTCCCCGGAGCCGCGCGGCGGCGAGCTGCGCACGGAGCCGCCGCGGATGCCGGAGCGCATGGAGCCGCCGCGGATGCCCGACCGCGTCGGCATGGCGCCCCCGCCGCCCGACCGCATGGGCCCGCCCCCGATGGATCGGATGGGCCCTCCTGCGGCGGACCGCATGGGCCCGCCGCCCATGGACCGCATGGCACCTCCGCCGCCCGGCGCGCCCCTGCCGACCCGGCCCGCCCAGCCGCCGGCCGGCCCGCCGCCGCGCGACCCGAGCTACGGCCGCTACGACGAGCCCACCTACGGCGGCGCCTTCGACGAGGACCGCGGCCCGTATGAGCAGGGCCCCCGCGTGCCGCGGCCGGACATGACCGCCGAGATCCGCATGGAGCGGCCCGATCCGGCGACGTATGCCGGCGGCCCCGACCGCGATCCGTATGGCGGCCCGCCCGACCGCGACCCCTACGGCCCGCCGACCGACCGCGATCCGTACGGCGGTGCTCACGCCGATCCGTATGGCGGCCCTCCGGGTAGCCCGCCGACCGACCGCGACCCGTACGGCGGTGCTCACGCCGATCCGTATGGCGGCCCTCCGGGTGGCCCGACGGTCGACCGCGACCCGTATGGTGGCGCCCCCGCCGACCCGTACGGCGGCCCTCCGGCCGGCCCGCCGGTCCAGCATCAGTCGACCGAGGTGGCGCGCATCGACCAGCTGCGACGCACGTTCCAGCTGCGCCGCTTCGGCAGCGGCTACGACCGGGCGCAGGTCGACCGGCTCTTCGAGGGCGTCATGGCGTCGCTGACCGGTCGTGGCGGCCCGCTGACCGACGGCGACCTCGACCCGACGCACTTCAACCTGGTGCCGGGCGGCTACTTCGAGGCCGAGGTCGACGCGGCGCTGAAGGAGGTTCGCGACATCGTCACGCGGCGTCGCTGACCGAGAACGCAACGTCGAAGAGGGCGCGCCCGGCGGATGTCGGACGCGCCCTCTTCGCGTGCACAGTTCGAAACACGACAGTTGCTCGTCATCACCCAGCGTCACAGTGGGTGACGCGGCGAAAGCCGCCTCAGCGCAGGCCGTTGCGGCGCAGCACCCAGTCGCCGACCAGGGCGAGCACGAGCAGCCCGGCGCACACGATCAGGAAGATGTCCTCGACGCGACCGTGGTGGTTGCCGATGAGCATGCTCAGCAGGATCAGCGCCGAGACGACGGCACCGATGCGGGCCGCGCGCGGGTGACCTGGCTTGAGCTGGTCGGGGGAGGTCACAGGCTCGTGCTGCTCGGACACGGCTCGTCCTTTCGGCGCTCGACGGGGCCGCGGAGGTTCAGGCGGCCTGGGTGGTTCTGCACAAAGTCTGGCATGCGGCACCGGCAGGGACGGTTGCGGGTCGGTCGGGTAGCGTCGGTGCGGGCATTACGCGGTACCAATTCGGGCGGTACCAACAGAAGGAGGAGGCACGGTGCGTATCACCGGGACCGGCCATGCCAGCCTGCGCATCGACACGCCGGCCGGGAGCATCCTGTGCGATCCGTGGGTCAACCCCGCCTACTTCGCCTCGTGGTTCCCGTTCCCGGACAACTCGCTGCTGGACTGGGAGACGCTCGGCGACTGCGACTACCTGTACGTGTCGCACCTGCACCGTGACCACTTCGACGCCGAGCACCTGAAGCGGTTCGTGTCGAAGAAGGCGACCGTTCTGCTGCCCGAGTTCCCGACCAGCGAGATGCGCGACGAGCTGGAGGCGCTGGGCTTCACCCGGTTCCTGGAGACGAAGTCGAACGAGGTTCACGAGCTCGACGGCGGTCTGAAGATCATGATTCAGGCGCTGACGTCGCCGACGGACGGCCCGATCGGCGACTCGTCGCTGTGGGTCGAGCACGACGGGGTCCGGCTGCTCAACCAGAACGACGCCCGCCCGACCGACCTGACCACGTTCCACGCGCTGGGCCATGTGCACGCGCACCTGCTGCAGTTCTCCGGCGCGATCTGGTATCCGATGGTCTACGAGCTGCCCGAGGCCGCCAAGCGCGCGTTCGGCAAGCAGAAGCGGGACCGCCAGTTCGACCGCACCTTCCGCTACATCGCCGACCTGAAGGCCTCGCACGTGGTGCCGATCGCCGGGCCGCCGTGCTTCCTCGACGACGAGCTGTGGCAGTTCAACGACATCTTCGGTGACGAGGGCAACATCTTCCCCGACCAGTGGGTTTTCCAGCAGGAGTACGCCAAGGTCGGCGGCACGAACTCGACGGTCCTGCTGCCGGGCTCGGTGATGACGCTCACCGCCGACTCGGCCGAGACGACGCACCCGACCGACGTCGCGGAGTTCTTCGCGCACAAGCGCGAGCACCTGGAGGAGATGCGGCAGCGCAAGCGGCCCGTCATCGAGGCGGCGAAGGCGAGCTGGCGGCACCCCGAGGTCGACGTGCTCAAGGAGATGCAGCGGCGCATCGAGCCGCTGCTGGACGAGTCCGTGTACCTGGCCAAGGGCGTCGGCGGCCCGGTCCGCTTCGACCTGGTCGGCTACGACGGCGAGTCCGTCGAGTCGATCGTGGTGGACTTCCCCGGCAAGCAGGTGCGCGCCTACGCCGACGAGAAGGTCCGCTACCGCTTCCGCACCGAGCGGGCCCTGATCGAGCATCTCCTGTTCGTCGAGGAGGTCGACTGGGTCAACTCGCTGTTCCTGTCCTGCCGGTTCTCCGCCGCGCGCATCGGGCAGTACAACGAGTTCGTCTACTCGTTCTTCAAGTGCCTCTCCGAGGAGCGCCTGCAGTACGCCGAGGGCTGGTTCGCCGAGCAGAAGCCCGACGCCGAGGACATCAAGCTCGGTGACTGGGTCGTACAGCGGCGCTGCCCGCACCTGAAGGCGGACCTGACCCGGTTCGGCATCGTGGACGGCAACACCCTGACCTGCCAGCTGCACGGCTGGAAGTTCGACCTGCCCAGCGGGCGCTGCCTGACCAGCGTCGGGCACGAACTGCGCTCCCGCCCGGCCGGCACCCCGGCGCTGGACGAGGCCCCGGTCGAGGCCTCGATCGCGGCTCCCGCCGGGGCTGCGGCGGACGGCGACTAGGCACGGCCGGTGCTCGACAAGGTCCGCAAGCTGCTGGCCAAGGCCGAGGACCCGGCGTGCACGCCGCAGGAGGCGGAGGCGCTGACGGCGAAGGCAGCCGCGCTCATTGCCAAGTACGGCATCGACCAGGCGCTGCTGGACGCCCGCGAGGAGCGGCCGCAGGCGGTCGGCAACCGGCTCGTCGAGCTGGCCGCGCCGTACCTGCGGGAGAAGGCGTATCTGCTGCACGTCGTGGCGGCGGCGCTGCGCTGCCGCTCGATCCGCCTGGAGCGGCGCAGCGCCGAGGGGCTGCGGGTGTCGGTGCACCTGTTCGGCTTCGAGTCCGACGTCGCCGGCGTCGAGCTGCTCTACGCCTCGTTGCTGGTCCAGGCGGCGCGCGGGATGCTGCGCGAGCCGGTGCCGCCGGGCCAGCAGGCCGCGGCTTGGCGGCGCTCCTGGCTGGTCGGGTTCGGCTCGGCGGTCGCGCGGCGCTTCGCCGCCGCCTCAAGCGCGGCCGAGCCGGCCGAGCCGGGTACCGCGCTGGTGCTCGCCGACCGGGAGCGCGCGGTCGACGTCGCGGTGGCCACGGCCTACCCGAACGTGCGCACGGGGCGCCGGCGGCGGCTCAGCGGCGGCGGCTTCGAGGCCGGCAGCGTGGCCGGGCAGCGGGCCGACCTCGGCGGGGTACGGGTGGACGCGACCGGCCGGGCCGAGGTCACCGCGCGCTGAGGATCTCGTCGGTGGCCGGCCGGGAGGGCACCCACCGGCCCCGGCACCACCGGACCGCTCGCCCGAGCGGGAATTCCGTCGCGCCAGATCGGTGAATCCGGCATCATCGATGGTGCGGGGCAGCGGGTGACGACCGCCGTGGACGCCCCGCCGGCCTGGCCACCGTCACGCGGCCGAGAGGCCGCGGCGGTCCGCCGCGGCGAAGGTGTGGTGGCACCGCGACCGGCCCCATCGCCCACACCTCCGGGGAGCGTCCCTTCCGAGGAGGTGTTTCATGTCGTACCGCGTGTTGTCCGGCGAGCTCGCCCGGCACACGGGAGCCACGATCCGGCTGTGTGGCTGGGTCCATCGCCGCCGGGTGCTGGCGAAGGTCACGTTCCTGATCGTGCGCGACCGCGCCGGGCTGGCCCAGGTGGTGGTGCCGCCGGGCGTGCCGGTGCCGGGGGAGGAGTCCGTGGTCGAGGTCACCGGCCGGGTGGTGGCCAACGACGTCGCGCCGGGCGGGTTCGAGGTGGTGTACGAGTCGATCGAGGTGCGCTCGGAGGCCGAGCCGCCGCCGGTGGAGCGGCTGCATCGCCTCGCCGACTACCTCGCCGCGCTGGGCCCGCAGGCGGAACGCCTTGAGGGGTACCTGGCCGCGTTCCGCCACGGGATGCCGCCGCACGGCGGCTTCGCGATCGGCCTGGAGCGGTTCCTGGCCCGGCTCACGGGGGCGGCGAACGTGCGCGAGACGACGCTGTTCCCGCGGGGCCTGCACCGCCTGACGCCGTAGTAATTCGATTGCCGTCCGGTAAGTGATGATCTATAATTAATACATGTGTACTAACGGGGACGGTATTTGGGATTCACCGCGCTGATGGATGGGTGCGCGCGCTGCGCGCATCGCATCGGCCCAGTTCATGCCACTGTTGAGTGCATCTGGCGGTAGCGGGCGGAGCCATGCCTGGGCATGGCCGGCGGGGGATTTCGCCGGTCGTGCCCAGGATTAATTCCACATAGGACACCTGGCTCGGTGAAGGGTTTGTGAAGGTTTGCGGCGGGCCGGGCACATGGCCGGGGTTGCCCGGGCCGGCGCCTGACACAATGAGGGTGTGACACCCCGAGAGATCGTGCTCCTCGGCTCCACCGGGTCGATCGGCACTCAGGCGATCGACATCGTGCGACGCAACCCGGACCGGTTCCGAGTCGTGGCGATCGGCGCCGGCGGCGGCAACGTCGGCCTCCTCGCCCGGCAGGCGCTCGAGCTCGGCGTCGAGGCCGTCGGGGTGGCCCGGGCCAGCGTCGCCCAGGACCTGCAGCTCGCCTTCTATGTCGAGGCGCAGCGTCGCGGCTGGGCCACCGGCGACTTCCGGCTGCCGAAGATCCTCGCCGGTCCCGACGCGATGACCGAGCTCGCGCACTGGCCCTGTGACACGGTCCTCAACGGCGTCGTCGGCTCGCTCGGTCTGGCACCGACGCTGGCCGCCCTGGGTGCCGGGCGCACCCTCGCCCTGGCCAACAAGGAGTCCCTGGTCGCCGGTGGCCCGCTGGTGCGCGCCGCGGCGCGGCCGGGCCAGATCGTCCCCGTCGACTCCGAGCACTCCGCGCTGGCCCAGGGGCTGCGCGGCGGGAGCCGCGGTGAGGTGCGCCGGCTCGTGCTGACCGCCTCCGGCGGCGCGTTTCGCGGCCGCACCCGCGACCAGCTCGTAGGCGTCACCCCGCAGGAGGCCCTCGCCCACCCGACGTGGGACATGGGGCCCGTCGTCACGATCAACAGCGCCACCCTGGTGAACAAGGGGCTGGAGGTGATCGAGACGCATGAGTTGTTCGGCGTGGAGTACTCCGCCATCCAGGTCATGGTCCACCCGCAGTCCGTGATCCACTCGCTGGTCGAGTTCACCGACGGCTCCGCCCTCGCCCAGTGCAGCCCGCCCGACATGCGCTTGCCGATCGCCCTCGCCCTGGGCTGGCCCGACCGGGTCCCCGACGCCGCCCCCGCTGTCGACTGGACCCAGGCGCACACCTGGGAGCTGCGGCCCCTGGACGAGGAGGCGTTCCCCGCCGTGGCGCTGGCCAAGGCCGCGGGGGAGGCCGGTCGCTGCCGCCCGGCGATCTACAACGCCGCCAACGAGGAGTGTGTGGCCGCGTTCACGGCGGGTGATCTGCCGTTCCTGGGCATCGTCGAGACGCTGGAGCGAACCCTCGCCGAGGCCCCGGATTTCGCCGAACCAGGTACCGTCGATGACGTGCTCGCCGCCGAGTCCTGGGCGCGGGCCCACGCCCGTGCGCTCATCGCCGCGGGCGCCGACCGGAGAGGGGTCTGATGACCTTCGCGCTGGGCATCGTTGTGTTCGCCCTGGGCATCCTGATCGCCGTCGCCCTGCACGAGGCCGGGCACTTCTGGTCGGCCCGCTGGTTCGGGATGAAGGCGACCCGCTACTTCATCGGGTTCGGTCCGACGATCTTCGCGTTCAAGCGCAAAGGCGTCGAATACGGGCTGAAGGCCCTGCCGTTCGGTGCGTTCGTCAAGATCGTCGGGATGACCCCGAACGAGGAGGACATCGACCCCGAGACCGGCAGGCCGGGCTCCGAGGACCCGAAGGCCATGTGGCGATACCCGGTGTGGAAGCGCACCATCGTCATGGCCGCGGGCTCCATCACCCACTTCGCGCTGGCCCTGGCGACGCTGTGGGTGCTCTTCTCGTTCGTCGGAGTCCCCGACACGAGCAAGGCCAACCAGGTGCCGGTCCGCGTGGGCTGGATCTCGCAGTGCGTGAGCCCGACGTTCCAGGTCGACCAGCAGGCGAAGACTCAGAAGGCGTGCGACCCGGCGACGGATCCGAAGAGCCCGGCCGCCCAGCTCGCTCTGCAGCCCGGGGACATCATCCTCAGCATCGACGGGCACGCGATCGGCGGTAACCAGGCGTTGCGCGACGAGCTCAAGAACGACGTCGGCAAGACCGTGAAGGTCGAGTACAAGCGCGGCGAACAGACGCTGTCGGGCGACGCGTTCATCCCGGAGGCGCAGCGGCTCAAGACCGGCATCGACCCGAGCAAGACCGCCGAGCAGATCACCCCCGACGACCTGGAGCGCGGCGGGATGCTGGGCATCAACGTCGACATCCGCTACAGCGACCTGCCACTCCTGCGCTACGGCCCTCTCGACGGCGCCGGCCAGACCACCTCGTTCACCGCCACCCTCGTCGAGCGCACGTTCGAGTCGTTCAAGGCCATCCCCGGCCGCATCCCGAACCTGTTCAAGGCGATCCTCGGCGAGCCGCGCGACCCGAACACGCCGGTCAGCGTCGTGGGCGCCAGCCGCATCGGCGGCGAGCTGTTCGAGCTCGGCGACTGGGCGTCGCTGCTGTCGCTGTTCGCGACCCTCAACCTGTTCTTCGGCATCTTCAACCTGTTCCCGCTGCTGCCCATGGACGGCGGGCACATCGCCATCGCCTGGTTCGAGCGGGTCCGGTCGTTCATCGCGGCCCGGCTGGGCCGGCCCGACCCGGGTCGCGTCGACTACTACAAGCTGGCGCCGATCACGCTGGCTGTGATAGGTGTCCTCGGCGTCTTCGTCCTGCTGACGGTGACGGCCGACTTCGTCAACCCGATCACGTTGAAATAACACCTCTCTGTGAAGGTAAGGGCGCATTCATGACCGCAGTCAGCCTTGGCCTGCCCACCGCGCCGCCGCCACCGCTGGCGCCCCGGCGCGAGTCCCGTCAGATCATGGTCGGCCCGGTGCCCGTCGGCGGCGGCGCGCCGGTCTCGGTACAGTCGATGACCACGACGCTCACCGCGGACGTCAACGCCACCCTGCAGCAGATCGCCGAGCTCACCGCCTCGGGGTGCCAGATCGTGCGGGTCGCGGTGCCGAGCCAGGACGACGTCGAGGCGCTGCCGGCGATCGCGAAGAAGTCGCAGATCCCGGTGATCGCCGACATCCACTTCCAGCCGAAGTACGTCTTCGCCGCGATCGACGCCGGCTGCGCCGCGGTGCGCGTCAACCCCGGCAACATCCGGCAGTTCGACGACAAGGTCAAGGAGATCGCGAAGGCGGCCTCCGCCGCCGGTGTGCCGATCCGCATCGGGGTCAACGCCGGCTCCCTCGACAAGCGGCTGCTGGAGAAGTACGGCAAGGCCACCGCCGAGGCGCTGGTCGAGTCGGCGCTGTGGGAGTGTTCCCTGTTCGAGGAGCACGGCTTCCGCGACATCAAGATCTCGGTCAAGCACAACGACCCGGTCGTCATGATCCGCGCGTACCGGCAACTCGCCGAGCGGTGCGACTACGCGCTGCACCTCGGCGTCACCGAGGCCGGCCCCACCTTCCAGGGCACGATCAAGTCGTCGGTCGCGTTCGGTGCCCTGCTCGCCGAGGGCATCGGCGACACCATCCGGGTCTCGCTGTCCGCGCCGCCGGTCGAGGAGGTCAAGGTCGGCATCGCGATCCTCGAGTCCCTCGGTCTGCGCGAGCGCGGCTTGGAGATCGTCTCGTGCCCGTCGTGCGGCCGCGCCCAGGTCGACGTCTACTCGCTCGCCGAGCAGGTCACCGCGGCCCTCGACGGGTTCCCGGCGCCGCTGCGGGTGGCGGTCATGGGCTGCGTCGTCAACGGCCCCGGCGAGGCCCGCGAGGCCGACCTCGGCGTCGCCTCCGGCAACGGCAAGGGCCAGATCTTCGTCAAGGGCCAGGTCATCAAGACCGTGCCCGAGTCGCAGATCGTCGAGACCCTGGTCGAGGAGGCCCTGCGGCTGGCCGAGGAGCAGGGCGTGGACCTCCCGGAGGAGCTGCGTGGCCTCGGCCCATCGGTGACCGTGCACTGAGCGGGTTGTCTTCCGGGTGATTCCCCGCCGATCCCCGGCGGGGATCGCCTTCACTGTTCACTGGCCCGAGGGTATGTGCAGCCATACCCCGGCGAATCTGGCAGGCTGGTACGCATGCTGACGTTGGCAGCGCGCCTCCTCGGTGACGCCGAGCGCGGTTCGGTCGAGCGGCTGCTCGACCGCGACCCGTTCGGCGGCGCCCAGGTCGCCGAGCGCGTCTCGATGGCCGGGCTTGCCTGGTGGCGGCAGGACGCGCGGATCTTCGGTTACGGCTCGCGCCGTAACCTCGAGTCGCTGTGCTGGATCGGCGCCAACCTCATCCCCGTGCATGCCTCGACCGCCGCCGTCGCCGCGTTCGCCGAGATGGTCGCCAATGAGCCGCGCGGATGCTCCTCGATCGTCGGCTCTGCCGACGCCGTCCTCGGCCTGTGGTCGCACCTCGCGCCGACCTGGGGCCCGTCCCGCGACGTGCGCCCCAACCAGCCGCTCATGGCCCTCAGCGCACCGTCGCCGGTCGCTCCCGACCCGAACGTCAGGCTGGTGCGCCCTGACGAGATCGACCTGCTCTTCCCCGCCGCCGTCGCCATGTACACGGAGGAGGTCGGAGTCTCGCCGACCGCCGACGGCGGCGAGCGCTCCTACCGTGAGCGCATCGGCGAGCTGGTCCGGGCGCGCCGGGCGTATGCCCGATTCCACAACGGCCGGGTCGTGTTCAAGGCTGAGCTGGCCGTCGTCACCCGCCACACCGCCCAGATCCAGGGCGTCTGGACCGACCCCGAGCTGCGCGGGTGCGGCCTGGCCACGGCGGGCATCGCCGCGATCGTCCGAGATGCGTTGCGCCGCGTCGCGCCATCGGTCAGCCTGTATGTCAACGACTACAACACGCCAGCCCGCCGTGTGTACGAGCGCTGTGGATTCCAACAGGTCGGCACGTTCGCGACGGTTCTGTTCTAACTTCGAATTCGTGCTAACTTCGGACAAATCGCCCTGGCGGGCGGATGGTCACGAGGGACCCCGCAGCGGCCGAACGAGGGGATGTTCCGCATGGGGCAGATGATCCGGCAGATCGGGCCGAACATCACCCGCCACTACTGGTACCCAGGCGACAAGAAGGAGTGGCTGCGCGCCCTCGTCGCGCTCGTCGCCGGCGGTGCCGTGCTCGGGCTCGCCTACTGGATCACCCGCAGCTGGCTCACCGCGACCGTCTTGGGCCTGTCGACCGCCTGCGGCATCGCCGGGTTCAACCTGGGCCGCCGCGACCTCAACGCCGCCGATGCGCTCAACGCCCGCACGCCACGCCGCGAGGCCGCCTCCGCCGCGGGCCGGGCCGCGTGGCGCGGCATCGTCGAGGGGTCCGCCGCCGCCTTCGCCGCCCTGATCATCGTCCAGCTGCCCGCCACCGGCTTGGTCGCGGACTGGCTGCTGCCCCTGGTGCCAGCGGTCGTCGGCGGCCTGTCGCGGCAGGCCGCGCTGCTGACGGTCCGGCTGAGCCACGCGTCCGAGCGCGCCTCGCAGTTCGCCGGGCCGGGCGCCACCCGCCGCATGCCCGACGCCGACCCCGACCAGACCCGCGTCGTCCCCGCCGATCCCGACGCCACGCGGGTGGCGTCCTAGGATCAGCGGGCGCGGGCGGGCTCGCGCAGGTCGCAGAGGATCCGCGCGGTGCGGGAGCCCGGCGCGGCGGTGTAGAAGACGACGCGCTGACCCTGCTCGTCGGCGTGGAGCAGCTGGCACTCCAGGACCAGCTCGCCGTACTCGGGATGGGGCAGTGTCTTCGTCGTGGTCCGCCGCACGCACACGTGGTGCTCGTTCCACCGGCGCGTGAACTCGGGGCTGGCCGCGTGCAGCCGGGCGATCAGCGCGCGGATGCCCTCGTCGTCCGAGTAGCGCACGGAGGCGGCGCGCAGGTCGGCCACCGACTCCTCGGCGAACGCGTGGACGTCCGCCGGTGAGTCGGGCGTGATCGGCGACGGCCCGCAGAACGCGTTCCAGATCATGTTCCGCTCCGGCGGCGGCGGCCCCATCAGCTTCACCGCCATGCGGTTCCAGGCCAGCAGGTCGTACTTCGCGTCGATGACGAAGGCCGGCGTGTCGTCCAGGCGCTCCAGGAGGTGCCGGATGCCGGTCGACACGACCCGGCTCGGCCCCGCGCGCGGGCCCGGCTGCTCGCCGGCCAGCCGGAACAGGTATGCGCGCTCGTCCTCGAACAGCCGCAGCGCCCGGCCCAGCGCGGCCAGTACCTGCCGTGACGGGTGCGGCCCGCGCCCCTGCTCCAGCCGGGCGTAGTAGTCCACCGAGATCCCGGCGAGCCGGGCGACCTCCTCGCGCCGCAGCCCCGGCGTGCGCCGTCGCACCCCCGCGGGCAACCCCGCGGCGGATGGGCTCACGCGCGCCCGGCGGTCCTTGAGGAACTCGGCCAGCTGTACCCGGTTCATGCCCACATGCTGCTGGATGGCGCCGCGCCGTAACCAGGGACCGGCGATCCGATGTTCCACGCGTCTCTCCCGCCCGGGCGCCGCCGGCCCGACGGTATTGGGCATGACGACCAAGACCGCCCTCGTCACGGGGGCCAACAAGGGCATCGGCCTGGAGATCGCGCGCGGACTGCGGGCGCTGGGCATGACCGTGCTGCTCGGCGCGCGCGACCCGATCCGTGGCAAGGAGGCGGCAGAGGCGATCGGCGCGACGGCCGTGCGGCTCGACGTGACCGACGAGGAGTCCATCGCCCGCGTGGCCGAGCGCGTCGAGGTCCTCGACGTGCTCGTCAACAACGCCGGCATTCTGCTCGACCGCGGCGCCCCGCCGAGCGCGACCCCTGTGCAACTGCTGCGCGACACGTTCGCCGTCAACGTCTTCGGCGTGGTGGCGGTCACCAACGCACTCCTTCCGGCCCTGCGCCGCGCGCCGGCCGCCCGGATCGTGAACCTGGGCAGCGGCCTGGGCTCCCTCACCTACGCCGCCGACCCGTCGCACATCTACGCCCGCAACACGCTGCTGTCGTACAACTCCTCGAAGTCGGCCCTCAGCGCGGTGACCCTTTCGTACGCGAACGAGCTGCGCGACACCCCGATCAAGGTGAACGTCGCCGACCCGGGCTACTGCGCGACCGACCTCAACGGCCACGCCGGCCCCCGAACCCCGGCCCAGGGCGCGGTGGCGGCGATCCGCCTGGCCACGCTGCCGGGGGACGGCCCGACGGGCGGCGCCTTCGACGACGAGGGCCCGGTGCCCTGGTGAGCCACGGCCGTTATTGACCGCCCGAGCGCCGCAGTGGGCGGCCAGCGTCGCGCGGGCGCGGCTCGGCGGGCAGGTGTCGCGCGGGCCTGGGCGTCGTGGTGCTCGGTGAGCGTCGTGCGTGCGCGGGCAGCGGCGTCGGGGATGGGCGCGGTGTCGCGGTTGGCGGCGAACGGCGCGGGGACGCGGCGCGAGGCGATCGCGGGGCGCGGGCGTCGCGCTGGCCCGGGCGTGGTGGTGACTGTGGCGGACGTCGCGCGGGCCCGAAGATTTCGGTGCGAGATGGGCGTCAGAGGTAGCGGCGGGCGTGGGTGAGCCACGCGGACGCGGCGGGGCTGGTCGGGCCGGCCAGGCGCCAGGCCAGCCCCAGACGGCCGCGCAGCGTTGGCCGGACGATACGCAGCGGGTGCAGGTGCTCGCGGTTGCGCGCGATCGAGGCCGGCAGGATCGCCACGCCCAGGCGGCGGGCGGCGAGCTGCTCCAGGACCGCGGGGGAGCCGGCCTCGAACGCCACCCGCGGCGCGAAGCCCGCTGCCGCGCACGCGGCGTCGAGGACGGCCCGGATGCCGCCCCCGCGTGGCAGGCAGATCAGCGCGCGGTCGCGCAGGGCGGACAGCGGGATCGTGTCGCGGGTCGCGAGCTCGTGGCCGGGCCACACGGCGGCGTCGATCTCCTCGTCGCTGATCAGGTCCACGCCGAGCCCCTCGGGCGTCTCTGCGAACGCGACGATCGCCGCGTCCAGGCGCCCCTCGCGCACAGCGTCGGCGAGGCGCTCGGACGCGTCCTCGACGAGCGTGACCTCGACGGCGGGGTGCGCGGCGTTGAAATCGGCGAGTACGGCCGCCAGGTCGACGGTGTGCGAGGTGACGCTGCCGATCGCCACGCGCCCGCGCGTCAGGCCGGTCAGCTCGTCCACCGCCTGCCGCGCCCCGTCCACGGCGCCGAGGGCCGCGCGGGCGAACGGCAGGACCGCGCGCCCGGCCGCGGTGAGCCGAACCGTGCGGCCGGAGCGGTCCAGCAGCGGCTGACCAAGCTCCCGCTCCAGCTTGCGCACCTGGGCGCTGACCCCCGGCTGGGCGATCCGCAACCGCGCGGCCGCGCGGGTGAAGCCACCCTCCTCGGCGACCGCGACGAAGTACTCCAGCTGGTGCAGCTCCATAACGATTGATTCTAGATACGAGCATGAACAACTCTTGGACTTATGGACTACGCCAAGGGAGCGTTGAGGCATGACCACGAAGGCGATGACACCGGAAGACATCTCCCGCCTGTTTGTAGAGCGCGTCAACGCCGGCGACGCCGCGGGCCTGGCCGAGCTGTACGAGCCAGACGCCGTGCTCGCCTACCCGCCGGGCAGCACCACGGTCGGCCGGGACGCGATCCGTGCCGTCTGCGAGGAGATGCTCAGGCGCCTACCGCGCTTCGAGGTGGAGGAGGCGTTGCCGACGATCCATCACGGCGACCTCGCGCTCACCTCGACCAAGGCGAAGGACGGCACCGGCGGCCGTGTGCAGGTGGTGCGCCGTCAGCCCGACGGCAGCTGGCTGCGTGTGATCGACCGCCCCGAGCAGCGCTCCTGACCCACCGGGCGGGCCGTGCGCGGCGACCCGCCTCCGCGCTCGGGGCTCGGCGTTCGCGCTTGCGGCCCCGCGTCTGCACTCGGCGGGCCCCGCGTCCGTGCTCGGCGGCCCCGCCTCCGCGCTCCCGGCGCGGGTCGGGCCGCGGGCCGGGCTCGGACGCGCGGCAGGTGTCTCCGGGCCAGGCCTCTGGGTTGCGTCGCGCCTTCGCGCCCGACGACGCGGAAGAGCGCGTCGCCGGAGCCGGGTGACGGTCAGGTCGGCCTCGACGCCACCGCGCGCGTTGAGCAACTGGGTGTATGTCGTGGATCCGGCCGGCCGGCGTCGTTGGCGTACAGGCGCTGCAGCAGGCCCAGCGCGCCCGGGCCGTGCATTCGAGCTTGTGCATGGCCTCGCATCGGCCGGCGGGGTCGGCAAGGTGATGGCGGAGCGGATCGCCGACGGCACGCCCGAGTACGAGGTGTCCACGATGGAGGTACGCCGCTTCGGCGGCCACGCGGCGAGCCGACGGTGGGCGGGCGCTGCGCCGCTGCGGGGTCTGGCCGGGGCGTCTCGCCGAGCAGGAACTCCCGTCCGGGTCAACGCCTCCGGGCCGTGCACGACACGTAGGACGTCCAGCTCGCGCAGCGCGGGCACACGGTGGCGGGCGTTGCCCCAGGACTCGGCGAACTTCGCCACGTCGGCCTCGAACAGCGTGCGCGGCTCGTCCAGCGATGCGCCGGACTCCGGGCGCCACGGCGCCGGGTCGCGCACGTAGCCGCCGACCAGCAGGCCCGGTCTCGTCGGCGCCGCGGAAGTACCCGCCGCGGTCCGGGTCGCGCATCGTCGGAAGGTCCGTCGTGGAGCCGCCGGGACGCGACGCCGTCACGACGTACTGATGCTTGATCGGCACGATTGGCAGGTCGACCCCGGCGAGGCGGCCCACGTCGATCCAGCCGAGCCGGGCGAGGTGGTACGCGGTGGGGCAACCGACGCCGCCGCCGACCACCACGCCGCGGACCGTGCGAGGCAGGTTCGAATCGACCGGCATCGCATGATTGTGGACCCGGCGGTACGTCCCGGAAAAGGTCTGAAGGCGTGCCAACTGTTTCCAGGATGTAGCGCGAGGATTGCTCTTGACGAGTGGCTGACAGGGGCGTTAACTCTGTCACACTATGACGTCGGTCACTTCGAGCTCGCCGGGTTAAGGCCTGACTTCGCCCGAATTCGACGTATGGATCGCGGCGAAGGGCCGGATGTCATGCGTGCGGTGCCGTCCATCGCGGACCTGCTGGAGCGGGTCCTGTCGTGGGTGGGCCGCGCGGTCGAGTGGCTGCGCCTGGAGGGCGGCCTGTCGCACCAAATTCTCCGCATCGACGTCGACCACGTCCCGTACGTGCTGCGGGTGCTCGAGCCGAAGGTCTCCGCAGCCGGGCGGGAGATCGGCAACACGCGGCTGGCCGCGCGGACCGCCGACGCGCAGGTGTGCGCCGTGCTGCCCGGCGTGCCGGCGATCGTGCTGGAGTTCCTGCCCGGGCGCACGCTCAGCGCCGCCGAGGCGGGCCGGCCCGGGGTGAGCCCGGAGCCGGCCGAGGCGTGCCTGCGCTTGCACGCGGGGCCCGCCTTCGGCGACGACTTCGACATCTTCGCCCAGCGCGCCGAGCTGATGGAGGTGTGCGAGCGCCACGAACTGCCGCTGCCGGGCGGCTACCCGGACGCCTCCTCCACAGTGGATGCGACCCGGGCGGAGCCGGCGGAGTGGCAGCTGCGCGCCGTGGCGTGGCTCGGGGATATCGCCCTCGAGGCGGACTACGACCCGGACCTGACCGGCCAGTTGGCCGGCGCGTACTTCGGCGCCGGCCCGAACCCGGCGCTACGTGCCCGGGTCCGGCTGTTGCACATCGCGTCCAACGTCACGTGGGCGCTGTGGTTCACCGTCCACCACGGACTTCTCGCCGCCGCCCACGGCGAGGACCCGGTGGGCTTCGACTACGAGGCGGAGGCGGCCGGCGAGTGGGGCCAGGCGCGGCGCGCGCTGGAAGACCCCGGACTCGGGCGGCTCCTCGCAACGGTGACCGGAAGGAAACCCATCACCCCCGACGAATAAGAGGAGGTGCCATGTCGGCATCGCCGACCCAGGCCGGCCGGCCCATCGACGACGACGAGAAGCGGCTCGCCGAACTGGGCTACAAGCAGGAGCTCCGGCGCAAGTGGAGCGGGTTCTCCAACTTTGCCATCTCGTTCTCCATCATCTCGATCCTGGCCGGCTGCTTCACGACCTTCGGCCAGGCCTGGATGAACGGCGGCCCGATCGCCATCTCGTGGGGCTGGCCGCTCATCTCGATCTTCATCCTGATCATCGGCTTCTGCATGGCGGAGCTGGTCTCGGCGTATCCGACGGCCGGTGGCATCTACTGGTGGGCGTCCCGGATGGGGCGGCCGGTGCACGGCTGGTTCACCGGCTGGCTCAACCTCGTCGGCCTGATCGCGGTCACCGCTTCGGTCGACTACGGCTGCGCCACGTTCCTCAGCCTCGTCCTGGACGCCTACAGCTCCTGGGACAGCGCCAACCTGTACCTGACGTTCCTGCTGTTCGTCGTGATCCTGGCCGCGCACATGGCCATCAACATCTGGGGCCACAACATCATCGACGTGCTGCAGAACGTCTCGGTGTGGTGGCACGTGGCCGGCTCGGCCGCGGTCGTGCTCATCCTCGTGTTCGTGCCCGAGAAGCACCAGAGCCTCGAGTTCGTCTTCACCCAGCGGTTCAACAACTCCGGGTATTCCGACGGCACCTACTGGTTCCTCGTCCTGCCGTTCGGGTTCCTGCTCACGCAGTACACCATCACCGGTTTTGATGCTTGTGCCCACGTCTCGGAGGAGACCAAGGGCGCGTCGGTCGCGGCCGCGAGGGGCCTGTGGCAGTCCATCTTCTACTCGGCGATCGGCGGCTGGATCCTGTTGCTGTCGTTCCTGTTCGCCGCGACCGACGTCGACGCGATCACCAAGGCCAGCGGGTTCTCGGGCGCCATCTTTTCCACGGCGCTGAGCCCCGGCTTCTTCAAGGTGGTCATCCTCATCTCCACGATCGGGCAGTTCTTCTGCGGCATGAGCTGTGTGATGAGTATGTCTCGGATGACGTACGCGTTCAGCCGCGACCGCGCGGTGCCCGGCTGGCGGCTGTGGTCCAAGGTGGACCGCAACGGCACCCCGGTCAACGCGATCATCGGCGCGGCCATCGCCGGCGGCGTGCTGACCCTGCCGGCGCTGTACAAGAGCCCGACCGGCGCGCCGACCGCGTTCTACGCCGTCGTCTCCGTCGCCGTCATCGGCCTCTACGTCGCGTTCCTGATCCCGATCTATCTGCGGCTGCGGATGGGCGACCGGTTCGTGCCCGGCCCGTGGACGCTGGGCACCAAGTACAAGGTGCTCGGCTGGATCGCCGTGGTCGAGATCGTGATCGTGTCGATCTACTTCATCATGCCGTTCACGCCGACCGCGATCCCGGGACACGATGGCTTCACCTGGACCGCGGTGAACTACGCGCCAATCGCGCTGCTCATCGTCATCGGTGGCGCCGCGCTGTGGTGGGCACTGTCGGCGAGGAAGTGGTTCCACGGTCCCATTCGAACCATCGACGAGGCCGTCGCCGAGGACACGGCGGCCGCAGCGGAGTAGAGGATGATGGTCTCCGGGCCGGCCGGGCCGCGCCGGCCCGGAGACAGCTTCGGGAGGTCGGATGCCGGTGGCGACGGAGCCCCTGTCGGGTGTGCCGATGTGGCGGCCGGTGCGGGGCGGCAACGCCTTCGAGATCACCGTCGCCCGGCTGGCTCAGGCGATCCGGCTCGGGCTGGTGCCGGTGGGGGAGCGGCTCCCGCCCGAGCGTGAGCTCGCCGAGCGGCTCCAGGTCAGCCGCGTCACGCTGCGAGACGCCATCGCAGCCCTGCGCGAGGCCGGGTTTCTGGAGTCGCGCCGCGGCCGCTCCGGGGGCACGTTCGTGGTCCGCGCCAGCGGCGAAGCGGTCGACGGCGCCCACACACCGGACGCCGCGGCGCTCGCCCGGGAGATGGGCGACGCGCTGCACGACGCGCTGGACTTCCGCCGTGTGCTGGAGCCGGGCGCGGCCGCGCTCGCCGCGACCCGGACGCTGTCCGCGGCCGACCGCGCGCACCTCGTCGCGTGCCTGGCTGCCGCGCGCACCCGCGACCCGTTGACCCGCCGGGTCAACGACTCCCGGCTGCACCTGGCGATCGCCGCGGCCAGCGGCTCTACCTCGGTGGCGGCGTCCATCGCCGACGTGCAGTTGCGGCTGGACCGGCTCCTCGCCTCGATCCCGGTGCTGCGGCGCAACCTCGACCACTCCGACGCCCAGCACGAGCGCGTGGTCGAGGCGATCCTGGCGGGCGACCCCGTCGTCGCCCGCAGCGGGATGGAGGAGCACTGCGACGCCACCGCGGCGCTGTTGCGCGGTCTGCTGGGTTGAGTTTATGGTTTTGTTCTAGACCTTTAGGGGTAGTCGATGTTGAGCGTCGAGCAGCTGCGCATCGCCGTGAACGAGGGCGAGATCGACACCGTCATCGTGGCGGTCACGGACATGCAGGGCCGGCTGCAGGGCAAGCGGTTCCACGCTCGGCACTTCCTCGCCGACGTCGTCGCGCACGGCACCGAGGGCTGCAACTACCTGCTCGCCGTCGACGTCGACATGAACACCGTCGACGGCTACGCGATGTCCTCCTGGGCCGGCGGCTACGGCGACTTCGCGATGATCCCCGACTTCGCCACCCTGCGCCGCATCCCGTGGCACCCAGGCACCGCGCTGGTCCTGGCCGACCTGCGGCTGCTGGAGGATGGTGCCCCGGTGACCGCGTCGCCCCGGCAGATCCTGCAGGCCCAGGTCGCCGCGCTCGGCGGCGCGGGGTACACCGCCTGGACCGGCACCGAGCTCGAGTTCATCGCGTTCCGGCAGTCCTATGAGGACGCTTTCCGGCAGGGGTACCGCGAGCTGACGCCCGTTACCCTGTTCAACTCCGACTACTCGCTGCTGCAGACCTCGCGAGTCGAGCCGCTGCTGCGCCGCATCCGCAACGAGATGGCCGGCGCCGGGCTGACCCCGGAGAGCGCCAAGGGCGAGTGCAATCTCGGGCAGCTGGAGATCGCCTTCCGATACGACGCCGCCTTGCCCAACGCCGACGGGCACGTGCTGTACAAGAACGGCGCGAAGGAGATCGCCGCGCAGGAGGGCGTCTCCATCACGTTCATGGCCAAGCCCAACGCCCGCGAGGGCAACTCCTGCCACATCCACTTCTCGCTGCGTTCGGCCGCCGACGACCGCCCCGCCGTGGCCGGCGACGGTGAGCACGGGATCTCACCGGTGTTCCGCAGCGCGATGGCCGGCATCCTCGCCACGTTGCGCGACTTCACGCTCTTCTACGCGCCGAACATCAACTCCTACAAGCGCTTCCAGGCCGGCTCCTTCGCTCCGACCGCGGTGCGTTGGGGCCTGGACAACCGCACGTGCGCGCTGCGCCTCGTCGGACACGGCCCCTCGATGCGCGTCGAGAACCGGGTGCCCGGCGCCGACGTCAACCCGTACCTCGCCATCGCCGCCATGACCGCCGGCGCGCTGCACGGCATCCGGCACGGGCTCCAGCTGGAGGACGTCTATCGCGGCAACGCCTACGAGGACGCGGACGCCCCGCGCGTGCCCGCCACGCTGCGCGAGGCGCTGGAGCTGTGGGAGGCCAGCGACGCCGCCCGCGAGGCCTTCGGCGACGACGTCGTCGCGCATTACGCCAACATGGCGCGCATCGAGCTGGCAGCGTTTGACGCGGCGGTCACGGACTGGGAGCTCATGCGCGGCTTCGAACGGCTCTGAAAGGCAGACCCATGCACGACGTAATCTCTCCGGTCACCGAGGAGGTCGTGGCGACCGTACCGTCGCTCGGCCTGGCGGAGACCGACGCCGCGATCGAGCGTGCCCACGCCGCGTTCCCCGCCTGGCGCGCGGTCGCGCCGGGCGACCGGGCGCGGCTGCTGCGCCGCTTCGCAGCCGTCGTCGACGCGCACATCGAGGAGCTGGCGCGGCTCGAGGTCCGCAACGCCGGGCACACCATCGGCAACGCCCGCTGGGAGGCAGGCAACGTCCGCGATGTCCTCGACTACTACGCTGGCGCCCCCGAGCGGCTCAGCGGCCGCCAGATCCCGGCCCCCGGGGGCCTGGACGTTACCTTCTACGAGCCACTCGGCGTTGTCGGCGTCATCGTCCCCTGGAACTTCCCGATGCCGATCGCCGGCTGGGGCTTCGCGCCCGCCCTGGCCGCGGGCAACACCGTCGTGCTCAAGCCGGCCGAGCTCACCCCGCTCACCGCGATCCGGCTCGGCGAGCTGGCCCTGGAGGCGGGCCTGCCCGAGGGTGTCCTCACGGTACTGCCGGGCAAGGGCGCGGTCGTCGGCCAGCGCTTCGTCACCCACCCGCTGGTCCGCAAGGTCTGCTTCACCGGGTCCACCGAGGTCGGCAAGCGCATCATGGCCGGCTGCGCCGACCAGGTGAAGCGGGTGACCCTCGAGCTCGGCGGCAAGAGCGCCAACATCGTCTTCGCCGACGCCGACCTCGCCAGGGCCGCCGCGTCCGCGCCCGGCTCGGTGTTCGACAACGCCGGCCAGGACTGCTGCGCCCGGTCGCGCCTACTCGTGCAGGCAAGCGTCCACGACGAGTTCATGGGCCTGCTGGAGCAGTCGGTGCGGGCGTTTCGCTGCGAGGACCCGGCGCTCGAGTCCGCGCAGATGGGCCCGCTCATCTCGGCCGGGCAGCTCGATTCCGTGCGGTCCTATGTGGACGACGACGCGGTCGCCTTCCGCGGTAGCGCACCCGACGGCCCCGGCTACTGGATGGCGCCGACCGTCCTCACCGCACGGTCCACACAGGACCGCCACTGGCGCGAGGAGATCTTCGGCCCGGTGCTGTCCGTGCTGCGCTTCGAGGACGAGGACGAGGCGATCCGGCTCGCCAACGACACGGAGTACGGCCTGTCCGGCTCGATCTGGACCCGCGACCTCGGCCGTGGCATCCGCGTCGCCCGCGGCGTGGAGGCTGGCAACCTCAGCGTCAACTCGCACTCTTCGGTGCGCTACTGGACCCCGTTCGGCGGGGTCAAGCAGAGCGGCCTCGGCCGCGAGCTCGGCCCGGACGCGCTCGCCGCGTTCTGCGAAGTCAAGAACGTCTACTTCAGCACGGAGGTTTAGGTGCAGGCACGTCTGCAGGATCGCGTCGCGGTCATCACCGGAGCCGGCAGCGGCATCGGCCTGGCCACCGCGCGCCGCTTCGCGTCCGAGGGCGCGAAGGTGGTGGCGGTCGACCTGAACGAGGACGCCGGCCAAGCCGTCGCCGACGAGGTGGGCGGCGAGTTCGTCGCCGCCGACGTGGCCGACGAGGCCGCCGTCAAGGCGCTGTTCGACGGCGTGGCGCAGCGTTACGGCCGGCTCGACATCGCCTTCAACAACGCCGGCATCTCCCCGCCGGACGACGACTCGATCCTCGACACGGGTGTTGAGGCCTGGGAGCGCGTGCTCAAGGTCAACAGCACCAGCGTCTACTTCTGCTGCAAGTACGCCATCCCGCACATGCTCGCCCAGGGCAAGGGCTCGATCATCAACACCGCCAGTTTCGTCGCCCTGATGGGCGCCGCCACCTCGCAGATCGCCTACACCGCCTCCAAGGGCGCGGTGCTGTCGATGACCCGCGAGCTCGGCGTGCAGTTCGCGCGGCAGGGCGTGCGGGTCAACGCGCTGTGCCCCGGCCCGATCGCCACCCCGCTGCTCATGGAGCTCTTCGCCAAGGACCCGGAGCGTGCCCAGCGCCGCCTGGTCCACGTGCCGATGGGCCGCTTCGGCACTCCGGAGGAGATCGCGGGCGCGGTGGCGTTCCTGGCCAGCGACGACGCGTCGTTCATCACCGCCTCCACGTTCCTGGTGGACGGCGGCATCACCGGCGCCTACGTCACGCCGCTGTAGCCGGGCCGGATCTCATGACGAGACCCCTGGTCGGGATCACCGCCTACGCCGAGCCGGCGCGGTGGGGCGTGTGGGACACCCGAGCCGTGCTGATTCCCGAGGTGTACGTGCGGATGGTGCGCGAGGCCGGCGCGCGCCCCGTCGTGCTGCCGCCGGACGAACTCGGCGGCCCCGCGGACGCGACCGCGCTCGTCGGCCGGCTCGACGGGCTCGTCCTGGCGGGCGGCGCCGACATCGAGCCGGCCCGCTACGGCGCGATCGCGCACCCCACCACGAAGACGCGCCCCGACCGCGACGCCGGCGAGCTGGCGGTCCTCGCCGCGGCCCTCGACGCCGACCTGCCGGTCCTCGGCGTGTGCCGCGGCATGCAGCTGCTCGCGGTCGCCTGTGGTGGCACGCTCGTGCAGCACCTGCCCGACCTGCTCGGCGACGAGCGCCACCAGCCGGCGCCCGGCGTCTACGGGACGCACCGGGCACGGTTCGCTCCCGGCTCCCGCGCGGCCGCCGTGTTCGGCCTCACCGCCGAGGTGAACTCGTACCACCATC
The DNA here is from genome assembly GCF_040689395.1 of Dactylosporangium sp. NPDC051484. Lineage (NCBI taxonomy): Bacteria > Bacillati > Actinomycetota > Actinomycetes > Micromonosporales > Micromonosporaceae > Dactylosporangium > Dactylosporangium sp. NPDC051484. The sequence continues at coordinate 159,930 of NZ_JBFAZX010000005.1, read as the reverse complement.
AGGCCGTCGACAAGCCGGGCACGCTCACCGTCACCGGCTGGGCCGACGACGACGTCGTCGAGGCCCTCGAGCATCCCGGGCGCCGGTTCGTGCTCGGCGTGCAATGGCACCCGGAGGAGGCGGGCGACGTGCGGCCCTTCGCCGCGCTCGTCGCCGCGATCTGACCTCAACCGGGACCCGCGGATCGCCGGGCCGGACGCCGACCCGGCAGCCGCGGGGGAGCGCGCCGTGGACGGCCTGCACAACCTCGCCCCGAGAGGACTAAGTTGAGGTCATGTCGCGACCGGTCATCGGCCTGACCACGTACGCCGAGGAAACCCGCTTCGGCCTCAACGACACCTTCTCCGCGGTGCTGCCGCTGTCCTACGTGCACGCGGTACACAGCTCGGGCGGCCGGGCGGTCCTCATCACCCCCGACGACCCCGACATCGACGTGCTCGAGGGTCTCGACGGCATCATGTTCACCGGCGGATCGGACGTGAATCCGGACCTGTACGGCGAGCCCCCGCACGCCACCACCAAGGTCAAGCCGGAGCGGGATGCCGCCGAGCTGCTGCTCATGCGGGCCGCGCTCGACGCAGACCTGCCCCTGTTCGGCATCTGCCGCGGCATGCAGCTCATGTGCGTCGCGTACGGCGGGCGCCTGCACCAGCACCTGCCCGACGTCCTCGGCCACCACAACCACCGCCCGGTGAGCGGCCCGAAGTTCGGCGAGCACCCAGTGCGCCTGTCGCGCGGCTCCCGGGCGGCCGCGATCCTCGGTGACGCGGTGATCGTCAACTCGTTCCACCACCAGGGCTGCGCCGACCCCGGCCGGCTCGTTCCGACCGGCTGGTGTCCGGAGGACAACCTCATCGAGGTCGTCGAGGACCCGTCGAAGAGCTTCGCGGTGGGTGTCCAGTGGCACCCGGAGGACACCACAGACTTCCGCCTGTTCGCCGCGTTCGTGGAGGCCGCGCGCGCCCGCCGGGAGAATATGGCCACACGGCCATAATCCATGTTAACCTCGCGCAATGGGAAAGGTTGCCGTGCTCGAAAGGGACGAAACCCGGGTGGTTGCGGTCGAGGAACTGCTCGCCGAGGAGGCCTGACCGACACACGGCGCTGTCCGGTTGGTGTCCGAGCCGGCTTGGCGATCGTCCGGGGCGGTCCTCTCAGCCCCCCGGACGCGGCTCACGGGGTCCGCAGGACGGGCCTCGGCCACGCTTAAGGGTTGTCGGCTCAGGGAGCAGCGTGGGCGCGGTCGTCGTCGATCATGCTTGGGTGGCTACCCGGACAGCCCGGGGTTGATGCGCGTTAGGCTTCTGGCCATGAAGGTTCGCGCACCGCTCGCCCCTGGCACGCAGAGTCCCTGGCGTCACGTCCCCGCCGAAATCGTGCGCCCCGAGTATGTCGGCAAGCGGGCGCCGGCCAAGCACCGCGGGTCCGACGTGCAGTCGCCCGAGATCATCGAGCGGATGCGGGTCGCGGGCAAGCTGGCGGCGCAGGCGACCGCACTCGCCGGCGAGCACGCGCGGCCGGGCGTGACGACCGACGAGATCGACCGCGTGGTGCACGAGTTCCTGTGTGATCACGGCGCCTACCCGTCGACGCTCGGGTACAAGAGCTTCCCGAAGTCGTGCTGCACCTCGCTCAACGAGGTGATCTGTCACGGCATCCCGGACTCCACCGTGATCGAGGACGGCGACATCCTCAATGTCGACGTGACCGCGTTCATCGGCGGCGTGCACGGCGACACCAACCAGACGTTCTGCGTCGGCGACGTCGCGGAGGAGGACCGGCTGCTCGTCGAGCGCACCCGCGAGGCGATGATGCGGGGCATCCGCGCGGTCGCGCCCGGGCGTCCGCTCAACGCGATCGGCCGGGTCATCGAGGCATACGCCAAGCGCTTTCAGTACGGCGTCGTGCGCGACTTCACCGGGCACGGCATCAACGAGGTGTTCCATACCGGGCTCTACGTGCCCCACTACGACAACCCGCGGCTGACCACGATCATGGAGCCGGGGATGACGTTCACCATCGAGCCGATGATCACGCTGGGCACCCACGAGTACGACATCTGGAAGGACGGCTGGACCGTCGTCACCAAGGACCGCAAGTGGACGGCTCAGTTCGAGCACACGATCCTGGTGACCGAGGACGGTTACGAGATCCTGACCCTGCCGTGAGCCACCTGGCGTCGCGCTGATCGACGGCATGCCCCGTGGCGTTCCGGACTCGGCAGCTGCTGCTGGGTGCGGACGCCGGGGCTTCCTGTGTTTTCGTTGTTCATCCCATCGGTGTGGTGGCCTGGGTCTCGTGTGGCCTGAACCGTCTCGGGGGCGGTGTTCCCCGAGACGGCAGGCTCACGAGACGGTGTATTCGTCAACGACGCGGGTGCATCGTCGGACCGGCCCACGCGGTGCGGCGCATGTCGGGTCCTCCTCTCGTCTAGACGCTCGTGGCGTGATGCAACGATCGTCGCGGAGCGAACAGCCCGATGGGGCGACGCCGCCTTGCTGTGGCACGCTTTCGGGAGTATCTCCGCCGCTTCCGGTTCGCTCTGGCGTGATGGGTTTATCCCCAATTATGCCGTTTTGCCCGGAAACGTCGGTACAAGCGGGGTCAGACCGCCCGTCCTGCGGAACCCCACGGCGCGCGTCGTGCAGTCGACGAGCGCGTCCAGCACGATCTTGCGGACGTCGCCGTCAGTGGCCGGCAGCGCAAGGCGCCACTGCGCCGCTGTGCGGTCTTCGAGCAGTGCCGCCAGCTTCAGCGCGTCCGCGCGGTCAGCGACCGCGAATGGCAGCTGGTAGCTCGCGGCGGTCGGTGGCGGCGTCACCCCGGCCGAGGAGAGCCGCACGATCAGCGCGTCGCGGCGCGCCCGGTGGGCGTTGTCGGCGTTGTGCGCCTGGGTGAGGGCCGCACCGTCGAGCCTCGGCCCCAGCACCCCGTAGCCGTAGATGGCCGCGTGCTCGGCCTGCAGCGCCGCCACGAGCCTCTCGTCGGCCGGGGTCACGTCAGCACCTCCTGATGTCCCGCGCGGCACGCGGCGATCGAGCCGAGCAGAGCCGCACGATAGGACGGCGCGGCCAGGCACGCCGTTTCCGCCTCCTCTCGCGCCACCTTCTCCAGCGCGGCGAGGTCCGACAGGGCCGCGCTCTGCTCGTTCGGCACCGCCATGGATGTCGCGGACGGTTCAGCGCCGGACCCGGCAGCGCCGCTCGGGGCCGGGAACGGCCCGGCCTCCGGCAGGCCGATCTCCCGGGCGAGCGCGATCACGTGCTGGGCGTGGTCGTCCTTGAGCGGCCCGATGCGCTCCTTCAGAGCCGGGAACGCCGTGAGGACCGCCGCGTAACGGTCGCGCAGCGCGACGGTCCGGGTCAGCAGTGGCAGCAGTACGTCTGGTGCAGGGCTCCACTGCGGCGCCTGCTTGCCGCCGAGCGGGTCGCAGCCCGCCACCGAGCCGGTCGTTGTCACCACGGCGGCGGCGAGCAGGGCGCGTCGGCGGATCAGCACGCGCATAGTGAACACCATCCGAGCGATTTGCGGTGCACCCGCCCTCGGTGAGGTACTCCCTCACCCGCTTGCTCATGCGGCCGTGGGCTCCGGCGGACGCACCGCCGGGGGCTGCGCGCGGGCGCGGCCGGGTGGCCTTCGGAGCGCCGCCGGGACGTCCCGAGTCACGTCGCGTTACGCTCTGCACGAGCCGCCCGCGCGTTGTCACGCAGGCGGCGATGAGCCGTGCGCCCGTGCGGGTGCCCGAAGGAGGGGTGTCGATCTATGGCGCAACAGCATCGACAGCGCCTCCTCGCGGTGGTCGAACCGGTCGTCACCCAGGGTGGCTACGACCTCGAGGACCTCACCGTCACCCGCGTCGGGCGGCGGCATCTGGTGCGCATCGCGGTCGACAGCGATCACGGTGTCGACCTCGACGCCGTGGCCGAGCTTTCCCGGGGCATCTCCACCGCACTCGATGCGGCCGAGGCCGGCGGCGACGAACTGATCGCGGGTGAGTACGAGCTGGAGGTCGGCTCGCCGGGTGTCGATCGGCCGCTCACGTTGCCGCGGCACTGGCGGCGCAACCGCACCCGGCTGGTCAAGGTGAAGGCCGCCGGACGCGAGGTGACCGGGCGGGTGGTCGCGGCCGATGACGCAGGGGTGACCCTCGACGTCGACGGCGATCGGCAGACCCACGCGCACGGCGAGCTCGGCCCGGGCCGGGTCCAGGTCGAGCTCAAGCGCCTCGCCGAACTGCCGGACCCGGATGATGAAGAAATCGACGACGAAGACGACGAGGAAGGGGAGGACGGGGAGTGAACATCGACCTTGCGGCCCTCCGCGCACTGGAGCGCGAGCGCGAGATCCCGTTCGAGACCATCCTCGCGGCGATCGAGACGGCGCTGCTCACGGCGTACCGGCACACCGAGGGAGCCAACCCGCACGCGCGGGTCGAGATCGACCGGCGCACGGGCGCGGCGTCCGTGCTCGCCCAGGATCTCAATGAGGACGGCGCCGTCGTCCGCGAGTACGACGACACCCCGCACGACTTCGGCCGGATCGCGGCCATGACGGCCAAGCAGGTCATCCTGCAGCGGCTGCGCGAGGCGACCGACGAGGTGCACTTCGGCGAGTACGTCGGCCGCGACGGTGACCTGGTCACCGGCGTGATCCAGGCGCACGAGGCGCGCGCCGAGAAGGGCATCGTCACCATCGACCTCGGCAAGATCGAGGGCATGCTGCCCGCGGCCGAGCAGGTGCCCGGTGAGCGTTACGAGCACGGCCAGCGGATCAAGGCCATCGTCGTCCACGTGGCCAAGGGCTTCCGCGGGCCGCAGGTCACGCTGTCGCGCTCGCATCCCAACCTGGTGAAGCGGCTGTTCGCGCTCGAGGTGCCGGAGATCGCCGACGGTACCGTGGAGATCGCGGCCATCGCCCGGGAGGCCGGCCACCGGACCAAGATCGCGGTCCGTTCGACCGTCTCGGGGGTGAACGCGAAGGGGGCCTGCATCGGCCCGATGGGCCAGCGGGTCCGCGCCGTCATGAGCGAGCTGCACGGCGAAAAGATCGACATCATCGACTGGTCGGAGGACCCCGCGCAATTTGTGGGAAATGCGCTTTCTCCCGCGAAAGCGCTCAACGTGGAGGTCGTCGACGCGGCCAACCGGGCCGCCCGGGTGACCGTCCCGGACTTCCAACTTTCCCTGGCCATCGGCAGAGAGGGCCAGAACGCTCGGCTCGCCGCGAGGCTCACCGGATGGCGGATCGATATCAGACCTGACAACGCCGCGGACGGCAACGTCGATCACGTCACCGGACCGGGCGCGGCGCGCGCCGAAAGTGCAGGGTAGACTTCTTGACGGTACGTCGCACGCCCCCGGCTGGCATGCCTGCGATCCCGGCTATGCCGGTTCGCACCTGTATTGGATGCCGGAAGCGTGCGTCATCCTCCGAGTTGCTGCGATTTGTCGCGATCGAGTGCGGCCCTGGCCAGTTCAGGGCTGTCCCCGATCCGGCTCGCAGACGGCCGGGTCGGGGAGCGCACCTGCATCCTGATCCGGCTTGCCTCGCGCTAGCGGAGCGCAGGCGCGCCTTCGGGCGGGCTCTACGCCTCACCGGGGTCTTCGACACCGGTCCGCTGGCCGAAGCCGTCGCCTCGGCGACGGTGACGGAGCCGGAGCATACGCAGTGACCGGAACCGCCGGTGGTGGGAGCGCGACGCCCCACCCGGATCACGCAAGGTAGGACGACGGACATGAGCACACGATGAAGTCCCTGAGATGACCAGGCTTCAAGTGCACGAGTGAGGTCGGAGCGGAACTTGCCGCCCGGCCTCGAGGTGAGGAGTGTAGTGGCAGGCAAGGCCCGCGTACACGAGCTGGCGAAAGAGCTCGGGGTCGAAAGCAAGACCGTACTCGCGAAGCTGCAGGAGCTTGGCGAGTACGTGAAGTCCGCATCCAGCACGGTCGAGGCGCCAGTGGCGCGCCGGCTGCGTGCGAGCTTCGAAAACGGTGGAGGCTCCGCCCCAGCGCCCTCCGCGCCTCCTGCGCCGGCCCCGTCGGTACCGTCGGCGCCCGTTCCGGCGGCTCCGCGCCCGACGCCGTCCCCGGCAGTCAAGCCCTTTGCGCCCCCGAAGCGGCCTCAGCCGCCGGCGAGCGGCGGACCAGGTGGTTCCGGAGGCGGAGGCGGCCGTGGCCCCGTTCCCGGCCCGCCGCGTCCGACCCCGCCGCCCGCGGTACGGCCGACGAGCGCGCACGACATCGAGGTGGCGGCCGCCGAGCAGCGTGCCGCCGCGCTGAAGGCTGAGCAGGAAGCGACCATGAAGGCCGCCCAGCAGGCCCGTCAGCGTGAGCACACCCGGCGTGACACGCCGCAGCCGCCCAGTGGCGGTGCCCCCACGCCCGGGCCGCGCCCGGGCCCGACCCCCGGCCCGTCCGGCGGCGGTGCGCCGACCCCGTCCGCGCCGCGGCCCGGCCAGGGCCCGCGTCCGGGCGGCGCCCGGCCGCCGGCCCGGTCCCCGGGCAACAACCCGTTCGGCGTCTCCGGCGGCGCGACTCCGCGCCCGCCGTCGCCGGGCAACATTCCGCGGCCCAACCCGTCCTCGATGCCCCCGCGGCCCAACCCGTCCTCGATGGGCGGCCCCCGGCCCAACCCGTCGCAGATGCCGAGCCAGCGGCCCGGTCGTCCCGCCGGCCCCGGCGGTGACCGGCCCGGTCGTCCGGGCGGTGGCGGTGGCGGTGGCGGCTTCCGTGGCGGTCCCGGCGGTGGCGCCGGTCGTCCCGGCGGCCCCGGCGGTGGCGGTGGCGGCGGCTTCCGTAGCGGCCCCGGTGGTGGCGGCGGTGGCGGCGGCTTCCGTGGCGGCCCTGGCGGCGGCGGTGGCGGCGGCTTCCGTGGCGGCCCTGGTGGCGGTGGCGGAGGCGCACCCGGTGCGGGCGCCGGCACTGCCGGTCGTCCGGGCGGTGGCGGTGGCGCTGGTGGCCGTGGTCGCGGCGGCGGCGCCGCGGGTGCCTTCGGGCGTCCGGGTGGCCGGCCGACGCGCGGACGCAAGTCCAAGAAGCAGCGCAGACAGGAGTTCGACAACCTCTCCGCGCCCACCATGGGCTCGGGCGCCCCGCGCGGGCAGGGTCAGGCGATCCGCCTGCCGCAGGGTGCGTCGCTGTCGGACTTCGCCGACCGGATCAACGCCAACCCGGGCTCGCTCGTCCAGGAGATGTTCAACCTGGGCGAGATGGTGACGGCCACCCAGTCGTGCACCAACGAGACGCTGCAGCTGCTCGGCGAGCACCTCGGCTTCGACGTGCAGATCGTCAGCCCCGAGGACGAGGACCGCGAGCTGCTGGCCCGCTTCGACATCGACCTCGACGCCGAGGTCGACGAGGAGCGCCTGGTCATCCGGCCGCCGGTGGTGACCGTCATGGGTCACGTCGACCACGGTAAGACGAAGCTGCTCGACGCGATCCGCCAGACGAACGTCGCGGCGGGCGAGGCCGGCGGCATCACCCAGCACATCGGCGCCTACCAGGTCCGCGTCGAGCACGACGGCGAGGACCGCGCGATCACCTTCATCGACACCCCGGGTCACGAGGCGTTCACCGCCATGCGTGCTCGTGGTGCGCAGGCCACGGACATCGTGGTCCTGGTGGTCGCGGCCGACGACGGCGTGATGCCCCAGACGATCGAGGCGCTCAACCACGCCCAGGCGGCCGAGGTGCCGATCGTGGTCGCGGTGAACAAGATCGACAAGCCCGAGGCCAACCCGGCCAAGGTGCGGCAGGAGCTCACGCAGTACGGGCTGGTCGCCGAGGAGTACGGCGGCGAGACGATGTTCGTCGACATCTCGGCGAAGAGCCGGATCAACATCGACGGACTCCTCGAGGCCGTGCTGCTCACCGCCGACGCCGCGCTCGACCTGCGCGCGCCCGTCGACGGCCCGGCCCAGGGCATCGCGATCGAGTCGCACCTCGACCGAGGCCGCGGCCCGGTCGCCACCGTCCTGGTGGAGAAGGGCACGCTCAATATCGGTGACTCGATCGTCGCCGGTCGCGCCTACGGCCGCGTCCGCGCGATGCTCGACGAGAACGGCAAGCCCGTGCCGCACGCGGGTCCGGCCCGTCCGGTCCTCGTGCTCGGCCTGACCTCGGTGCCCGGCGCCGGCGACACGTTCCTCGCCGCCGACGACGACCGCACCGCGCGCCAGATCGCCGAGCAGCGGCAAGCCCGCCGTCGCGCGGCCGAGATGGCGGCGCGCACCGGCCGGGTCACCCTGGAGACGCTGTTCGACCAGCTCAAGCAGGGCGAGAAGACCACGCTCAACCTCATCCTCAAGGGTGACGGCTCGGGTTCGGTCGAGGCGCTCGAGGACGCGTTGGTCAAGATCGTCGTCTCCGACGAGGTCCAGCTGCGGATCATCCACCGCGGTGTCGGTGCGGTCACGCAGGACGACGTCAACCTGGCCAGCGCCTCCGACGCGATCATCATCGGGTTCAACGTGCGGGCCGAGGGCCGCACGCGGGACTTGGCCGACCGCGAGGGCGTGGAGATCCGGTACTACACCGTCATCTACCAGGCCATCGAGGACATCGAGTCGTCGCTCAAGGGCCTGCTCAAGCCGGTCTACGAGGAGGTCGAGCTCGGCCAGGCGGAGATTCGCGAGGTCTTCCGCTCGTCGCGCTTCGGCAACATCGCGGGCTGCATCGTCCGCACCGGCCTGATCCGGCGCAACAGCAAGGCGCGCCTGATCCGCGACGGCGCGGTCGTGTCCGAAAACCTCACGATCGCCGGCCTGCGCCGCTTCAAGGACGACGCGACCGAGGTCCGCGAGGGCTTCGAGTGTGGTATCACGCTCGGCTCGTACAACGACATCCAGGTCGGCGATGTCATCGAGACGTGGGAGTTGCGCGAGAAGCCGCGCGTCTGACGCCTTGAAGAAGGGGCCGTGGATCACCGATCCACGGCCCCTTCTGGCGTGCCGATCCGTTCGACGGGGACGGCCCGACGGGGCATGACGTCGCTCACATCATGAATCTGTGTACCGCGGCAGCGCGGGCACCGCCGGGCCCCGGCGTCGTGGCCCGCTCCCGGCCGCAGGCGCCGCGACGTTGCCCGTCGACCCCGAGCCGCCGATCGTCCGCCGCTGCTGGTCGTTTGAGTCGCTCGTACGGTCCTCGGCCCCGCTGAGGCCGTCGCTGCTTCGTCGCGCACCTTCGGCGGCGCGTCCCCTCCCAGCCGTTGGGGGCCGTTTACTCTCTGTTGCGGCCCTCGGGCTTCTTCGCTTTTCTACCGTTCGTCACGTTCTGCCGTACTCTCGGGCTTCGTTGCGATATTTCTGATATGTTCGCATCAATGCCGGCTCGAAGTGGCGGGGTAAATCCGAGGCGGAAGCGGGGCGAGCGGGATAAGATCTTGCGCCGTGTACACCGGAACCGCGGTCTTCGACCTCCTGCTGCCCGATGATTCGCGATCGCTCAAGGCCAAGCGCTCGTACGTGCGGCCGCTGATCGCGCACCTGCGAAAGTTCGAGGTCTCCGTCGCCGAGGTCGGGGCCCTGGATCTGACCGGGCGGGCCGAGGTGGGTGTCGCAGTCGTCGCCGCCGAGCCGGGGCACGTGCGCGAGGTGCTCGACACCTGCGAGCGCGCGGTCGCCGGGCGATCCGAGGTTGAACTGCTCTCCGTGCGCCGTCGGTTGCACGGCGACGACGACGAGTAATCCCGACTTCTCAACGCGGTCCCACCGGTGGGGCGCGGGTACTGTCAAGGCGTTGGTCAGGTCTTCAGGTTCCCGGGTGACCGAGAGGTCACCGGTGGGCCGTTTGGCTGCGGAGGTGTTCGAGATGACGGATCCGGCGAAGGTGCGGCGGCACGCGGAGCGCGTGCGCGAACTGGTCGCATCGGTGGTACGGACGCAGATCAAGGACCCCCGGCTCGGCATGATCACGATCACCGACGCGCGGATCACGGCCGATCTGCGCGAGGCGACCGTGTTCTACACGGTGCTCGGCGACGCGGCGGCGCAGGCCGGCACCGCGGCTGCCCTGGAGAGCGCCAAGGGCCTGCTGCGCTCGACCGTCGGTAAGGCACTTGGCCTGCGTCACTCTCCGAGCCTCGCGTTCGTGCACGACGACGTGTCCGAACACGCCAAGCACATCGACGAGCTGCTCGCCAGCGCGCGCAACGCCGACGCGGAGGTCCAGCGCCTTGCGGCCGGCGCGCACTACGCGGGCGATTCACAGCCGTACAAGCTGGATGACGAGGCGAACGGCGACGTCGACGACCTGGGAGTCGACGGCGCCGACGACGAGGTGGTCGTCGGCCAGGACCGGCGGTGACCGGGCTCGCGCCCGGAAACGCACCGGGCGCGGGCACCGAACTCAACACCTTCCCCGGCCTCCCGGCCGGGGAAGCGCCCGCCCCGGAAGCCTTCCACGCGCCCGCCCCGAAACAAGCCCGCGCGGACGCGCATGAGGGAGCCTCACGCGATCGCACGGGCGCGCAAGATGCGGTTTCGAACGACTGCGCGGACGCGCGGGCGGCTGCGCCTGGTGGACGCGCGGGCGCGGGCGGGCACCGGCCCGCCGAGGCCGAGTGGGACGCGGCCGTCGCGGCCCTGCGCGGGCTACCGAGCGGGGCGCGAGTGCTCCTCGCCTGCCACGTGAACCCCGACGGCGACGCCCTCGGCAGCATGCTCGGCTTCGCGCTCGGGCTGCGGCGCGTCGCGGGGAAGCTCGGCATCGGGCACCTCGCGGCGACGTTCCCTGGGCCGATGCGGCTGCCCGCACCGTTCGACACGCTGCCGGGCGCCGGGCTGCTCGTCGCGGAGGAGGACGCCGACCCCGCGCCGGACGCGATGCTGGTCTTCGACGTGGCGAGCATCGAGCGGCTCGGCGGGCTCGCTGACCGCCTCCGCGCGGCGCCGGTCGGCATCGTCCTTGACCACCACGCGTCCAACCCCGGGTTCGGCAGCATCAACCTCGTCGACCCTGCGGCGGCCGCGACATCCGTGCTGTCGGATGGGCTGTTGCGGCGGCTTGGCGTACCACTGGACCCGGAGATCGCCGAGTGCCTTTATGTGGCGCTGGCCACGGACACCGGCTCGTTCAAGTTCGCCTCGACGACGCCGGCCGTGCACGAGTTCGCCGCGCGGCTCATCGCGACCGGCATTGCGGTGGGCGAGATCTCGCGGCGACTCTTCGACACGCGACCGATCGGCGCCGTGCGGCTGTTCGGCGTGGCCCTCGCGCGCACCGTGCTCGAGCGCGAGGGCGCGGGCGGGCTCGGGTTCGCCTGGACATATCTGACGACCGACGACCTCGCCGCGCACGACCAGCCGCCGTCTGCAGTCGAGGCACTCATCGACACCGTGCGCAGCGTCGCCGAGGCGGACGTCGCCTGCGTGGTCAAGCCCGTCCGCGCGGGGGAGTGGTCGGTGTCACTGCGCAGCAAGGGCGCGGTCGACGTCAGCACGGTCGCGGTCGCGCTGGGCGGTGGCGGGCATCGGTTCGCGGCAGGCTTCAGCGCCGGCGGTACCGTGGCGGACGTCATCGCCGCCATCCGCGCCCTGCTGCCGGCTCCCGCGCGGGCTTCCGGCGCCGGCCAGGACTGACTCGGCGGCGTACGCGCCCCACTACCCGGCTCTTTCGCACCCTCGGCGCGACGTCAGGTTCGTGCGTTGCCGCGTTCCCGCGCGCTGGCGGAGGTTGCCGCGTTTCCGTGCCTTGCCGTGTTGCCGGGCATTGACGCGCGGCCGGGCGCTGTTGGGCTTGCGCTGGGGTGCGCTCCGCGTTGGCGGCGTCCGCGCGCTGTCCCGCTCCCACGCGGACCCCCGGCGCGCGTCAGGGGCGGCTCCGGGAGAATCTCCTGGCTATAACGGCTGGCCAGTCGGCATCCAGTGAGGTGACAATCGACAAATGGACCGACCCGAGCTCGCTGCGGAGGTCGACCGGGCCTGGGCCCGGCCGGTTGTCCTCATTCCCGTGTTCGCCCTGATCTCCCTTGTCGGCGGAGCCCTCCCGTCGTTCACCCTCCGCGCCAACCTGCTGGTGCTCGGCGCTGGCGCCGCGCTGTTCTGGCTCGGTACGTCGGCCGCACTCCCGCGCCGCCCCGCGCCCGCGCGGCTCCCGCGCCAGGCCGCGTGGTGGCTCCTGCCGCTGGTGCTGTTCGGCGTCGTCGAGGGTGCGACGTTCCTCAACGGCTCGGACGCGTACCCGACGCTGTCCCGCCTCGCGGACCCGGTGCTGGAGCACTACTGGGCCCGCGCGGCCGCGTACTTCGGCTGGTTGTGGTCCTTCTGGGCGATGGTGCGCCGATGAGCGGCGGTCAGCTGCTCGTCATCGTGTTGTTCAGTGTCGCGCTGGGGCTCTTCGCCGCGGTCGAGATCGCCGCCCACCGCGAGGGGTCACGCGTACCGAGCATCGGCGACGTGTGCGGCGTCGTCATGCGATACCGGGTCGGGCCACTGCCCGTCGGCCGCATCGTGATGTTCGGCTTCTGGTGGTGGCTCGGCTGGCACTTCCTGGCGCGCTGAAACCCATTCGCGCCCAGGCTCGCGCTCCGCACGTCTGGATCCCGCGCAGTGCTCGACGCGCTCGCGCCCCGTCCCTGTGGGCGCAGGCCCATCCCCGCAGCCGCCGAGTCCGCGCGGCCCCGCGCGCCCGCGGCGCTCCTTGGGTCTTTGCGCCTGAGGCAGCCCACGACCCCTGCGGCGGCGCTCGGATGCGCTGCCCGCGCCGCGTCCGTGCGGCGGCCTGATGACGCGTCCGTGCCGGGCTTTCAGCGCGTTCGTATGGGGACTCGATAACGCCCCCGCGCCAGGCCCCGCGACGCGTCCGCACCCGGCTGAGCTGGGAAATTGATCGTGACGGGTGCGCGACACGCCGTTCCAGATTTTGGGATGTCTTCGCACATGCTGGAACTTAACGATAGCTTAGTTCGCATGCGCACAGTACGAATTCTTCGCTGCCCGCCCCGGGGCGCCCCCTCCTGAAGGCGGACACCGGTGGCGGGTGAACGGCCCGATCCAGCATGCCGCCGGAAGCGAGGAACCACGTGCGTAGCAACCCGTGTGAACAGGCCGACACCACCCACGTCGGTCTCCTCGCCGTGCGTTGCGCGTGTCCACCGGTGATCCCGGCGCGACCAGCCCGCAACGACCATCAGCACCATGCGACAGAGGAGACCAGGGTCATGTCTGACCAGCAGAAGCCCCAGCCCAAGCCGCAGGAGCCGGCCGCCGACACCCGTGAGCGCGCCCGTGCCGCCCTGCAGATGTCGATGGACCGCCGCGGCTGATCCGCCGCATCGACACAAACTCCGGGAAGCCGGGACGCCCCGCGCTGACGTCACGGTTTCCCGGGGGTTGTGCCGGTAAGCTCCAATCCAGTCACCGCACCTTACGATGGCCGGGTGACGGTAGATCAGGCCTCAACGATGCGCCGGGTCGCCACGCTGGCGATCCCGGCGCTCGTGGTGCTCGCCGCCGAGCCCCTGTACGTGCTCGTGGACACCGCCGTCGTCGGCCACCTCGGGCGCACCCAGCTCGCCGGCCTGGCCCTCGGTGGCTCCGTCATGACGTTCGCGGTGTGGCTGGGGACCGTCCTGGCGTACGGGACCACGGGGCGCGCCGCCCGTCGCTTCGGCGCCGGACAGCGCGCCGCCGCCGTCGAGGAGGGTGTCCAGGCGTCCTGGCTCGCCCTGGCCGGTGGGCTGGTCATTCTGCTCGTGATCGAGGCCGTCGCCGGGCCGCTCACCCGCGTCCTCGCGGGAGGTCCGGGCGACGTCGCCGACAACGCCGCAGGCTGGCTGCGCATCGCCGCACTCGGCGCGCCCGGGCTCATGCTCGCCACCGCCGGCAACGGCTGGATGCGCGGGGTGCAGGACACCCGCCGCCCGCTGTACTACGTGCTTGCCGCCAACGGGCTCTCGGCCGCGCTGTGCCCGCTGCTCGCGTACCCGGCGGGCCTCGGCCTGACCGGTTCCGCGGTGGCGAACGTGACCGCGCAGACCGTCGTCGGCGTGCTGTTCGTCCGCGCGCTGCGCACCGAGCGGGTACCGCTGCGGCCCCAGCCCGCGGTCATTGGCCGTCAGCTCGCGCTCGGACGCGACCTGCTGCTGCGCGGCGCGGCCTTCCAGGCCTGCTTCCTGTCCGCCTCCGCGGTCGCCGCGCGCTTCGGCGAGGCCGCGCTCGCCGCACACCAGATCGCGATCCAGCTGTTCTTCTTCACCGCCCTGGCGCTGGATGCGATCGCCATCGCCGCGCAGTCGCTCGTCGGCGCGGCGCTCGGGGGCGAGCGCGTGGCGGAGGCCCGCCACCTCGCCCGCCGCATCACGGTCGCGGGCCTCGTCGCGGGCGCGGCGTTCGCGGTGCTCGTGGCCGCGGCCCTGCTCAGCGTCCGCCCGTGGTTCGGCGCGGACGCGGAGGTGTACACCCAGGCCCGCCACGCCTGGTGGTTCTTCGTCGCGATGATGCCCGCCGCCGGCGTCGTCTTCGCCCTCGACGGGGTGTTTCTCGGCGCCGGGGATGTGCGCTACCTGCGCAACCTCACGCTGGTCGCCGCCCTCGGTGGCTTCCTGCCCGGCATCTGGCTGGCGTACCTGCTCGACTTCGGCCTGAGCGGCGTCTGGGCCGCGCTGACGCTGTTCATCGCGCTGCGCCTGGCCGGCCTGCTGTACCGCCTCGCGGGCGACGGCTGGGCGGTCGCAGGCGCCGTGCGGTAAGCCCCGCACTTTCAACTCGGCCCGCGCGGCCCCGAGCCAGCCCGCGCGGCCCCGAGCCAGCCCGCGCGGCCCCGAGCCAGCCCGCGCGGCCCCGAGCCAGCCCGCGCGGCCCCCGAGTCAGCCCCAACGCGGCCCGCGCGTCCTCCGGCCTACCCGGGAGTTCCGAGGCGGTCCGGTCCGGACGCTAAGGTGTCGCGCATGGCACAGAAGGCGGCGACCCAGGGCGGCCTCGTCGTCGTCGACAAGCCCGGCGGCATGACCTCGCACGACGTGGTGTCGCGCATGCGCCGCATCGCGCGGACGCGCCGGGTCGGGCACGGCGGCACCCTCGACCCGATGGCCACCGGCGTGCTCATCATCGGCGTGGAGAAGGCGACGCGGCTGCTGACGTACGTGATCGGCAGCACCAAGCAGTACACCGCCACGATCCGCCTGGGCGAGTCGACCGTCACCGACGACGCCGAGGGCGAGGTCGTCGCGCGCGCGGACGCCTCCGCCGTCACCGACGCGTCGATCGCCGCGGCGGTGGCCCCGCTGCGCGGGGACATTCTGCAGGTCCCGAGCGCGGTCTCGGCCATCAAGGTCAACGGCGTGCGCTCGTACCACCGCGTCCGCTCCGGCGAAGAGGTCGAGCTCGCCGCCCGCCCGGTCACCGTCTCGCGCCTGGACGTCCTGGCGACCCGCCGCGTGGGCGCGCACATCGACCTGGACGTGGACGTTGCCTGCACGTCCGGCACGTACATCCGCGCCCTCGCCCGCGACCTGGGCGCCACGCTCGGCGTCGGCGGCCACCTGACGGCGCTGCGCCGCACGGCGGTGGGCGCGTTCACCCTGGCCGAGGCGGCCACGCTGGACGAGCTCGCGCAGCTCCCGGACCCGGTGACCCTCCCGCTGCCGGCCGCCGCGGACCGCTGCTTCCCACGCCGCGACGCCACCGCCGACGAGGCGAAGACGCTCTCGCACGGCGGCCCGCTGTCCCCGATCGGCATCCCGGACCCGTACGCGGTCTTCGCCCCCGACGGCACCGTTCTGGCGATCGTGCGCGAGCGCGAGGGCAAGGCCCGCCCGGAGATCGTCCTCGTCCCGTGACGACCCACGACGCGACCCGCCGCCGGCGAACGGGCGGGCGGGGCCGAGGCAGTACGCTCGGTGGCATGCAACGGTGGCGGGGAACGGAGGCGGTGCCCGGCGGCTGGGGGCGCGCGGTCGCGACGATCGGCGTGTTCGACGGCGTCCACCGGGGACACCAGCAGATCATCGGCCACGCGGTGAAGCGGGCCGGGGAGCTCGGCGTGCAGTCGGTCGTCATCACGTTCGACCCGCACCCGTCCGAGGTGGTGCGGCCCGGATCGCACCCGGCGGTGCTGACCGAGCCGGGGCGCAAGGCGGAGCTGATCGAGGCGCTGGGCGTCGACGTGCTGTGCGTCATCCCGTTCACTGCCGAGTTCTCCCGGCTGACGCCTGAGGAGTTCGTGCACGATGCGCTCGTCGAACACCTGCACACCGCGCTGATCGTGGTGGGGGAGAACTTCCGGTTCGGCCACCGGCAGGCCGGCGACGTCGAGCTGCTGCGCCGGCTCGGGCGGACCTTCGGCTTCGCCGTCGAGGGAGCGCCACTGGTGGCGGACGAGGGGACGGTGTTCTCCTCGACGTACATCCGAAGCTGCGTCGACGCGGGGGACGTCGTGGCGGCGGCCCGCGCGCTCGGGCGGTCGCACCGCCTTGAGGGCGTGGTGGTGCGCGGCGACCAGCGCGGCCGCGAGCTGGGCTTTCCGACGGCAAACCTGCTGGTCCCGGCCAACGCGGCGGTGCCCGCCGACGGCATCTACGCCGCGTGGCTCAACCGCGACCGCGACGGTGCGAGGCACCCGGCGGCGGTGTCGATCGGGACGAACCCCACCTTCTCCGGCAAGGAGCGGCGGGTGGAGGCGTTCGTGCTGGACTTCAAGGGTGATCTGTACGGCGAACGGGTAAGCCTGGACTTCGCCGACCGGCTGCGCGAGCAGCGCACCTACCAGGACATCGAGCCGTTGATCGCGCAGATGACGGAGGACGTCGCGCAGGCGCGGGAGGCGCTGTCCAGCGGTCCGATGCGCGGCTGAACAGCTCTGTCTGTTAGCCTGGGATTGACGCCGACTGACTGGCGGGGGCCAGGCTGCCTGCACGACGCCGTGGGAGCCGGCCGACGAATCCACGGTAAAGGGAGAACATGGCGCTCGATTCTGCGCAGAAGACCGAGATCATCTCGAAGTACGCGACCGTCGAGGGTGACACCGGCTCGCCGGAGGTCCAGGTCGCGATGCTGACGAAGCGGATCGCAGACCTCACCGAACACCTCAAGCAGCACAAGCACGACCACCACAGCCGGCGCGGCCTGCTGCTGCTGGTCGGCCGTCGCCGTCGCCTGCTCAACTACCTGCAGCGCAGCGACATCGCCCGCTACCGCTCGTTGATCGAGCGGCTCGGCCTGCGGCGATAACGACGCACCGACGGGGGAGTGGCGAGGATTCGCCGCTCCCCCGTCGAGTAGTGACACACTGAAATGGCAGCGCCCCGCCGAGCGGGTCGGCGCACCGGTCCTCGGTAGTGGCTTCCGGGCCCACGCCCCGTGAGCTTCGATCGAAGACCGGCCGCAGACAGCTCCGCCGAGGGCGACCCACGACCCAAAGGGAGCAACAACCAACATGACCGAGCAGAACACTCTCGGTACTCACAGCAGCACCGCGGTCATCGACAACGGCTCGTTCGGCACCCGGGAGATCACGTTCTCCACCGGCCGCCTGGCGCGCCAGGCGGCGGGCTCCGCCCTCGCCCAGCTCGGTGAGACCGTGGTCCTGTCCGCGACCACTGCCGGGAAGCAGCCCAAGGACCAGTTCGACTTCTTTCCGCTGACGGTCGACGTCGAGGAGCGCATGTACGCGGCCGGGCGCATCCCCGGCTCGTTCTTCCGCCGCGAGGGCCGGCCCAGCGAGGACGCGATCCTCACCTGCCGGCTTATCGACCGTCCGCTGCGCCCGAGCTTCGTCAAGGGCCTGCGCAACGAGGTCCAGGTCGTCGAGACCGTGCTCGCGCTGGACCCGGCCCACCCGTATGACGTCGTGGCGATCAACGCGGCGTCGCTGTCGACCAAGCTGTCGGGCCTGCCCTTCTCCGGCCCGATCGGCGCGACCCGCATGGCGCACGTCGACGGCCAGTGGGTGGCGTTCCCGACCGTCGAGGAGCTCGGCCGGGCCACCTTCGACATGGTCGTGGCCGGCCGGGTCCTGCCCGACGGCGACGTGGCGATCATGATGGTGGAGGCCGAGGCGACCGAGCACACGGTCGGCCTGGTCGCCAGTGGCGCGCCCGCGCCGACCGAGGAGGTCGTCGCCGGCGGCCTGGAGGCGTCCAAGCCCGCGATCCGCGAGCTGTGCCGGGCGCAGGCCGAGCTGGCCCAGGTGGCCGCGAAGCCGGTGCAGGAGTTCCCGGTCTTCCTCGACTACCAGCCCGACGCCTACGAGGCCGTCGCCGCCGCACTCAAGGACGAGGTCGCCGAGGCCCTGCGCATCGCCTCGAAGGCGGAGCGCGAGGAGGCCCTCGACCGGATCAAGGAGGCCGCGTTCCAGCGGCTCGGCTCGCAGTTCGAGGGGCGCGAGAAGGAGATCGGCGCCGCGCTGCGGTCGCTGACCAAGAACGAGGTCCGCGCCCGCGTGCTGCGCGAGCAGGTCCGCATCGACGGCCGTGGCCCGCGCGACATCCGGCCGCTGACCGCCGAGGTGCAGGTCCTGCCCCGGGTGCACGGCTCGGCGCTGTTCGAGCGCGGCGAGACCCAGATCCTGGGCGTCACCACGCTGAACATGCTGCGCATGGAGCAGACGCTCGACACGCTGGCGCCGGAGAAGTCCAAGCGCTACATGCACAACTACAACTTCCCGCCGTACTCCACCGGCGAGACCGGCCGGGTCGGTGCGCCGAAGCGGCGCGAGATCGGCCACGGCGCGCTCGCGGAGCGGGCCCTGATTCCGGTGCTGCCGGCGCGTGAGGAGTTCCCCTACGCGATCCGGCAGGTGTCGGAGGCGTTGGGCTCCAACGGCTCGACGAGCATGGGTTCGGTCTGCGCCTCGACCATGGCGCTGCTGTCGGCCGGCGTGCCGCTGAAGGCGCCGGTCGCGGGCATCGCGATGGGCCTGATCTCCGACGAGATCGACGGCAAGACGCATTACGTGACGCTGACCGACATCCTCGGCGCCGAGGACGCGTTCGGCGACATGGACTTCAAGGTCGCCGGCACCCCCGACTTCGTGACCGCGCTGCAGCTGGACACCAAGCTCGACGGCATCCCGTCGGACGTGCTGGCCGGCGCCCTGCAGCAGGCCCACGACGCGCGGCACGTCATCCTTGAGGTGATGGCCGAGGCGATCGAGTCGCCGGCCGGCATGAGCCAGTACGCGCCGCGGGTCACCACGGTCCGCATCCCGGTCGACAAGATCGGCATGGTGATCGGCCCCAAGGGCCAGACCATCAACGCGATCCAGGACGAGACCGGCGCCGAGATCAGCATCGAGGACGACGGCACGATCTACGTCGGCGCGACCGACGGCCCGTCGGCCGAGGCCGCGGTGGAGCGGATCAACGCGATCGCCAACCCGACCATGCCGAAGGTCGGCGACAAGTTCCTCGGCACCGTGGTGAAGACGGCCGCGTTCGGCGCGTTCATCTCGCTGCTGCCGGGCCGCGACGGCCTGCTGCACATCTCCAAGGTGGGCAACGGCAAGCGGGTCGAGAAGGTCGAGGACTTCCTCAACGTCGGCGACAAGGTCGAGGTGCAGATCGCGGACATCGACAACCGCGGCAAGATCTACCTGGACAAGGTGCTCGCCGAGGGCGAGGCCCCGGCGGAGCCGGCCGAGGGCGGCGAGCGCCCGCCCGCGCGCGACCGGGGCGGCGACCGCGGCGGCGACCGTGGCCCGCGCCGGGAGCGGGGCGAGCGCGCCCCGCGCCAGTCCTCCGGTGACGAGGCCGCCCCGGCAGCCGGGGAAGAGGGCGGCGAGGGCGGGGAGTTCCGTCGCCGGCGCAGCCGGCACAGCTGATCCATGGCAACCCGAGCGCTGACCCAGACGCTGTCCGACGACCCGCTGGGCGGAACGGTGCGACGCACCGTCCTGCCCAACGGGCTGCGGATCCTGACCGAGTCCATCCCGGCGATGCGCAGCGTGTCGTTCGGCGTCTGGGTCGGCATCGGTTCGAGGGACGAGACGCCCACGCTGTCGGGCGTCTCGCACTTCCTCGAGCATCTGCTGTTCAAAGGCACCAAGCGGCGCACCGCGCTGGACATCTCCGCGCAGATCGAGGCGGTCGGCGGGGAGACCAACGCGTTCACCGCGAAGGAGTACACGTGCTACTACGCGCGGGTGCTCGACGCGGACCTGCCGCTGGCCATCGACGTCGTCTGTGACCTCGTCACCGACTCGGTGCTGACCGAGGCGGACGTGGAAACCGAGCGTGGCGTGATCCTCGAGGAGATCGCCATGCACGACGACGAGCCCGGCGACGAGGTCCACGACGTCTTCACCGAGGCGGTGTACGGCCACCACCCGCTCGGACGGCAGATCTCCGGCACCGTGTCGAGTATCTCGGCGCTGAGCCGAAAGCAGATCGACGGCTTTTACCACCGGCGGTACCGGCCGGAGACCATGGTCATCGCCGCAGCCGGCAACCTCGACCACGCCAAGGTCGTGCGGGCCGTGCGCGCCGCGTTCGACGCGGCCGGCTGGGGCGATACGCCGGCCGTGCCCGCACCGCGGCGCTCCCGCACCACCCGGGTGCCGGTCCGCTCCGGGCAGATCGTGGTGCGCAACAAGGACACCGAGCAGGCACACCTGGTGCTCGGCTGCACCGGCTACCCGCGCCAGCACGACGACCGCTTCGCCGTCGGCGCGCTCAACAACGTGCTCGGCGGGGGCATGTCCAGCCGGCTGTTCCAGCAGATCCGCGAGCAGCGGGGGCTGGCGTACTCGGTGTACTCCTTCACCTCGCAGTACAGCGACACCGGTCTCTTCGGCGTCTACGCCGGCTGCGCCCCGGGCAAGGTCGAGGAGGTCCTCGCGATCACCCGCGACGAGCTCGCCCGGGTGGCCGGCGAGGGCGTGACCGACGACGAGGTCGAGCGCGGCAAGGGCATGCTCAAGGGCGCCGTCGTGCTCGGCCTGGAGGACACCGGGTCGCGGATGAGCCGCCTGGGCAAGGGCGAGCTGCTGTACGACGAGCTGCTGTCCGTCGACGAGATACTGCGCCGAGTCGACGAGGTCACCCCGGAGCAAATCCGGCGGGTGGCGAAGGAACTGCTCACCCGCCCGATGTCTCTCGCGGTGATCGGCGACGTCGAGGACGGGGCGTTCAGCGACGCCCTGGGCTGACCACCCTGCTGACAGCGCCGCCCGACCCGATAGGTTGGGCGGCGTGAGTGCAGAGGTGGAGCCAATCCGGGTCGGTGTGCTGGGCGCGCGCGGCCGCATGGGCAACGAGGTGTGCGGTGCCGTCAACGCGAGCGATGACATGGAACTCGTCGCCACGCTCGACGACGGCGACCAGCTGTTCAACGTGTCCGAGGCGGGCGCCGACGTCGTCGTGGACTTCACCACACCCGACGTGGTGATGGACAATGTGCGCTGGTGCATCGACCAGAACATCAACGTGGTCGTCGGCACCTCGGGCTTCACGACGGCCCGGCTCGATCAGGTGCGCGGCTGGCTCGCCCACAAGCCGGACGTCGGCGTCATCATCGCCCCGAACTTCGCCATCGGCGCGGTGCTGATGATGGAGTTCGCCGCCCGGGCCGCCCGGTTCTTCGAGTCGGTCGAGATCGTCGAGATGCACCACCCCAAGAAGATCGACGCCCCGAGCGGCACGGCGTTGCGCACCGCGCAGGTGATCGCCGAGGCCCGGGCGGCTGCGGGGCTGGGCGCGGTCCCGGACGCGACCAAGGACGAGATGGCCGGCGCCCGCGGCAGCGACGTCGAGGGCATCCGCGTGCACGCGCTGCGTGCCACGGGGCTCGTCGCCCACCAGGAGGTGCTGTTCGGCACCGCGGGTGAGACCCTCACCATCCGGCACGACTCCTTCGACCGGACGTCGTTCATGCCGGGTGTACTGCTGGCGGTGCGCGCCGTCGTGCGGCGTCCGGGCCTGACCGTCGGGCTGGATCCCCTGCTCGGCTGAGCCTCACCCGGTCCGGCCCGACGAGACTCATTCGATCGACTCGGGCCAATCGACCGGACCAGGGTATCCACATCTTGGGAACTGGCGGCTCCAATTGGGCCGCAACGACATCACGCGCCGATAACAGGATCCTCGGAATCCTGTTCAAGCGACACGTGCCAGCGGATCTGCGGGATCAGCAGGTCATCGACGTCGAGCGACCGGCTGGCCCCGTCCGGGGCCCAGCCCGCGCTCTGCAGAAATCGACGTGTGACGCGGTCGTCGGCGAACGTCCACGCAAGCGCTGTCGTGAATCCGTCAGTTCGCCACAAATCCACACTTGCCGCCAGCAATCGGCTGCCGTGGCCGCGCCGGCCCCAACGGGGCTCCACCAGCAGGTCCGTGATCGCCACGGTGGCCTCGAAGGCCTTGTCAAGGGCCGTGTGATCTTCGTCTGGAGCGAGGGCGGTGTCGTCTGCCGGACCTGACGCGGCAAAACCCACCACGTATGCTGATTCGGGTCTTGCGTCTGGCTCCGAGGCGGGTGAATCGACCTGTTCGACTGCCACCAGGACCCGGTGCGCAGGACTCGGCGGCTCCGCGATCGCCTCCCGCCACCTGCGGGTAATCCAATCCTCATCCAGCCGGTCGAGGATATGTTCGGGCAATAGGCGCCGATAGGCGACCCGCCAGGTCGTGAGTTGGATGCGCGTGATCTCGACGATGTCGTCGAGTCGCGCCGGACGGACGAACCCGAGGGTCATGGAGCACCAGCCTACGGATTTTGTGTGAAGCGCGACGCGGCGGGGTAGCGGCGTCTGGTTTGGGTCGATCGGCGCGAAGCCTCATCGAGCCGGACTGGACGAAGTTCGTCACAGTTGGACCGGCGGGACCGTTGAGCCTGATGAAACTCAGGTGGTAGCGAGTGAGCGAGTAGGAGGGCAGAACAGGTGGCGGAGCGAGGACGGGTCGCCGTTTCGACGGCCGTCCGGCCCAAGCTGCGGCCCGGGGTCAGGAAGACACTCATCGTGGTGGCCGTCTGGGCCGTCGTGTGGGGGTTCCTGTCGGTGGCGGCGGCGCACAACGGGTTCTTCGATCTCAAGGTCTATTACGGCGCGATGGACTATTGGGTCAACCGTGGCGGGGACATCTACGACTACCTGACGCCCGGCACGCCGTATGGCTTCACGTATCCGCCGTTCGCGGCCGCACTGATGACGCCGATGTCGCTCATCGGCTGGCACACCGCGATCTTCATCAGCGTGACCCTGAGCGTGCTTTCCATGCTCGCGGTCCTCACCTGGCTACTCGGGCCGGTCATCAAGCGGCAGGGCTGGTCGTTCTGGTTCGCGATGGGCATCGCGATGGCCCTCACGGCCGCGTTCGAGCCGGTCCGCGAGACGGTGAACTTCGGCCAGGTCAACATCCTGCTGCTGTTCCTCGTCGTGGGCGACGTGCTGCTGCTGGTTCGCGGCGGGCGCCGCCTCGGCGGCATCGGCATCGGCCTCGCCACCGCGATCAAGCTCACCCCCGGCGTGTTCATCATCTACCTGCTCATCACCCGGCGCTGGCGGGCCGCCGCCGTGGCCACCGCGACCGCCACGGCCGCGACCTGGGCTGCGGCCACGTTCGCCCCGGACGCCTCGCGGGTCTTCTGGACCGACGCGATGTGGAACACCGACCGGGTCGGCTCCCCGACGTTCGTGTCCAACCAGGCGCTCACCGGCCTCGTCGGGCGGATCTTCAACCCCGATCCGATGAAGCCGCTGTGGCTGCTGCTCGTGCTGATCACCCTCGCCGTGTGGTACTGGCGGGCCCGTCGCGCGGTCAAGGCTCGCGACGAGGTCGCCGGCCTGGCGCTCACCGGCATCGTCGGCTGCATGGTCAGCCCGATCACCTGGATCCACCACCTGGTGTGGGTGCTGCCCGCGCTCGTGGTGCTGTTCGACTACGCCACTGACCGCTCGCTCGACCCGCGCCGCAGGCGCAACTTCGCGATCGCGTTCGGCTTCTCGTTCGCGCTGCTGTGCAGCCGCACCCCGTGGGCGTTCCACGCGAAGTTCGACGGGCTCGGTCTCATCGGCAGCAATGCGTACATTCTGCTGATGATCGGGATGCTGTTCGCCCTGCCGATCCGCGAGCCCGCCGACACCGGCGCCGCGCAGCGCCCCGCGAGCGACCCTGGCAGCTCCAGCGGCCCCGCCGTCGAAGACGTGCCGGA
Source organism: Dactylosporangium sp. NPDC051484 (assembly GCF_040689395.1). Classification (NCBI taxonomy): domain Bacteria; kingdom Bacillati; phylum Actinomycetota; class Actinomycetes; order Micromonosporales; family Micromonosporaceae; genus Dactylosporangium; species Dactylosporangium sp. NPDC051484. The sequence goes on along the minus strand of NZ_JBFAZX010000005.1, from coordinate 135,845 downwards.
CCTCCTCGAGATCGACCGGCAGGTCACCGCGGCGTTCGACGCGAAGGACCCCGGTGGCTCAGTCCGCAGCGAAGCCAGCAGGCCGGGTGTGGAACGGGCGCGCCCGCTCGTCGGGGCTTAGACGCACCGCGATGCGGCCCTGCGCGGCAAGTCCGCGCAGGGCCGCCGTCATGACCGGCCGGCCGAACGCCCGTGCCGCAATGCCTCCGCGTCGCCTGCGGTGGCCGGCGGAGCGCGGGCCCGGTCGTCACGACCGAATTTCTGTCGTACCCCCGGGATAGCCTCCATGGCGATGACCGAGTATCTGACGCTCACCCAGGCCCGGCGGGTCGCCCTCGCGGCACAGGGCTTCGCCGATCGCGCCCCGGCGGGCCCACCGGAGCGCCGCCACGTGCGCCGTGTGCTGGAGCGCACCGGCCTGCTGCAGATCGACTCCGTGAACATCGTCCAGCGTGCCCACTACCTGCCCGCCTACAGCCGCCTCGGTCCCTACGATCCGGCGTTGCTCGACCGGCTCGCCTATCGCCGGCCGCGGGAGCTGTTCGAATACTGGGGGCACGAGGCCTCCCTGGTCCCTGTCGGGTTGCATCCGATGCTGCGCTGGCGGATGCGCTCCGGCGACGCGTGGGGCCGGATGGTCCGCATCGCCCGCGAGCAGCCCGACCTGGTTCGCTGGGTGCTCGAGGAGATTCGCGCCAAGGGGCCGGTCAGCGCCGCCCAGGTGGAGGGCGACCTCGTCCAGCCGCGGCGCAAGGACCACTGGGGGTGGAACTGGTCGGACACCAAGACGGCGATCGAGTGGCTGTTCTACTCCGGCGAGGTCAGCGTCGCCCGGCGCAACTCCTCATTCGCCCGGGTCTACGACGTGCCCGAGCGCATCCTGCCGCCCGAGGTGATCAACGCGCCCACGCCCGAGCCCGCCGACGCGTTCCGTGAGCTGATCCGGGTCGCCGCCCGCGGCCTGGGCGTGGCCGCCGAGGCGGAGCTGCGCGACTACTTCCGGCTGCCGCTGGCCGGGGCTCGCACCGCGATCGCGGAGCTGGTCGAGGCCGGGGAGCTGGTGCCGGTGGAGGTGCAGGGGTGGGCGCCGCGGGCGTATCTGCACACGCAGGCGCGCATACCGCGGCGGATCGGCGCCGCGACGCTGGTCAGCCCGTTCGACCCGCTGATGTGGGAGCGGGGGCGGGTGGAGCGGCTGTTCGGGTTCAACTACCGGATCGAGATCTACGTGCCGCCGCTGCAGCGGCTCTACGGGTATTACGTGCTGCCGTTCCTGCTGGGCGACCGGCTCGTGGCCCGGGTCGACCTGAAGGCGGACCGGAAGGCGCGGGTGCTGCAGATCCCGGCGGCGTGGGTGGAGCCGGGGGTGAAGGCGCCCGGTGAGGTGGCGGCGGCGCTGGCGGCGGAGCTGCGGCGGTTCGCTGGGTGGCTCGGCCTCGATGTCGTCGAGCTGCCCCAGCGCGGGGACCTCGCCGAACGGTTGGGAAAGGAGCTCGTCTGAAGATCGTCGTGGCGTCCGTGCGCCGGTCGCCGCCCGGGCGGGGTGCGGTTGGTGAGAGCCGATTTTGTACAGCGTGGTCCCGTGCGTGGGCGGTGTAGCGTGTTGGGGGTGAGCTCGCCGCTGTCGGTCCCTGTCGCCCCGGTGGTTTCTGACGCGCCGGCGGAACCGGTCCCCGGGGTTGTGCCGCCGGTGTATCAGTTCGCCTACCAGCCCCCCAAGGGGCGGTTCGCCCGGTTCATCGATCGGCTGCCCGGCTGGGCCGCGCCCGCTGGGGTCGGGGCGCTCATCTCCGGGGGCGTCGCCTACACGTTGCTGATGAAGCCGACCTCCGCCGGGGCCGCCGACGCGCCGACCTGCCTGGTCAAGCTGTTCACCGGGTTTGACTGCCCGGGATGCGGGGGGACTCGGGCGGCCTGGTATCTGCTGCACGGGGACATCCCGGCGGCGGCGCAGCACCACGCGCCGCTGGTGTTCGCGGCGCCGTTCCTGGCGTATCTGTATGTCGCCTGGACCGTCAACCGGCTCAACCTGCCGTTCAAGCTTCCCATGCTGCGCATCTCCAATGGGGCGCTCATCGGTTTCCTGGTGGCCTGGCTCGCGTTCTCGATCCTGCGCAACCTGCCCTGGGCACCCTTCACGTATTTCTATGTGTAACGGCTGTACGCTCAGCGAATGCTCTCCGTCAAAGCCATCGCCTGGACCCACTTCGAGCCTCCGGGCGATGTCCCGTGGGAGACCGACGCGGAAGGCGGGGAGGCGCTCGCCGAGTTCGCGGGGCGCGCCTGCTACCAGTCGTGGAGCAAGCCCAACCCGGCCACGGCCACCAACGCGGGATATCTGCGGCACATCCTCGAGGTCGGGCACCTCTCCGTGCTCGAGCACGGCACGGTCACGTTCTACCTGACCGGCGTGTCGCGGTCCTTCACCCACGAGCTGATCCGGCACCGGCACTTCTCCTACTCGCAGCTCTCGCAGCGATACGTGCCGGGGCGGGACGCGGCCATGGTCGAGCCGGCCGTGATCGCCGAGGACCCGGCGCTGCACAAGACGTTCGTCGAGGCGAGCGAGGCGGCGCTGCGGGCGTACAACGAGCTGCTCGAGGGGCTCGAGGCCAAGTTCGCCGACGTCGAGAGCGGCACGCTGCGGCGCAAGCAGGCGCGACAGGCGGCCCGGGCGGTGCTGCCCAACGCGGCGGAGACACGGATCGTCGTGACCGGCAACTACCGGGCCTGGCGGCACTTCGTGACGATGCGCGCGACCGAGGCGGCCGACGTGGAGATCCGCGAGGTGGCCGTCGCCTGCCTGCGGGAACTGCAGCGCGTCGCGCCCAGCGTGTTCGGGGATTTCACGATCTCGACGCTCCCGGACGGCACCGAGGTGGCGTCCGCGCAGTACACCTGGGAATCTTGAGAAATGCGCGGCGAAGGCTTCCGCTAGGTTGTGCGTATGACACGCTCCGGTTCCGTCCCCGGCCGGCCGTTCGGCCGGTTGCTCAGCGCGATGGTCACGCCGTTCCGGTCTGACGGTTCGCTCGACGTCGACGGCGCCGCCCGCCTCGCCGCCCATCTGGTCGACGAGGAGGACCACGACGGCCTGGTGGTCAACGGCACCACCGGTGAGTCGGCCACCACGAGCGACGCGGAGAAGGAGCAGGTGCTCCGCGCGGTCGTGGAGGCCGTCGGTGACCGGGCGACCGTGATCGCCGGCGTCGGCACCAACGACACCGCGCACACGGTCGAGCTGGCCCGGGTCGCCGAGAAGGCCGGCGCCGACGGGCTGCTCGTCGTGACGCCGTATTACAACAAGCCCCCGCAGGCCGGCCTCCTGCACCACTTCCGGACCGTCGCCGACTCCTCCGGGCTGCCCGTGATGCTCTACGACATCCCCGGGCGCGCCGGCGTGGCGATCGAGACCGAGACGATGTGCCGGCTCGCCGAGCACGAGCGCATCGTCGCCGTGAAGGACGCGAAGGGCGACCTGGGCGAGAGCGCCTGGGTGATCAAGCGCACCGACCTGGCGTACTACTCCGGCGAGGACAAGCTGACGCTGCCGCTGCTGTCGGTGGGGGCGGTCGGCGTCGTCGGCGTGCCCACGCACGTGTTCGGACCCCAGACCAAGCGGATGATCCTCGCCCACGAGTCGGGCGACGTCGCGCTCGCCCGCGAGCTGCATCTGCGGCTGCTGCCGGCGTACTGCGGGTTCTTCCGCACCCAGGGCGTCATCCTGACCAAGGCCGCCCTCACCCTGTTAGGCCTGCCCGCCGGGCCGGTTCGCCCGCCGCTGGTCTCGGCGAATGCGGCGGAACTGGGCCGGCTGCGGGAGGATTGTGCAGAGGCGGGCCGCACGATCGGATCCGCCGACCAGATGGCGCACCATAACCAACTCGGAGTTGCCCTATGACGGTGGCGCACGTCGAGCTCGATCCGCCGCCCCCTCCGGGGCCCAACACCCTGCGGGTCACTCCGCTGGGCGGGCTAGGCGCGATCGGCCGCAACATGACGCTGCTGGAGTTCGACGGCAAGCTGCTCGTCATCGACTGCGGCGTGCTGTTTCCCGACGTCGAGCAGCCCGGCGTCGATCTCATCCTGCCGGATTTCTCCTCGATTCTCGATCGGCTGGACCAGGTCCAGGCGATCGTGTTGACGCACGGCCACGAGGACCACATCGGCGCCGTGCCGTACCTGCTCGCCCACAAGCCGGACATCCCGCTCGTCGGGTCGAAGTTCACGCTCGCGCTGGTGGAGGCGAAGCTCGCCGAGCGGCGCATCGAGCCGTACTCGCTCACCGTCCGTGAGGGCCAGAGGGAGCGCCTCGGCCCGTTCGAGTGCGAGTTCTTCGCGGTGAACCACTCGATCCCGGACGCGCTCGCGGTCGCCGTGCGCACCGCGGCCGGCACGCTGCTGCACACCGGCGACTTCAAGATGGACCAGCTGCCGCTCGACGGGCGCATCACCGACCTGGCCGGGTTCGCGCGGCTCGGTGGCGAGGGCGTCGACCTGCTGCTGTCCGACTCGACCAACGCCGAGATCCCCGGGTTCGTCACCCCGGAGCGGGAGATCGGCCCGGTGCTGGAGGGCATCTTCGGCCGGGCCACCGGGCGGATCATCGTCGCGTCGTTCGCCTCCCATGTGCACCGCGTGCAACAGGTCTTCGACGCCGCGCACGCGCACGGGCGCAAGGTGGCGCTCATCGGCCGCTCCATGGTGCGCAACATGGGCATCGCCCGCGACCTGGGCCTGCTGCGCATCCCGCACGGCCTGGTCGTCGCGATCGACGAGGCGATGAGCCTTCCGCCGGAGCGGATCGTGCTCATGTCGACCGGCTCGCAGGGTGAACCGATGAGCGCGCTGGGCCGCATGGCCAACGGCGACCACCGGCACATCGTCATCGGCGAGGGCGACACCGTCGTGCTCGCCTCGTCGCTGGTCCCCGGCAACGAGACCGCGGTGTACCGGGTGATCAACCAGCTGTCCCGGGCCGGCGCGGTCGTCGTGCACAAGGACGTGGCGAAGGTTCACGTGTCCGGCCACGCACCCGCCGGTGAGCTGCTGTACCTGCTCAACGTCGTCAAGCCGGGCAACTTCATGCCGGTGCACGGGGAGTGGCGGCACCTGCGCGCCCACGCCCAGCTGGCCCGGGAGGCCGGCGTGCCGGACGAGCGCGTGGTGCTGTGCGAGGACGGCGACGTCGTCGATCTCGTCGGCGGCGAGGCCCGGCTGGTCGGGCACATCCGATCGCGATACGTCTACGTCGACGGCTTGGCCATCGGCGACGTCGGCGAGTCGCTGCTGACCGAGCGGCGCATCCTCGGCGACGGCGGGTTCATCGCCGCGACCGTGGTCATCGACTCGGTCACCGGCAAGGTCGTCGCCGGCCCGACCGTGTCGGCGAAGGGCTTCTCCGACGACCCGGCGATCTTCAACGCGGTGCTGCCGCTGGTCACCGAGGCGCTCAACAAGGCCGCCACGGAGGGGATCACCGACCCGCACCAGCTACAGCAGATCGTGCGGCGCACCGTGGGGCGCTGGGTCAACGAGGCCTACCGGCGCCGTCCGATGATCGTGCCGACGGTGGTGGAGGTCTGAGGTGTACGCGGCACTGGCGACGACGGTGCTGGTGCTGCACTTCTGCTTCCTCGCGTACGTCGTGCTCGGCGGGTTCCTCGTCTGGCGGTGGCCGAAGGCCTTCTGGCCGCACCTGGCCGCCGCCGCGTGGGGGCTCGCCGTGGTCACGCTTCCCCTGAACTGTCCGCTCACCGCCGCCGAGCACTGGGCTCGGCGGCGGGCCGGGCAGAGCGTCAGCGATCGTGGCTTCATCGACACGTACATCCAGAACGTCCTCTACCCCGCGCGCTACACCCACTTGCTGCAGGTCCTGGTGGGTGTGATCGTCATCGGCTCCTACGCGGTGGCGTTCGTGAGGCACCGGCACCGGCGTGCCGGGCGAAAAATGTCAGAGCCCCCCGCTACGGTGTGACCATGGCGGGCCGCACCTCCCAGGCCGGCCGCGGCGGAGGCACGTCCAACGCGCGCGGCGGTTCGAACACGCGTGCTACCCCGCAGAAGCGGGCCACGCCGCGCGCCAAGGCCGCCTCGGCCACCCCGGCGAAAGCGACGCCCGCTGCGCGGGGCCGGAGTGCGACCGGGGGCCGGGCCGCAGCCGGGAGTCGCGCCGCTGCCGGGAGCCGCGCCGCGACGCCGGTGCGCCGCCGCCGCGGGGCGGTGGTCGCCACGCCGCTCGGCCTGTTCGGCCGCGGCATGATCGCCGTCTGGATGGGGCTCGCGCACAGCGTCGGCTGGGGCGCGCGGGCCGTCGGCCGGCAGGCCGCCACGACCCGCGACCTCGACCCGGAGCACCGCCGCGACGGCGCCGGCCTCGCCATGATCGGCCTCGCGGTGCTGCTCACCGCCGCGTTGTGGTTCCAGGCGGCCGGGCCGGTCGGGCGCTGGCTGGCCGACATCTGCCACACGTTCATCGGCGCCGCGTCCGCGGTGCTGCCCGTGCTGCTCCTCGGCGCCGGCATCCGGATCATGCGGGCCCGGCCGGACACGGAGGACCGCCGCGGCCGCGGCATCGTCGGCTGGGGCGCGCTGTTCATCGGCGGCACCGGCATCATGCACCTGGCCGCGGACAGCCCGACTCTCCCGGACCGGATGGACAAGGCCGGCGGCCTGCTCGGCAGAGGTATCGGCGGGCTGCTGGGGATGGCGGTCACGGCCTGGGTGGCGGTGCCGCTGCTGCTGCTCCTGTCCGCCTTCGGTCTTCTCGTCGTCACCTCCACCCCGATCAGCCGCATCCCGCACCGCTGGCGACAGCTGTGCGACCTCGCCCTCGGCCGGGTCGAAGACCCCGCCCTCGCCGACGAGGAGGAGCTCGACGAGCTCTACGACGAGCCGGAGGCCCAGCCCACGCGGCGCGCGTCGGCCCGGCGCCGGCAGGGCTCCCGCGCCGACGAGCCCGAGCCGCTGCCGCACCCGCTGGGCCTATCACCGGACGCTGATGCCGGCGAGTTCGACGCCGCCGCACCCGACCTCGACCCGGACATCGTCCACGACACCGTGGTCCTGCCGCGGATACCGCCCGCCGGGCGCAAGCGGAAGAAGGAGCCAGCTCCGGTCGCGGAGAAGGAGCCGCCGGAGCACTCGCCGCTGCCCACCCGGGCCGAGCAGCTCGCGCTCACCGACCCCGACTACAAGCTGCCCCCGCCCACTCTGCTCGGCACCGGCGACGCCCCGCGCGGGCGCACCCGCGCCAACGACGAGGTGATGGGCGCGCTGCAAGGCGTGTTCGAGCAGTTCGGCGTCGACGCGGTGGTCACCGGCTTCACCCGCGGGCCGACGGTCACCCGCTACGAGGTGGAGATCGGTCACGGCGTCAAGGTCGAGCGGATCACCGCGCTGTCCAAGAACATCGCCTACGCGGTGAAGTCGGCCGACGTGCGAATCCAGAGCCCGATCCCGGGCAAGAGCGCGGTCGGCGTGGAGATCCCCAACTCCGACCGGGAAAACGTGGCGCTCGGCGACGTGCTGCGCTCGCGCGCGGCCACCGGCGACCACCACCCGCTGCTCGTCGCGCTCGGCAAGGACATCGAGGGCGGCTACGTGGTGGCCAACCTCGCGAGGATGCCGCACATCCTGATCGCGGGCGCCACCGGTGCGGGCAAGTCGTCCTGCCTCAACAGCCTGCTGGTGTCGCTGCTGACCCGGACCACGCCGGACGAGGTGCGGCTGCTGCTGGTCGACCCCAAGCGGGTCGAGCTCACCAGCTACGAGGGCATCCCGCACCTGGTCACGCCGATCGTGACCAACCCCAAGAAGGCGGCCGACGCCCTCGACTGGGTCGTCAGCGAGATGGATATGCGCTACGACGACCTCGCCGCGGCCGGCGTGCGGCACATCGACGACTACAACCGCAAGGTCCGGGCCGGGGAGATCACCGCGCCGCCGGGCAGCGAGCGGGTGATCCGGCCGTATCCGTATCTGCTGGTCGTCGTCGACGAGCTCGCCGACCTGATGATGGTCGCGCCGCGCGACGTCGAGGACTCGGTGGTCCGCATCACCCAGCTGGCCCGGGCCGCCGGCATCCACCTGGTGCTGGCCACCCAGCGGCCCAGCGTCGACGTCGTCACCGGCCTGATCAAGGCCAACGTGCCGTCCCGGCTCGCCTTCGCCACCTCCAGCCTCGCCGACTCGCGGGTCATCCTCGACCAGCCCGGCGCGGAGAAGCTGATCGGCCGCGGCGACGGGCTGTTCCTGCCGATGGGCGCCTCCAAGCCGGTCCGCATCCAGGGCGCCTGGGTCAGCGAGACCGAGATCAACGACGTCGTCCAGTTCTGCAAGGACCAGCGCGAGCCCGAGTTCCGCCCGGAGGTGACGGCCAAGCGTGACGAGGGCAAGAAGAAGGTCGACGAGGAGATCGGCGACGACCTCGAGTTGCTGCTGCAGGCCATCGAGTTGGTCGTGACCAGCCAGTTCGGCTCCACCAGCATGCTGCAGCGCAAGCTGCGGGTCGGCTTCGCCAAGGCCGGGCGGCTCATGGACCTCATGGAGACCCGCGGCATCGTCGGCCCGTCCGAGGGCTCCAAGGCCCGTGACGTGCTGATCAAGCCCGACGCGCTGCCCGAAGTGCTCGGCGCGCTGAAGTCCGCCGAAGACGACTGACCTACGCCACGCTGCTGCAATGGTTGGACGTGTGCCGGACCTTCCCGATGAGCAGGAGATCGATGCGCTCGCGGCCCTGGCGGACACACGGCGCCGGGCGGTGTATGAGCACGTGGCGGCTGCCGGCGATGCGTTGAGCCGCGACCAGGTGGCCGAGGCGCTCGGCATCGGGCGCAACCTCGCCGCGCACCACCTCGACCGCCTCGCCGAGGCCGGGCTGCTGGACGTGTCGTTCGCGCGGCTGGGCGGCCGGGACGGGCCAGGCGCCGGGCGGCCCGCGAAGCTTTACCGGCGCTCCGCCGCCGAGCACGCGTTCAGCTTGCCGCCGCGCGGCTACCGGGCGCTGGCCGAGGTCTTCGCCGACGCGGTTGAGGACGCCGGCGTGGAGCCGGCACTGTACGTCGCCGCCCGCCGGCACGGGGCGCGGCTCGCCGGCAGGCCCGCGGAGGAGACGCTGCGGCGGCTCGGGTATGAGCCGTACGCGGACGGGGACGTGTGGCGGTTGCGCAACTGCCCGTTCGACGGGGTGGCTCGGACGCATCCCGGGGCCGTGTGCGGCGCCAACCTTGCGCTGCGGACGCGACCTCGCTGCGCCCGTTCGGCGGCGACGTCATGGTGAACCTGTCGGTGTGGCGGAGCCTGGAGGCGCTTCGCGAGTTCACGTTCCGCAGTGGGCACCTCGACATCCTGCGACGGCGGCGGGAGTGGTTCCGTCCGTTCGGCGACGCTTTCGCGGTCGTCTGGTGGGTGCCGGAGGGGCATGTGCCGACGCTGGGGGAGGCAGAGGAGCGGCTTGACCTGTTGCGTCGCGAGGGACCGACGCCGCGGGCCTTCACATTCCGGGATCCGTTCCCCGCTTCCTGAGGCAGGATCCGCTCCGCAAATTGTCGGTCCCGGTCGGTACCCTCGACAGCATGTCCACCAACACTGACCGCCGCGTAGCCCTGCTCACCCTGGGCTGTGCCCGCAACGAGGTGGACTCCGAGGAGCTCGCCGCCCGCCTGGCCGACGGCGGCTGGTCGGTGACGACGGACGGCACCGATGCCGACGTCGTGCTGGTCAACACCTGTGGCTTCGTGACCAAGGCCAAGCAGGACTCGATCGACACCCTGCTGGCCGCGGCCGACACCGGCGCGAAGGTCGTCGCCACCGGCTGCCTCGCCGAGCGTTACGGCGAACAGCTGGCCGGTGAGCTGCCGGAGGCGCACGCGGTGCTCGGCTTCGATCACTACCCCGACATGGCCGCCCGCCTCGACGCGATCCTCGCCGGCGAGAAGATCCCGTCGCACGCGCCCCGCGACCGGCGCACCCTGCTGCCGATCACCCCGGTCGAGCGGCGCAGCATCGAGGTGGTCACGCCTGGGCACCTGCCCGCCCACCTGCAGGGCGTGCTGCGGCGGCGGTTGGACAACGGCCCGGTCGCGCCCCTGAAGCTCGCCAGCGGCTGCGACCGGCGGTGCACGTTCTGCGCGATCCCGTCCTTCCGCGGCGCCTTCGTCTCCCGCACCCCGGACGAGGTGCTCGCCGAGGCCGAGTGGCTCGGCGCCAACGGTGTGCGCGAGCTCGTCCTCGTCAGCGAGAACTCGACCTCCTACGGCAAGGACCTCGGCGACCCCCGCCTGCTGGAGAAGCTCCTGCCCCAGCTGGCCGCCACGCCCGGCATCGTGCGCGTGCGGGTCTCCTATCTGCAGCCCGCCGAGACGCGCCCCGGCCTCGTCGAGGCGATCGCCACCACGCCAGGCGTCGCGCCGTATTTCGATCTGTCCTTCCAACACTCCAGCGAGCCCGTGCTGCGCCGGATGCGCCGCTTCGGCTCCACCGAGCGCTTCCTGGAGCTGCTCGCCTCGGTTCGCAAGCTCGACCCCGAGGCGGGCGCGCGCAGCAACGTCATCGTGGGCTTCCCCGGCGAGACCCGCGAGGACGTCGACGAGCTCGCGAAGTTCCTGACCGAGGCCCGCCTCGACGCGATCGGCGTCTTCGACTACAGCGACGAGGACGGCACCGAGGCCGCGAGCCTGCCGGGCAAGGTCGCCGCCGGCACGATCAAGAAGCGGTATGACTGGATGAGCGCCCTCGCCGAGGAGCTCTGCGCGCAGCGGGCCGGCGACCGGGTCGGCTCGATGGTCGATGTGCTGGTCGACACCGTCGAGCACCACGCCGACGGCGTCGACATCGAGGGCCGCGGCGCCCACCAGGCCCCCGAGGTCGACGGCTCCACCACCCTCGTTCCCGGCGGCGCGATCGACCCAGCCACCCTGCGCCCGGGTGACCTCGTGCGTGCCAAGGTAACCGACAGCGTCGGCGTCGACCTGGTCGCGACACCGATCGAGATGCTCAGCCCGGCGTCGACATGAGCGCGGTGAAGCCCGTTCCCCTCCTCAACGCGGCCAACATCCTCACGGTCGCGCGCATGGTGCTCGTGCCGGTCTTCGTGGTGTGCGTGGTCGCCAGCCGGATGACCCACGACGCCTGGCAGTTGGCAGCCGGCTTGACCTTCATCGTTGCCTCCGCCACCGACTACGTCGACGGCTGGATCGCCCGCGCGCACAACCTGGTCACGTCGTTCGGCAAGGTCGCCGACCCGATCGCGGACAAAGCTCTCACGGGCGCCGCCCTCGTGCTGCTGTCGTTCTACGACCGCCTGCCCTGGTGGGTGACCGTCCTCATCCTGGTCCGGGAGTGGGGGGTGACCGCGCTGCGCTTCTGGGTGATCCGCCACGGCGTCATTCCGGCCAGCCGCGGCGGCAAGATCAAGACCTCCCTGCAGATCCTTGCGATCGGCTGGTATCTCACGCCTCTGCCTCCCGGCCTTGCGGCCGTCGGCCCCTGGATCATGTCTGCCGCCGTCATTGTGACGGTCGTCACCGGCCTCGACTACGTCGCCCGCGCGGTGCGCCTCCGCCGCGCGCCGCTGACGTCGGCCGGCGCCTCGCCTCCGATGTCTCCCGGAGTCTCGCCTTCGGTGCCTCTCAGCGTCTCGCCTGAGGTGTCTCCCGGCGTCTCGCGTCCGGTGTCCCCTGAGGACCCGGCCGTGGTCCCGCAGGCCGATGAGCCGGTCGCGTGAGCGCCCGGCCTTGATGCGGTCGCCCGGCCGTGCGGGTGGGTGAAGGCAACCGGGGCGGCGTGGACGCGTGCGTGTGAGCCGCGGTGCAGGGTTCGTTTGGGGCGCTGGAGGTGCGGGTGAGGGCGTGAAGGTCCCGCGGGTGCGCGCATGTGGGGCGCGTGCGGTGCGGGCAGAGTGGGCGTGAGGGGAAAGGCGTGGCGGGGTGCTGTGTGCGTCGCGGGCTGGATGGGCGTGTGTGGGGCGCGGTGTGGCGGGGCCGCTGCGCGTGGCGAAGGAGGGATTCAGTGGGTGACGAAAGGGCGGGCGCGATCCTCGATGCCCTGCAGCGGCGGGGGGAGACGCTGGCCGTCGCCGAGTCGTTGACCGGCGGACTGCTCGCGGCGTCCTTCGTGGAGGTGCCGGGGGCGAGCCGGGTGTTCCGGGGCGGGATCGTGGCGTACGCAACAGAGTTGAAGGCGAAGCTCCTCGGCGTGCCCCCTCCGCTGCTCGCCTCGCACGGGCCCGTTGATGCGGCTGTCGCCGCCGCGCTCGCCGCGGGGGCCCGCGAGCGGTGCGGCGCCGACTGGGCCGCGGCCACGACCGGGGTCGCCGGACCGGACCCGCAGGCAGGTCAGCCGGTCGGGCGGGTGTACGTCGCGGTCGTCGGGCCGGCGCCGGCCCACGGCGAACCCGAACGCGTCGAGGTGCGCGAACTCACACTTGCGGGGGATCGCGCGGACATCCGGGCCGGGACCGTGGCGGCCGCCGTCGGGCTGCTCGCGGAGACCCTCGATATCTCATGACGGCGGGGCAGGGTGTCGATCCGCGCCACACCAGGTACCGTGACGAGTACCAGTTTTCGCGGTCTTGCCAGCTGCGTCAGAGGGGGTGCCGCCGTGCTGCTTCGTCGGGTGATCGGTGACGCGCTGCGAGCGCGACGGCAGGCCCAGCATCGGACGCTCCGTGAGGTCTCCACCGCGGCCAACGTGAGCCTCGGATACCTGTCGGAGATCGAGCGCGGCCAGAAGGAGGCGTCCAGCGAGCTGCTGGCCGCGATCTGCGAAGCCCTCGGGGCCGCGCTGTCCGAGGTGTTGCGTGACGTGAGCGACTCGCTCGCCCTCTCCGAGGTTCTGCCACCGGTGCTCGTGCCGGTCGGCGGGCCCGACGGGGCGCAGGGCGACGCCCCCAACGGCGCGAAGGCGTCCCCCGCCGGGGTGCCGGCGCCCGCGACGTCGGGCGAGCCCGTGCCGGCGGCGGCGAGCGGACCGGCGGAGGCGCCGCAGGCCCGCCTGGTGCGAGGCGCTTCGAAGTCGAAGGTCTCCGCCGACGCGAAGCTGTCGGTGGCGGTCCACCACGACGGTCCGCTCCGGACCACCCTGCGCGCCACCCGCGGCCCGGTCGACCGCGAGCGCGACGTCGTCTACGCCGCCTGACCTCCCGCGCCGACCTGCCGCGAGTTAGTCGATCGCAAGGCAGCCGACCGCAAGATAGCCGGCAGGGTTGGACCAAGCCCTGTACCGGGAGAAGGCCGTCGGGCTGGCCGTAAAGGCCGTAGAGGGCCGCAAAACGTCGTAAAGCCGGCCGTGTAAAGCCGGCCGGAGAGCCGAACGCACGGAGCCCCGGTCGAGCCCAGTGAGACGCGGCGGCCAGACGTGCCTTGATCACGGTTCGACGCGACCTGCGACACTGGTGGCGCGCCCCGTCGGGGGCGCCAGTGAACGCGGCAGTGCGGAGGCGAGCGACCCGTGAGCTACCCGGCCCCCAACCGGCGGCGCAATCCCCTTCCGATCATCATCGCGGCGGTCATCGGCGTGTTCGCGATCTGCGGGGTGTACCTCGTCCTGGCCAACCGTGGCGACGACAACGGCGGCGGCAAGAAGGCCGACACGCCGCGCCGCGAGGGGTGCATCGCGCTGAACGTCGCGGCGTCGAGCGAGAAGGCCGCGCTGATGACGGAACTCGCCAAGAGCTACATCCAGTCGGACCGGCGCTTCGACGGCAAGTGCGCCGACCCGATCGTGCAGAGCAAGGCCTCCGGCGCGGCGCTCGACGCGCTGGCCACCGGGTGGGACGTCGGGCGCGAAGGGCCGCAGCCGGCCGTGTGGACGCCCGCGTCCGCGTCCTGGGTGGCGCTGCTCAAGCAGCGGCTGGCCAGCGGCGACAAGGGCGCGCTGGTCCCCGACGGCAAGCTGCCGATGATCGCGCAGTCGCCGCTGGTGCTCGCGATGCCCAAGCCGATGGCCGAGGCGCTGGGCTGGCCCGACAAGCCGATCGGCTGGGGCGACGTGCTCGGGCTGACGACCGACCCGAACGGATGGGGCTCGAAGGGTCACCCGGATTGGGGGAAGTTCAGGCTCGGCAAGACCAACCCGCACTTCTCCACGTCGGGGCTCAACGCGACGGTCGGCGCGTACTTCGCCGCCACCGGGCGCTCGACCGACCTGACGGACAAGGATCTCGCCGACCCCAAGGTGCTGCAGTACGTCAAGTCCGTCGAGTCGGGCATCGTGCACTACGGCGACATCTCGCTGACGTTCCTGTCCAACCTGGCCGCCGCCGACCAGGCCGGACGCGGGCTCAACTACATCAGCGCGGTCGCGATCGAAGAGAAGTCGGTGTACGACTACAACAGCGGCAACCCGACCGGCGACCCGGCGCTTGCGGGCAAGGGTCCCAAGCCGCGTGTACCGCTGGTCGCGGTGTACCCCAAGGAGGGCACCCTGCTGAGCGACCACCCGTATGTGGTGCTCAGCAACGCCAGCGACGAGCAGAAGGCGGCCGCCGCCGACTTCCTCGCCTACGTGCGCGACGCGCCGCAGCAGAAGCGCTTCACCGACCTGGCTTTCCGCACGTACGACGGCAAGCCGGGCGCCGGGCTGACCCGGGAGAACGGGCTCTTGGCGGACGCGAAGTACACGGTGATCGACCCGCCGTCGCCGCAGGTGCTGGAGAAGGCCCTGACGACGTGGGACGAGCAGCGCAAGCGGGCCAAGGTGCTGCTGGTGCTGGACGTGTCCGGGTCGATGAACACCGACGCCGGCAACGGGCAGTCGCGCATCGCGCTGGCGAAGAAGGCCGCGCTGCAGTCGCTGACGCTGTTCGCGTCGGACGACGAGGTCGGGCTGTGGACGTTCTCGACCGAGATCGCGGGGGCCAGCACGCCGTACACCGAACAGGTCCCGGTCGGGCCGCTGAGCAGCAACCGGGCGCGGCTGGAGCAGATGATCAACTCGCTGCACGCGGAGGGCGGCACGGCGCTGTACGCCACCACGCGGGCCGCGCAGCGCAAGATGGCCGATCTCGCGGACCCGAACCGGATCAACGCGGTCGTGGTGCTCACCGACGGCAAGAACGAGTACCCGAAGGACAGCGACCTCGACGGCCTCGTGCGTGACATCGACACGTCGGAAAAGGAGATCGCGGTGCGCGTGTTCACCATCGCGTACGGCGGGCAGGCCGACCTCGGGGTACTGCAGCGGATCTCCTCGGCGTCGCGGGCCGCGGCCTACGACGCGAGCGACCCGACGACCATCGACAAGGTTCTCGTCAACGTCCTGAGCAACTTCTGATACCGCGGCGGAGAAGGCACACTTACGGGCGTGGGCGTCAAGGAGCAGCTGACAGAGCCGTGGGGCCTCGTCGCGGCCGGGATCCTGGGGGGTCTGGGCGGGGCGGTCGCGGCCGCCCTCGCCCCGGCGGGCCTGGCGGTCGGCGTGCCGGTCGGGCTGGCGGTCGCCGGGACGGTGTATGGCATCCGGGTCGGCCTCGGCGCCCTCGCCGATCGCGGCTCCTCGCCCCGGGCGGTGACCGCGGCGCCCCCGCCGAGCCTGCCCGCCCCGCCCCGGGGCAGTGACGCGGAACGCTGGCTGCGCCGGGCCGAGACGGCGGTACGCACGCTGCGCCGGCAGTCCGAGAGCACCGGCGACCCGGTGCTGCGCGGCCAGATCTCCGAGGTCGACGACCAGGCCGCCGGCGCGCTGGCCGATCTGGCCCGCTTCGCCGGGCAGGTGACACTCATCGAGCAGACCGCGTCGGGCATCAACACGCAGCGGCTGCGCCAGGACTACAACCAGATCCGGCGCGGCCTGTCCGATCTGCCGGCCGGGCCGCTGCGCGACGAGCGCGAGCGGGCCCTGCGCGCGGTGGCCGACCAGCTCGACGTCGGCAAGCGGCTCCAGGAGGCCCGAGGATTGCTGCTGGCTCGCATGCAGTCCGCCGTACTGGGCATGGAAGGATTGGTGGCGCGGATGGCGGAACTGGTCGCCCTGCACGCGACCACGGTCGGCGGCACGCCGTTCACGGCGTCGAAGGTGGCGGAGCTCACCAACGATCTTGAGGGACTGCGTGCCGGCCTGGCAGAGGCCGAGCGGCTGTCGCGGTCCGCGCTGTCGGGCGGGGATCCGGGTATGCAGCCCTGACTTCTCCCTGAGTTGTGTCCCTAATTACCCCGGTTTAGCGCTAATTTCCCGGCCGTTGCGTTCGAGGTGGGCGTGACGCTATAGCGCGAGCCTGACACCATGGAAGCCTGGCACGTCCGAGTGCTGGCCGAGAGAGGACCGCGAGATGGCGAATCCGTTCGCTAAGGGCTGGAAGTACCTCATGGCGCTGTTTGGTGCCAAGATCGACGAGTATGCCGATCCGAAGGTGCAGATCCAGCAGGCGATCGAGGACGCGCAGCGTCAGCACCAGGCGCTGGTGCAGCAGGCCGCGGCCGTGATCGGCAACCAGCGCCAGCTTGAGATGCGGCTGTCCAGGCAGATGTCCGAGGTCGAGAAGTTGCAGGGGTCGGCCCGGCAGGCACTCGTGCTCGCCGACAAGGCCCACGCCGAGGGCGACGTGGCGAAGGCCACGCAGTATGAGCAGACCGCGCAGGTGTTCGCCACCCAGCTGGTCGCCGCCGAGCAGGGCATGGAGGACCTCAAGACCCTCCACGACCAGTCGCTCAACGCGGCCGCCCAGGCGCGCAAGGCGGTCGAGAACAACGCCATGATGCTCCAGCAGAAGCTCGCCGAGCGCACCAAGCTGCTCAGCCAGCTGGAGCAGGCGAAGATGCAGGAGACCGTCGCCAAGTCGCTGGAGTCGATGAGCGGCCTCGCCGCCCCGGGCAACACCCCGTCGCTGGACGAGGTCCGGGAGAAGATCGAGCGGCGGTATGCCAACGCCATGGGCCGCGCCGAGCTCGCCTCCAACTCCGTCGAGGGGCGGATGCTCGAGGTGCAGCGCTCGACCCTCGACATGGCCGGCAGCTCCCGCCTCGACCAGATCCGCGCGAGCATGGCCGGCGAGAAGCTCGCCGCCGCGCCCGAGACGCCCGCCGTGGCCTCGACCGGGCCCAAGGACGCCAGCGTGGCGCGCCTGGACGAGATCCGGGCGAGCTTGAAGGACAAGCAGGCGGGGGACTCGGCCAGCGCCGGCTGAACCGAGACGAGGTACAACCCGGGGGGCGGTCATGGCCAGCGATCGGACCAAGCACCTGAAGCGACTGCGGAAGCTGCACCGCTCCGCACGGGGCTGGTCGGTGCGGGCCGGGCTGCTCACCGGCGCCACCGCCGTGCTCGTGCCGTACAGCGGCCTCGGCCTGGCCGACGCGTTCTGGGCGGCCGCGGCCGGCGGCTCCATCGCCGTCGCCGTCTGGCGGTGGATCGACTACCGGGCCTTCCGAGCTTTGCCGGTACCACCGGAGCCAGACCCCGCCCTGGCTGGCGCGGTGGCCCGCGACAAGCTCGTCGGCCTGGTGCAGCGGCTGCCCGCGGGACGCACCGCGGTCGCTGAGTACGACCGGCAGCGCGAGGCGTTCAAGCTGCGCGGCCTGACCGTCGCCGAGCCGTGGCGGCGCCTGGACCGGGCCTCCGGGATGCTCAGCGGCCTGGTCGGCCGGCTCGGCCCGGCCGCGGAGACCGCGGTCCTCGACGCCGCCGTCGCCGAGCGCCAGCTGCGCGACCTCGCCCAGCGCTGCGCGTCCGTCGAGCGTGCGATGCGCATCGGTCCGGCCGGTGAGGGCCTGCGCCCGGCCCATTGGGCGCTCAGCGAGCAGCTGGAGCAGGGCGTGACCGCATATGAGCAGTTCGTGACCGCGGCGGCCGGCTGCGTGGCTGAGGACAGCACCGCGGTGGGCAGCCTCACGGACGCGACCGCGTTCCTGCGCGGCGTCGCCGAGGGCCTGGCCGACCTGCGCAACCCGCAGGCGGCACCGCGGCCGCAGACCGCCTGACCAACCGGCCGCGGCGCGACGCGCTTACTCGTGCGGGAGCAGGTAGCGCCAGCTCGCGCGGACGACGGTGCCGTCAGGCATGCGGTACACGGGCCAGGCGCCCCGCTGGTCGAGGTCCCGGGTCAGCATCCGGACCGCCGCGCGCGCGGTGTCGCCGTCCAGGTCGGCCTTGCGCAGGCCCTCGCGGTCAGGGGCGGGAAGCAGCACGTCAGCCGGCCACGCCGTTGTCGAGGCGGAGGCGCTCGGGTCGGCGGTGACGGGGTCGATGCCCGTCGAGCCGGCCGTGCCGTCCAGCCCCGGCACCGCGACGACCCGCACGCGCGTGGCCAGGTAGGGCTGCGCGGTCGCCGACACCGTCTTGTGCACGGCGGCGAGGCGGTCGCGGGCGGCGTAGAGCACGTCGGCGTACAGGCGATCGGCCTTGAGCTCGTCGAGCCCCTCGGCGGCGAACGTCAGTGTCCCGGAGGGTGACCACACCGACACCTTCGTCACGGGCGCGTCGGCGATCGTCGGGATGATCGTCGGCTTCTTCTGCGCGCCGGTCGAGCGCAGGTCGTCGGCCAGCGCGACGGCGAGGGCGCGCAGCTGGCCGGGGTCGAGGCGGGACCGGTACGCCGCGTCCGCGATCGCGTCGCCGTCGCCGTACACGACCAGGCGGGGCGGGCGCAGGGCCGCGATGCCGGCCGCGCTCAGGCCGCCGGTCAGCTCCCAGGCGGCGACCGGTGCGTCGCCGGGCAGGTCGAACGACGGAGTGGGCGTCGGCGTGACACCGGGCGCGCTCTCGCACGCCGACAGTGTGGCCGTCGTCAGGATGCCGACGAGCAGGCCGCGACGGGTCAGCCGGACGTCCACCGGCTCGCCACCCCGCACGCTGTCGCGGACCCCGTGCTGCGCATCGCCCCTCCCCATGAGACGCGGCCACCCATGCTGATTACGCCCAGCACACTATCGCGTTCCCGCCAGCTGTCCTCGCGTGGTCGAGCGGGATAACACGACCTGAAATTTCTCTCGTGCGGGGGCGCGGTCAGCCCGGCGGCGGGAGAGCGCCGGGCTGGCAGTGCGGGCACCAGTAGGTGATGCGCTCGTGGTCGCCGCCCGTCCAGCGCCGCAGCCTCGTGTGGCACCTGCGGCACGGCTGGCCGGCGCGCTCGAAGACCCAGTTGGTCTCGCCGCGGCGCAGCGAGCCCGTCGTCGCCTGGGTCCACCGGTGGCGGTTGGAGTTGAGCAGCGCGTGCGCCTTCTCCACGAGCGCGGTCAGGTCCGCGACCTGCTCGACGGGCGTCCAGGGCGACACGCCGCGCAGGAACAGCGTCTCGGCCTTGTACAGGTTGCCGATACCCGCCAGATTCGATTGGTCGATCAGGGCGTCGGCGATCCATCGCTCGGGCCGGGCGAGCAGCCGCCGGACCGCCTCGGCGGCGTCCCAGTCCGGGCCCATGAGGTCCGGCCCGAGGTGCCCGACCAGCCGCTCCTCGTCGCGGGTCGGCACGATCTCCAGCTCGTGCAGGTGGTAGCCGACGGCGACCGCGGCCGCGGTGTGCAGCGCGACGCGGATCAGGTGCGCCGGACGGCCCGACCAGCGCTCTCCGGGTGCGTACGTGCGCCACGCGCCGTCCATGCGCAGGTGCGAGTGCAGGGTGAGCGGCTCGCGGCCCTCCCGGGTCAGGCGCAGCAGCAGGTGCTTGCCGCGGCAGGCGGACTCGGCGGCGGTCCAGCCGGACAGGTCGGCCGTGGCCAGCCGCGGGACGCGGAAGTCGCTGCGCTCGACGACCCGGCCCGCGATCGCCTCGCCGAGCGCGCGGGCGGTGTTCCAGACGGTGTCGCCCTCCGGCACCGGGCACCTCCCATCTGTGACGCAGTCGCTGTTCATGACCCGACCGTCACTCTACGAGTTCGCCCCGTGGGTGGTGGCCCGCCGTGTCAGTCCGTCGTCAGCACCTGGCGGGCCACCGGCGTCAACCGCTGGCAGTGCGCCGGCGCCGGCCAGGTGACGCTGCGCAACTCGTCGTCGTAGGACATCCAGTAGTGGCCGCTGCCGTCGTGGTCGAAGTAGGCGTGCGACTCGTACGCCACCCGGTTCGCCGGGTCGTCGATCCATGCGCGCGGGTGCATCTGCCCCCACGAGGGCGGCCCCATCGGTATGTACCCGCTGACCAGGATCGCCCGCCGGTCCCCGTTCGCCCGGATCGCGTCGACGGACTCCTGCGCGGCCCGCTCCCAGATCAGCGCGCCCGCGCGCCCGTCGGCGGCCAGCCGGGTCGGCTCGTTGAGCAGGCCGAGCCCGATGACGGACGGGTCGTCGGCCGCGCGGCTCATCCGTCGCCAGAAGTCCGCGAGCGCCGTCGTGGGCAGCTCGGCGTCGCCCAGCCGCAGCATGCGCAGCGGCCCCTCGTCGCCGCCGCCGAGCGCGTAGTCGCCGTAGTTGTGCAGGTCGATGATCACCGACAGGCCCGCCCGCCGCGCGTGCTCGAGCGCCTCGCGCACCCGGCCCAGCTCCGCCGCGTCGAGCGGCCCGAACGGCCGCGGCTGCAGCCGCTCCCAGTTCACCGCCAGCCGCACGAGCCGCACCCCGCGCCCGGCGACGAACGTGTAGCTCGACGGGGTCTCGTACGTGTAGTCCTGGCCGTAGTGCCCCGGATTGCCGGTGCCGAAGCCGCCGTTGGCGTCCGAGCTGCCGAACGACCCCGCGGCGAGGTTCACGCCGCGCAGATATCCGGGTGTACTCCCGTGTCGCTCGACGATCTGTGCCTGCGGCCCGGCGACGTCGACCTGCAGCCCCTGCGCCACCGGCCGGTACACGGCCATCGGGTAGTTGGCCGGCCACGCCCCGGCCGCCCACGCCGTGACGGGCAGCCCGATCGCGTCGGCGGCCTCGTACCAGGCCTCGGCGACGGCGCTCCACTGCTGCGCGTCCTTGTCCGACGGCCACCCGATCTCGCCGATGAACCCGGTGGCGTGGTTTCGGCGCAGCCAGGCGGAGAAGTTGGCGAGCCCGGCCACGGCCCGGGCCTGCACGTCGTCGGCCACGCACAGGACGCGCTCCGGCCGCGGAGTCTCCAGTGGTACGGCGATCGCCGCCACCAGCAGCAACAGCACCGCCGTCAGCGCTGGGCCCTTGCGCAGCACCGGCGGCACCGGAGGCTCCCGGCGCCGCCTGGGACTTCTGGAACCCCGTGGCGGAACCGTTGCCGGTATGTCCGTGCCATTCAGGGGCGCTTCCGGTGTACCGGCATCATCGGGAATATCTGACGTATCCGAGATATCTGGTGCGTCAGTGTCGTTCGGCGCCGTGTCCGGCTCGCGCTCGTCTGCCGAGGTCGCGTCAGGCTGCGGTTCGTCGCGGTTCGAGGCCTCGTCGGGATGGGGTTCGTCGCGTTGGGGCCCGCCGGGCGGCGGTTGGTGTTCTGAGTTCTCGCCCGGCGGCCTCTTCCGCAGCACCACCCCGGGCCTCTGCCCGGATTTTCGTGATTTACCGGCCTCGGCCGTGATCAGGACGGCGGAGCCGCTACGGCAGCAGCGGCGCGACCTCCGTCGCGATCAGCTCCAAGTGCTCCAGGTCCCGCATGTCGAGCACCTGCAGGAACGCCCGGGACGCGCCCGCCTTCACGAAGTCGAGCAATTGCTCGGCGATGCGCTCGGGCGTGCCGTACAGCTGCCCGCCCCGCTCCCGCGGACCGTTCGGGTCGAGCCCGACCGACTCGGCGCGGCGGCGGACCTCCGCCTCGGTGCGGCCGCACACGATCGTCTGGGTGAACGAGAACACGATCGGTGCCCGGCCGTCGCGCCCCTCGCGCTCGATCGCCTCGACGACCCTCGCGTACTGCGCGTCGGTGTCGGCGAGGGACGAGAACGGCACGTTGAACTCGTCGCCGTACCGTGCGGCCAGCTTCGGCGTGCGCTTCGGCCCTTTGCCCCCGATGATCACCGGCGGTCCGGGCTGCTGCACCGGCTTGGGCAGCGCGGGCGAGTCGACGATGTCGTAGTAGCGCCCCTCGAAGCTGTACGTCGAGCCGGCCGGCGTCGACCACAGCCCAGTCAGGATCTCCAGCTGCTCGCCCAGCCGGTCGAACCGCTCGCCAACCGGCGGGAACGGGATGCCGTACGCGGTGTGCTCCCGCTCGAACCACCCGGCGCCGAGCCCGATCTCGACGCGCCCGCCGCTCATCGCGTCGACCTGCGCGACGGCGATCGCGAGCGGTCCCGGGTGCCGGAACGTCGCCGACGTCACAAGTGTGCCCAGCCGGATCGTCGACGTCTCGCGCGCCAGTGCGCCGAGCGTCACCCACGAGTCGGTCGGACCGGGCATCCCCTCACCGAGCGTGGTCACGTAGTGGTCCGAACGGAAGAACCCCTCAAATCCGAGCTGCTCGGCCCGCTGCGCGATGGCAAGCTGGTCCTCGTATGTCGCGCCCAGTTGGGGCTCAGTGAACACGCAAAGCCGCATGAGACCCGACACTATCGTGATGACGCCGAGCACGATCTCGTTCACCACCGACTACGGCCTGTCCGACGGCTTCGTCGCGGCGTGTCACGGCACGATCGCGCGCCTGGCGCCCCGGGCTCGGATCATCGACGTCACCCACCTGGTCCCGCCGGGGGACGTCCGACGCGGCGCCGCCGTCCTGGCGCAGACGGTACGCTCGCTGCCACTCTCGGTGCACCTGGCGGTCGTCGACCCCGGCGTGGGCACGGCCCGGCGCCCGATCGCGATCGCGGCGGCGGACGGCGGCTTCCTGGTCGGCCCCGATAACGGCTTGCTGGTCCCGGCCGCCGAGGCGCTGGGCGGCATCGCGGCCGCGGTGCACCTCACCAACCGCGGGTGGTTCGCCCCGGAGGTCTCCGCCACCTTCCACGGCCGCGACATCTTCGCCCCGGTCGCGGCGCGCCTGTGCTCGGGCGCGGCGTTGCCGGACGCCGGTGAGGAGATCGACGACCTGGTGGTGCTGCCGGCGCCCCACGTCGAGCGGGCCCCGGGCCGCCTCGTGGCCGAGGTCCTGACCGTCGACCATTTCGGCAACGTCCAGCTGGCGGCCGCGCCCGACCTGCTGCCCGAGGCCCCATGCCAGCTCACGGTGAACGGCACCCCCGCGACCCGCACGAACACGTTCGGCGACGCGCCCGCGGGCGCCCTGGTGGTGTTCGCCGACTCGGCCGGCCACCTTGCCCTGGCCGTGAACGGCGGCGACGCGGCCGCCCGCCTGTCGCTGGCCCCCGGCGACCGGGTGATCATCACCTCCTGACACCTCCTGACCTCAGCCGGCCGGTCTGCCGCTCTGCCGCACGCACCTCGAGACCCGGCGCCGGCCGGGCATCGTGCGGCGGCGGGCCCGGGATCGATCGGCTCGGCCGTGGTGGCGCGGGCCCGATCGATCGGCTCAGCCGCGCAGGCGTAGGCCGCGCGGGGTGCTGCGGAAGCCGGCGCTCGCCAGGGCGTCGCGCAGGGGCGAGTGCAGGATCGACTCGCCGTCGGCGCGCTCGACGGACAGAACGCCCAGAGCGCCTCCGTGGACGGCGTCGGCGAGGGCCTTGGCGGCGAGGGCGAGCAGGTCCGGGTCGTCGGCGTAGGACAGCAGGGTGCGGCCGCCGCGTTCGACATACAGGATCAGGTCGCCGCCGACGGTGACGACCAGGGACCCGGCCTTGCGGCCCGCGCGGTGCCCGGCGCGTTCGCCGTCGCCGGCGTCGACGACGCGCTCCGGCCAGGGCAGGGCCGCGCCATACGGATTGGCGGGGTCCGTCGCGGCCAGCACCAGCGCGTCGCGGTGCTCGGTGCCGCCGCGGAGGCGGTCGACGGCGCCCGGCAGCGCGAACTGCGCGGCGCCGAGGCCCTCGACGAAGTATCCGCGGCGGGCCGCGCCGCGCTCCTCCATCGCGGCGAGCACCGGGTAGACGCCGGCGAACGCGCCCGGCAGGTCCTCGGCCATGACCGCGCCACGGGTGACCACGCCGTGCCGGTCGAGCAGGAGCTCGGCGTTGGCGGTGGCGCGCCGGGTCGGGTCGAGGTCGCGCTCGGGCAGCAGATACCACCGGCCGGCCGCCCGTGGGGGCCCGGCGCGGGCCACGGCGAGCGACATGCGCCCGAGCGACGCTCCTCCCGTGCGCCGGTATCGCGACCGCGGCGCCGACGGTCGCGACCGGTGCGCCCCGCCACCGCTGAGTTTGGCCCGCAGCGGCGCGATGGTGTCGTTGGACAGCCGGCCGGCCCATACCAGGTCCCACAGGACGGCGATGAGCTCCTCCTCCGGCGCGTGAATGTGCTCGGCGATGCCCCGGAAGAACAGCGCCTGCCCGCCGGCGAGGGCGTCGAGCACCGCCTCGTGCAGGGGCCCGCCCACGTCGGAGGGCGGCGGCAGGAGCAGCGGCGCGGCGTCGGCGAAGGCCAGGCTGACCCAGCCGTCGTGCTCGCCGATCGCGCCGGTGCCCGCCCACACCAGGTCGCCCGAGGCGGTGAGCTCGTCGAGGTATGCCGCGCTGTAGTCGGCGACCCGCGCGGGCAGGATGAGCCGCTCCAGTGCCGAGGCCGGCAAGGCGACGCCCTGCAGCTGCTCGATCGCGGACGCCACGGCCTCGACCCCGCGGGCGCGGGAGGCGCCGATGTGGTGCCACTGCGGCAGGAACCGGGCCAGCGCCCGGGGCGGCACGGGCTCGATCTCGCGGCGCAGCGCGGCGAGCGAGCGGCGGCGCAGCAGGCGCAGGATCTCCGCGTCGCACCACTCGGTGCCCGCACCGCCGGGGGAGAACTCGCCGGAGACGACGGAGGGCAGCCGCCGCAGCGCCTGCTCGAGCACGAACACGCCGAGCCCGAACCGGGCCGCGGCCGCGGCGGCGGTGAACGGCCCATGGGTGCGCGCGTGCCGGCTCACGAGGTCACCGAGCGGGTCGGCGACCGGCTCGAGGTAGGCGATGGGCAGCCCGACCGGCAGCGCCACGCCGAGGGCGTCGCGGTATCGCCCGGCGTCCTCGACGGAGATCCAGCGCGGCTCGCCGGCGATTCGGACCTGGATCGCGCGCCGCCGCGCGGCCAGCTCGACGGCCCACGCCGGGTCGGCGCCGCGTGCGGTCAGCTCGGCGTCGGAGAGGTCGCCCAGGACGCGCAGCATCTCCGCCACGTCCTCGGCGTCGCGCGGGGTGCGTCGCGGGCCGAGCCACTGCAGGCCCTGCTCGGTCTCGGCGACCACCGCCGGGTCGAGCAACTCGCGCAGCTCCACCCGGCCCAGCAGCTCGGCCAGCAGGGTCGGGTCGAGCGCGAGAGCGGCGGCCCGCCGCTCGGCCAGCGGCGCGTCGCCCTCGTAGAGGAACGCCCCCACGTATCCGAACAGCAGCGACCGCGCGAACGGCGACGGCCGCTGGGTCTCGACCTCGACCAGGCGCAGCCGCCGCCCGGCGATGTCGCGCATCACCTCGACGAGGCCGGCCACGTCGAACACGTCCTGCAGGCACTCGCGGGCCGCCTCGAGCGTGATCGGGAAGTCCGCATACTCCCGGGCCACGTCCAGCAGCTGCGCGGAGCGCTGCCGCTGCTGCCACAGCGGCTGGCGGCGGCCCGGGTCACGGCGCGGCAGCAGCAGCGCCCGGGCCGCGCACTCGCGGAACCGGGCGGCGAACATCGCCGAGGTGCCGACCGTCTCCTCCACGATCCCGGCGATCTCGTCCGGGTCGAACGCGACCAGGTCGGCGCCGGGCGGCTCGTCGGCCACGTCGGGCAGCCGGACCACGATGCCGTCGTCGCTGGGCATGACCTGGGCGTCCACGCCGTATCGCTCGACCAGCCGCCGGGCGATCGCCAGCGCCCACGGCGCGTTGACCCGGGCGCCGAGGACGCAGTGCACGGTCATGCGCCAGTCGCCGAGCTCGTCGCGGAACCGCTCGACGAGCACCGTGCGGTCGTCCGGCAGGTGCCGGGTCGCCTCGCGCTGCTCGCGCAGGTAGGCCAGCAGGTTGTCGGCGGCCCAGTCGTCGAGCCCGCCGGTGCGCAGGTGCGTCCGGGCCGCCTCATCGCCGGACTTCACGAACCCGCGCAGCCGCGCGCCGATCGCCCGGCCCAGCTCGACCGGCCGTCCCGGCGAGTCGCCCTTCCAGAACGGCATCTTCGCCGCGGCGCCCGGCGCGGGAGAGACCAGCACCCGGTCGGGCGTGATGTCCTCGATCCGCCACGACGTCGAGCCGAGCAGGAACACGTCGCCGACCCGCGACTCGTACACCATCTCCTCGTCGAGCTCGCCGACCCGCGCCGCCTTCTCGGCACCGGCCAGGAACACCCCGAACAGGCCCCGGTCGGGGATCGTGCCGCCGCTGGTGACCGCGAGCCGCTGCGCGCCCGGCCGGGCGGTGAGCACGCCGTCGGCGCGGTCCCAGACCAGGCGCGGGCGCAGCTCCGCGAAGGCGGTCGACGGATAGCGCCCGGCCAGCATGTCGAGCACCGCGAACAGCGCCGACTCGGGCAGGTCGGCGAAGACCGCGGCCCGGCGGACGAGCGCGGCGAGGTCGTCGACCTGCCACGGCTCCATCGACACCATCGCCACGACCTGCTGGGCCAGCACGTCGAGCGGGTTGCGCGGGTAGCGCAGCTCCTCGATGCCGCCCTCAACCATGCGCTCCGCCACGACGGCGCAGGAGACCAGGTCGCCGCGGTGCTTGGGGAACACCACGCCTCGTGAGACCGCGCCGACCTGGTGCCCGGCCCGGCCGACCCGCTGCAGCCCGGCCGCGACGCTCGGTGGCGCCTCGATCTGCACCACCAGGTCGACCGAGCCCATGTCGATGCCGAGCTCCAGGCTGGACGTGGCGACCACGGCCGGCAGTTGTCCGGACTTGAGCGCCTCCTCGATGTGCTTGCGCTCCTCGCGCGAGACGCTGCCGTGGTGCGCGCGGGCCACCACGGGCGGGGCGCCGCCCGCGGTGCCCGCCTGGGCCATCATCTCGGCCGGCGTGCGCGCCGGCTCCGGTTGCGCCACCCCGGCCCTGGCCCCGGCCAGCTCGTTGATCCGCGCGCAGAGCCGCTCAGCGCCGCGCCGCGAGTTGGTGAACACGATCGTGGACCGGTGCCCCTCGATGAGGTCGAGCACCCGCTCCTCGACCGCCGGCCAGATGGACGCCTGCCGGGGCGCCCCGTCGTCGTCCTCTCCGGGCGCGGCCTCCCCGAGCGCCGTCATGTCCTCGACCGGGACCTGAACCTCGACCTCGATCGTCTTCGCGCTGGGCGGCTGGACGATCTCCACCGGAGCCGACCCGCCGAGGAACCGCGCGGTCTCGTCGATCGGCCGCACCGTCGCCGACAGCCCGATGCGCTGCGCGGGCCGCTCCAGCAGCGCGTCGAGCCGCTCCAGGGACAGTGCGAGGTGGGCGCCGCGCTTCGTCGAGCAGACCGCGTGCACCTCGTCGACGATGACCGTCTCCACGCCGCGCAGCGATTCCCGAGCCTGCGAGGTCAGCAGCAGATACAGCGACTCGGGCGTGGTGATCAGGATGTCCGGCGGGGTGCGGGCGAACGCGCGGCGCTCGTCGGCCGGCGTGTCACCGGTGCGCATGCCGACCCGGATGTCGGGCGGATCCTGGCCCAGCCTGGCGGCGGCCTGCCGGATGCCGGCGAGCGGGGCGCGCAGGTTGCGCTCCACGTCGACGGCGAGGGCCTTGAGCGGGCTCACGTAGAGCACCCGGCAGCGCCGCGCGGCGTCGGCCGGCGGATGCGCGGCCAACTGGTCGAGTGACCACAGGAACGCGGCCAGGGTCTTGCCGGAGCCGGTCGGCGCCACGACCAGCGCGTGCCGCCCGGCGCTGATCGCGCGCCACGCGCCCGTCTGCGCCCTGGTCGGCGCCGCGAACGCCGCGCGGAACCACTCGCGTGTCGCCGCCCCGAAACCCCCCAGCTCTGCCATGCCCACCATCCTGCCCCGGGGGTACGACAATTCCTCGAGGCGGCGGTGATTTGCCTGAATTGAACCGATTGGCTGGTTCAGGACAGGCTGGCCGTCGCCAGTTTCACGCTGAAGGCCAGGAACGCGCCCCCGACCAGCGTCGTCAGCCCGGCCGCCAGCCGCCGCCGGGTCCGGAACTGCCCGGCCAGGAACCGCCCGCCGAAGATCAGCAGTGTGAGGTACAGCGCGCTGAGCACCTCCGCGATGGTGCCGAGCACCAGGAAGCTGACGGCCGGGTGCGGATACGCCGGGTCCACGAACTGGATGAAGAACGAGACGAAGAACAGGATCGCCTTCGGGTTGAGCAGGCTGATCACCAGCGCCCGCCGGAACGGCCGGTCCGCCGGTGCCGGCTGCCCCTGTGCGGGCGCCTCGGCCTGCCGCCGTCGCCACAGCGTGCCGACGACCAGGCGGACGCCGAGGTACGCCAGATATCCGGCGCCCAGGTACTTCACGATCCCGAACAGCCACGGATAGGCGTGCAGCAGCGAGGCCACGCCGCCCGCCGACAGCGTCATCAGCACCGCGTCGCCGAGCCAGACGCCGGCCGCGCCCCGATAGCCGTCGCGCACCCCGCGCCGGGCGGCGACGCTCAGCACGTATAGCGAGTTCGGCCCGGGCAGCAGCACGATCGCCGCCGTGCCGAGCACGTACGTCAGGGGGTTGGTGACACCGAGCACGAAACGCCTCCCGCTTCCAGCGCCGCGGCCAGCCGGTCCCGTGCGGCGGGCCACTCGTCGGCGATCATGGAGTACAGCACGGTATCGCGCTGGCTCCCATCCGGGCGTCGCCGGTGGGCCCGGAGGATCCCCTCGCGCTGCGCGCCGAGCCGTTCGATCGCCCGCTGTGAGCGCTCGTTGCGCACGTCGGTATGCCACTCCACGCGCAGCGCACCCAGCGTGTCGAAGGCGTGACGCAGCAGCATCAGCTTCGACTCGGTGTTGACGCCGGTGCGCCACCAGGGCCGGCCCATCATCGTGTGTCCGATCGCGACCGAGCGGCTGACCGGGTTCGGTGCATAGTACGACGTGCTGCCGATGAGGCGCCCGGTCGCCGGCTCCCGCTGCACGAACGGCACGCGGTCGGGGTCGGCCAGGGCCGCCGCCACGAGCGCCGCCATCCCCGCCGCGGATGCGGGCCGCGGGGAGGTCAGGTGGGTCCACACCGCCGCGTCGTCGAGCGCCTCGAACAGCTCGGGGGCGTGCGCGTGATCGAGCGGCTCGAGCGTGACGTGCCGGCCACGCAGCGTCGCGGGACTGTGCCAGGCGTCCCGCTCCGGCCTCAAATATTCCGGCAGCAGTACCGCGAGTGCCTCCGCGGGCACCGGGAGTTCGCGGGTGAGCCGCAGTGGTACGACACCGGCCCAATGCGGCAGGTCCGCGTCCTGCGCGTCGTCCTTGGGCTCGCCAGTCCGCACCTTCGTCGAGACCTCCCGCAGCGGCACGGCCAGCAACGCGGTCTGCGCCAACTCCTTGCGGTCCGGCGGTCGGCTGTCGGCGGCCCGGCCCGGCGCGACCTTGTCGACCAGCGCGGCGAACGCGTTCGCCCGCTCCACCTCGTCCTCGACCAGCCGTGCGGTGCCGTGCACGACCACGGACCGGTAGTTGGCGCTGTGGTTGAACTGCGAGCGGGCCAGCACCAGCCCGTCGATGACCGTGACCGCGACGCAGACCGGCAGGCCGCCGTCGCGGGCTGCCAGCAGAGGGCGGCTGCCGGTGGAGCCGTGCAGGTAGAGCGTGTCGTCCACCCTGGCATGCAGGGTCGGCAGCACCCGCGGCTCGCCGTCGGCGACGTAGCCGAGGTGACACACATACGCCTCGTCGAGCACGGCGTGGGCGAGCTCGACGTCGTAGGAGGCCCGTTCGGGCATGCGCCGCGGGGTGTTCCGCGCCGTCTGCTGGTACGTCTCCACGTGGGTTCCTTTGTACTAGTACAAAATGAGAACTGTGGCAGTACAATATCGGCCACGCCTGATCGGCCACAAGCGAAAATCAGGCTGGGCGCGACGGAGTCTCGCGTCGCACACTGGCCCGCATGGAGCAGCACCTGTACGAGGCCGAGCACCACGCGTTCCGGGACCTGTGCCGCGAGTTCCTCGCCCGCGAAGCCGTGCCGCACAACGACGAGTGGGAGCGGGCCGGGATCGTCGACCGGGAGATCTGGCGCAAGGCCGGCGCCGTGGGGCTGCTCGGCATGGACGTCGGCGAGCGGTACGGCGGCGGCGGGCAGCGGGACTTCCGGTTCAACGCCGTGCTCGTCGAGGAGATCATCGCGGCGGGCGCGTCGGGGCTCGGGTTCGGGCTGCACAACAACGTCGTCGCGCCCTACCTGACGGAGCTGACGACCGAGGCGCAGCGCGAGCGGTGGCTGCCCGGATTCTGCTCCGGCGACATCGTGACCGCCATCGCGATGAGCGAGCCGGGGGCCGGCAGCGACCTGGCCGGCATCCGCACCAGCGCGGTGCGCGACGGCGACGCCTGGGTGATCAACGGGCAGAAGACCTTCATCACCAACGGCGAGCTGGCCGACCTGGTGATCGTGGTGGCGAAGACCGATCCCGCCCGGGGCGCGCACGGCATCAGCCTGTTCGCGGTGGAGACCGGCACGCCCGGCTTCACGCGGGGGCGGCGGCTGGAGAAGGTCGGGCTCAAGGCCAACGACACCGCGGAGCTGTTCTTCGACGATTGCCGGATCCCGGCCGAGCACCTGATCGGCCAGGAGAACTCCGGCTTCTACCACCTCACGGCCAACCTGCCGCGGGAGCGCCTCGGCATCGCCGTGTCCGCCGTCGCCGCGGCGGAGCACACCCTGGCGATGACGCTGGAGTACGCCAGGACGCGCGAGGCGTTCGGCCAGCCGATCGGCAAGTTCCAGCACAACCGGTTCCTGCTCGCCGAGCTCGACACCGAGGTCACGATCGCCCGCACATTCCTCAACCACTGCATCCTGGAGCAGAACGCGGGGCGGCTCAGCGTCGCCGACGCGGCCAAGGCCAAGTGGTGGACGACGGAACTGCAGAACAAGGTCGCGGACCGGTGCGTGCAGCTGCACGGCGGCTACGGCTTCATGCTGGAGTACCCGGTCGCGAAGGCGTGGCTCAACAGCCGGGTCCAGACGATCTACGGCGGCACCACCGAGATCATGAAGGAGATCATCGGGCGGAGCCTCGGGCTGTGACGTCGCCGCTCGTCACCTCGGCGAGGATGTCCAGGATCAGCGCGGTGGAGGTGGCGCCCGGGTCGGGGTGGCCGATACTGCGCTCGCCCAGGTAGGAGGCGCGGCCCTTGCGCGCCCGCAGCGGCACGGTGGCGCGGACTCCCTCGGCCGCCGCGTCCGCCGCCGCCCGGGCCGCGGCCGCCTCGCCCGCACCGGCCGCGGCCGCGTAGGCGGCCACCGCCGGGGACAGCGCGTCGATCATGGTCTTGTCGCCGACGACCGCCTTTCCCAGGTGCTGTACCCCGTCCAGCGCCGCCCGCAGGCCGTCGGCGAACGAGCCGCCCTGCCGCAGGGTCTTGCCCAGAGCGCGGAAGACCGTGCCGTACAGCGGGCCGGAGGCGCCGCCGACCTTCGACAGCAGCGTCGTGCCGGTCTTGCCCAGCACGTCGCCCGCGGTCGCCGGCTCGAGCGAATCGAGCGCGGCGACCGCGGCGTCGAACCCGCGGCGCAGGTTGACGCCATGGTCGCCGTCACCGATCGCGGCGTCGAGATCCGTGAGCCGGTCGGCCTCCGCGCGCACCGCCTCGGCGACGGCGGTGATCCAGGCCCGGGCCAGCGCCTCGTCCATGCTCACGCCCCCCAGCGCAGCGCGGGGGTACGCACCGGGGCGTCCCACAACCGCAGCAGTTCGTCGTCGGCCCGGCACACGGTGAGCGACATGCCCGCCATGTCGAGGCTGGTCACGTAGTTGCCGACGAGGGAGCGGGCGATGCGCGCCCCGGCGGAGCCCAGCAGGCGGGAGATCTCGCCGAACATGAGGTACAACTCCATCAGCGGCGTGCCGCCGAGCCCATTGACCAGGACGATCAGCGGCTCAGGCCCGATTGGCTTCGCGGTCTGCACGGCGTCGACGACCAGCGCGGCGATCTCGCGCGCTGGGCGCATCTTCTGGCGGCTGCGGCCGGGCTCGCCGTGGATGCCGACGCCGACCTCGATCTCGTCGCCGGGCAGGTCGAACCCCGGCTTTGCGGCGGCGGGCGTGGTGCACGCGGTCAGCGCGACAGCGAACGACGCGGAGCGCTCGTTGACCAGGCGGCCGGCGGCCGCGACGGCGCCGAGCGGGGCGCCTTCCTCGGCCAGCGCCCCGGCGATCTTCTCGACCAGCAGCGTGGCGCCCGTGCCGCGGCGTCCGGCGGTCCAGGTCGAGTCCTCGACCGCGACGTCATCGTCGACGAGCACGGTCTCCACCCGCAGGCCGTCGGAGTCGGCGAGCTCCGCGGCGAGGGAGAAGTTCATGACGTCGCCGGTGTAGTTCTTCACGACGTGCACGACCCCGGCGCCGGCGTCGGCGGCCCTGGTGGCGGCCAGGATCTGGTCGGGCACGGGCGAGGTGAACACCTCGCCCGGGCAGGCGGCGTCGAGCATCCCCGGCCCGACGAACCCGGCGTGCAGCGGCTCATGCCCGCAGCCTCCGCCGGAGACCAGGCCGACCTTGCCCGGCCGGGGCGCGCCGGCCCGCGCCACGAACTGTGCCTCGAGGTCCACCCGCAGCTCAGGGTGCGCGGCGGCGATGCCGGCGAGCGCCTCCCGGACGACGTTGGCCGGGTCGTTGATGAACTTCTTCATGCCTGCCATTTTGGCGGTACGGCGGGCACATAGCATTGCCCGACATGGGAGCAACAGGTGGGCAAATGGTGGGAATCGTCCTGGTCTCGCACAGTGAGCGGCTGGCGCACGGGTTGCGGGACATGCTGGTGCAGGTCGCGGGTGAGGAGGTGCCGATCGAGGCGGCGGGCGGGACCGACGACGGCGGGCTGGGCACCAGCTACGGCCGGATTCTCGTCGCCATCGACCGGGCCGACCGCGGCGCCGGGGTCCTCGTGCTGACCGACCTGGGTAGCGCCGTGCTCACCGCGCGTACCGTCCTGGAGGACCGGGTCGCCAACGACGCCGTGCTCGTCGACGCGCCGTTCGTCGAGGGCGCGGTCGCGGCGGCCGTGCTGGCCGGCACCGGTGCCGGCCTCGGCGAGGTCACGCAGGCGGCGGTGGAGGCCCGCGATGTCCGCAAGCTCTGAGCGCTGCGTGGTGCTGCCCGAGGATCTGCACGCCCGGCCCGCCGGCGCGCTGGTGCGGGTGGCGGCGCGCTTCCGCAGCACCGTCGAAGTGATCTTCAACGAGAAGCGGGCGAACGCTCGCAGCGTGCTGGCGATCATGGGGCTGAACGCGACGGCGGGCTCAACGGTGCGCGTCCACGCGCACGGCGACGACGCCGACGAGGCGGCCGCTGCCGTCGTGTCGGCCCTCTCCGCCGTGGCGTAATGGGTGGTGCGGGTCGCGGTCCGTACGCGAGGATGACCGGCGTGATCCTTGGCGTGACGTCCACCCCAGTGCCCACCGATGTCGCGTCCCTGCAGCGGCGCACGCTGAGCCTGCTCGTCGGCACGCAGATCGTGGGCGGGCTCGGGGTGGCCAGCGGCGTCTCCGTCGGCGCGCTGCTCGCCGCGTCGCTGGCCGGCCCGTGGGCCGCGGGGCTCGCCGGCAGCTGCGCGGTCATCGGCGCGGCGCTGATCGCGATCCCGGCGACCCGGCTGATGCGCACCGGCGGTCGCCGGCCCGGACTCGTGTTCGCGTACTCCACCGGCGCCGTCGGCGCGCTGCTCGTCGCCCTCGCCGTGGCCGTCTCCAGCGTGCCGCTGCTGTTCCTCGGCACGCTGCTGTTCGGCGGGGCGAGCGCGGCGAACCTGCAGGCGCGGTATTCGGCCGTCGACCTCGCCGCCCCCGACCGGCGGGCGCGGCAGCTGTCGATCGTGGTGTGGGCCACGACGATCGGGGCGGTGGCCGGGCCCAACCTCGCCCCGCTCTCCGATCGGCTGCTGGCGCGGTGGGGCGTGCCGGAGTACGGCGGGCCGTACCTGTTCAGCGCCGTCGCGTTCGGCCTCGGGGCGGTCGTGCTGCTGGCGGTGCTGCGCCCGGACCCGCTGCTGACGGCGCGCCGCCTCGCCGGTGAGACCGCCGCGCCCGCGCGGGGCGTCTGGCGGCAGGCGGCCCGCACGATCCGTGACAGCGCCGGTGCCCGAACCGGTGTCGTCGCGGTCGCGGTCGGTCACGTGGTGATGGTCGGCGTGATGTCGATGACGCCGGTGCAGATCGGGGCGTACGTGCACGACCACGGCGACCTGTTGCGCACCGTCGGCCTGGTGATCAGCATTCACATCACCGGGATGTACGCCCTGTCGCCGCTGGCCGGCTGGCTCGCGGACCGCTTCGGGCGCCGCCCCGTCATCCTCGGCGGCGCCGCGCTGCTGGTGCTCGCCTGCGCGCTCAGCGGCACCGCAGGCGAGCACACCTGGCGGCTCTCGATCGGCATGGCCCTGCTCGGGCTGGGCTGGAGCGGCACGATGGTCGCCGGTTCGACCCTGCTCTCCGAGTCGGTACCGCTGGAGCGGCGTGCCGCCGTTCAAGGGCTCTCCGACATCGTCATGGGCGTGGCGGGCGCCTCGGCGGGGGCGCTGTCCGGGCTGGTGGTCGACCTGTTCGGGTATCCGGTGCTGACACTGCTCGCCGCGGTCGCGGTGGCGCCGCTCGTCGCCCGCGTCCTCCGTTAGGTTGGCAGGCGTGCGTCTGACGGATTTCTGGCAGCGGCTGGAGCAGGTGTTCGGCTCGGCCTACGCGAAAAGCATGGCCCACGATCAGGTGTTGTCGCAGCTGGGCGGCCGCACGATCGAGGAGGCTCTCGCCGGCGGCTTCGATACCGCGCAGGTGTGGCGCGCTGTGGTCGAGGCATACCCGGAGCGTGTTCCAGCCCGCCTACGCTGATGTTTTCTGGCGTGTCGGCATGTTGATCGTACAGGTGTACGGGTACTCTTCTCCCTGGTCGGGCGTCACGCGGCAGTTTTTGTCATACCCGGCGCTTAACGTGTCAGCGTGAACAAGCGAACGCCGACGAAGACCGCGAACCCAGGGGTGACGGACATGGCAGTGCAACCGGACCG
This sequence comes from Dactylosporangium sp. NPDC051484, assembly GCF_040689395.1. Lineage (NCBI taxonomy): Bacteria > Bacillati > Actinomycetota > Actinomycetes > Micromonosporales > Micromonosporaceae > Dactylosporangium > Dactylosporangium sp. NPDC051484. Next base: position 100,868 of record NZ_JBFAZX010000005.1, on the reverse strand, counting down.
GGAGAAGGCGCTGGGCCTCGCCCTCTCGCAGATCGACAAGCAGTTCGGCAAGGGCTCCGTGATGCGGCTCGGCGAGCGCGTCCAGCAGCCCCAGGCGGTGATCCCGACCGGCTCCATCGCCCTCGACGTGGCGCTGGGCATCGGCGGGCTGCCGCGCGGCCGGGTGATCGAGGTCTTCGGTCCGGAGTCGAGCGGTAAGACCACCGTCGCCCTGCACGCGATCGCCAACGCACAGGCCCAGGGCGGCATCGCGGCGTTCATCGACGCCGAGCACGCGCTCGACCCCGACTACGCCAAGGCGCTGGGCGTCGACACCGACGCGCTGCTGGTCTCCCAGCCCGACACCGGTGAGCAGGCCCTCGAGATCGTCGACATGCTGGTGCGCTCCGGCGCCCTCGACATCATCGTCATCGACTCCGTCGCCGCTCTCGTGCCGCGCGCCGAGATCGAGGGCGAGATGGGCGACAGCCACGTCGGCCTCCAGGCGCGCCTCATGAGCCAGGCGCTGCGCAAGATCACCGGTGCGCTCAACAACTCCGGCACCACCGCGATCTTCATCAACCAGCTGCGCGAGAAGATCGGCGTCATGTTCGGCAGTCCCGAGACCACGACCGGTGGCCGGGCGCTGAAGTTCTACGCCTCGGTCCGCCTCGACGTGCGCCGCATCGAGAGCCTCAAGGACGGCACCGACGTGGTCGGCAACCGCACCCGCGTCAAGGTCGTCAAGAACAAGGTCGCCTCGCCGTTCAAGCAGGCCGAGTTCGACATCATGTATGGCAAGGGCATCTCCCGCGAGGGCTCCCTCATCGACGTGGGCGTCGAGCAGGCGATCATTCGTAAGTCCGGTGCGTGGTATACGTACGACGGCGACCAGCTCGGCCAGGGCAAGGAGAACTCGCGCAAGTTCCTGCGTGACAACCCGGACGTGGCCGCCGAGATCGAGAAGAAGATCAAGGAGAAGCTCGGCGTCGGTGTCGGCCAGGCGGCCGACGCCGCAGGCGGCCCCGAGGCCGCCCCGGTCGACTTCTGACGCACCTCCACCGCTGTGCGGGGGCACCGCCCTCGCGTGGCATTGGTCGCGGTCGTCGCGGTGCGCTGATTACGTCGCTGCGATGTCGCAGTCGTGGTTGCCGCGGCTCGGCGGCATCGCGCTGTGGGTGCGGGGTCGGCGGTCGCCGTGCGGACCGCGGTGTCGCGCCGTGGTTGTTGCGGCTCGTCGGTGCCGGCGTCGCGTTGGTCTTCGTTGCGCTCGTGACCACCCGATGCCGGCCAAGCGGGCCAAGCCGCTTGGCCGGCATCGGGTCTCTTCCGGGGCCGCGGTCGCCGGTCCGCCGGGGAGGTTGCGGGTGATTCCGGCTTCGATGCCGGTGCTGTTGTCGGAGGTGTGCTGATGCCCGGCGGGGATGATGCCGCCGCTGCCGAGTCCTGGGCCGAGCCCGGGTCGGACGAGGAGAACCCGTGGCTCACCGCCGGTGACTCCACGCGGCCCGTGCCGCCTCGGCGCGCCGCGGCCGCGGGGCCGGTGCTGCCCTGGGACGATCCGGGCGGCGAGAACCCCTGGCTCGCGACCTCGCCCGGCTCCGCCAGCCCGGCCACTGGCGCCGCCTCGGCCCCGCGTGGCGACGCGCCCCTGCCGCCGGCCGGTTCCGGCGGCGGCTTCCCGATCGAGGCTGCCCCGACCTCAGCCGACGATCCGCGGGCCTCTTCCGGCCGTTCCGACACCTCGTCGGGCCGTCCCGGAGGGGGTTCACGCCGTCCCGACACCACTTCGGACCATCCGGGAGGGGATTCTGGCCGTCCCGGGGCCTCTTCAGGCGAGCGTCCGGGGACCCCTTCGGACAATCCCTGGCTCTCGACCGGCGATGCCCGGGCCGAGTCGGCGCAGCGGCCGGCATGGGAGCCCGGGCCGGGCAACCCGTGGGCGGACGCCGACGCACCACGGTCGGCCTCGACAGGCTCGCCTTCCCGACGTGCGTCCGGCCGTGCCTCCTCCTCACGGGCCTCGTCACAGGATTTGCCTGAGTCGTTCTCCTCGCGCACTGAGGCTCTGTCCTTTTCGCCGGGTGAAGTCCAGCGCCGTTCCGTGGATGATTCGGACATTTCAGGAATTCCCGATTCTGGCGGCGAGCGTGACGGCGGAGGCGGGGGCCGGGACGGGGATCGGCGGGGCAGGCGCGGGGGCCGCGGCCGGGAGCGTCGCGATTCGCCGCCGGCGGCGGCGGTCAATCCGCGGGAGGCGGCGCGGGAGATCTGTCTGCGGCAGCTGGCGGTGCGGCCGCGCACGCGCGCCGAGCTCGCCACCGCCATGCGCAAGCGCGGGGTGGAGGACGAGATCGCGGCCGAGATCCTCGAGCGGTACGACGACGTCGGCATCATCGACGACGCCGCGTTCGCTCGGGCCTGGGTCGCCAGCCGCCACCACGGACGCGGGCTGGCCCGCCGCGCGCTGGCCGGCGAGCTACGGCGCAAGGGTGTCTCCGCGGACGAGGTGAGCGAGGCGCTCGAGGAGCTGGCCCCAGAGGTGGAGGAGCAGACCGCGCGGGCGCTCGTGGCCCGCCGCCTGCGCACCGAGACCCGCGGCGGGCCGGAGGCCGTGTTCCGGCGCCTGGTCGGGATGCTCGGGCGCAAGGGCTACCCGGTCGGCCTCGCCATCCGCGTGGTCAAGGAGGTCATGGCCGATCGGGAGGAGTCCGCCGAGTTCGCCGACGGCATCGACCCAGACGCACTGGCCGACGCCGCACTCGATCCCGACGCACAGTAACCACCGGCCCGCCGCTTCCGCACCGCACCGCACCGCACCGCACCGCGCCGCCCGAGCCGCGCACCGCACCCGCTTCTGCGTTGCCCGCCTTGCGCCGCTCCGCGCTGCCAGCCCGCCGCCGGTCCGCGGCTCCGCGCCGCCTGCCTTTTCGCCGCCATGTCCGCGGCAGCCATCTCTTGCAGCCTTCACGGCGCTGTGTCGAGATCCGTCGTATCGTCCATCGCCGTATCGCGGTCCGCAGCGTCCGATCGATTGGTGTCACATTCGCGCCACTGTGCTGTTCCGGTCCGGGGTGGTGCGTGGTGGCCGGGTCCGTCGGGGGTTGCCACCCGCTATCCAGCGCGGCGCCACCAGGCCAGGTGTGCGCTGCCACCTCGAATGAGGGCCGGCCGCCTCTCCGAATGCGGCACGGCTTGCGTGATGGATGTCGATGGTGGTGTTGGTGGCGGCCACGTTCTGTGGTGGAATGATTGCAGGCTAGGTCGAGGCGAATGTGCGCTGCGTCGAACTAGTCGTCACGGGGGGTGGATCTCGGCGACCGACTTGCCGGAAACATCCGGCCAAATGTTGCCGCTGGGGCGTTTCGGCTGGCAACGGTACTTGGCGGACTTACGTCCCGTATGGTGCCCGATCATGAGTCCTTGACCGAAGCGCCCTCAAGACCTAGCCTCGGCGTTACCAGATGGAGACCGCCCAACCACTGCGGGTTTACCGCACAACATAGATCGCATCACAGATCAGCAACACTTACCACGTTCGTAGCGGATATGAAGCGCCACGCCTTGCGGGAGACGTTGGCGCTAGCAGTGACCCGGCAGCGGGGCCTTCTAAGCCTCGATATCGATATATCTTGATGCGTAGTGGTTGGGCGTCTCCTCCACATCACCCGCCGTCGCAGATGCGCGGCGCCGAGCGGAGCGAGGTGACGTCGTGACGGAGTGCGCTCGTGTCATCCTCTGCGACCCCGAAAGCAACGGTGGCTTGACGGCCACCGCGGCGACCACGGGACGAGTCCGCGACGGCGAACGGTCCGGCACGGCGCCGGATGCCGACGGCGACGAGGGAAGCCGAAGCCTGGGCCCGCACCTCCGGGCGGTCGCCACCGTGAGTGGCCGGGGCCGGACCGAACCGTGCCTCCGGGCGGTCGCCGCGGTGAGTGGGCGGGACCGGACGGAACCGGCCCGTCGCGCGGTGCCCGGCGAGAGCGGCGACCGGATCGTGGCGTGCGGCGGCCGAGGCGCAACCGCGCCCTTCCGGCTCGAGCGACGAACCCGGGCCGTCGACGCAAGTAGGGTTGCAACCGGGGGCGGGACCGCCCGTGCGGACAGGGCGGTAGTTGTGAACAGAGCGTGTGGAAACCGGGCGGGCGTGTACCGTGCGGCAGCCGGTGAGGTGGCGGCGTGACTGGGTTTCAGATCGCGCTGACGGTGGCGATGACCGTGCTCGGCGTCGTCGTGGTCGTGGCGCTCGTGGTCGCGCTGAAGGTCATCCGGCGGCTCGGGATGAGCGCGCCGGCCGCGGCGCCGGCGGTGGACGATCCCGTCTTCCTCGCCGAGAAGGACCGGCAGGAGCACTCGCTGGCGTCGCTGCGAACCGCCGCCGAGGACGCCACGGCGGCTGTCGACGAGGCGCGTGCTGCCGCGGCGGCGGCGCGGACCGAGGCGGCGGCGGCGAAGGCGGAGGCAAGCGCGGCCAGGTCGGAGGCGCGGCGGATCATCGACGGGGCCCGGGCCGACGCCGACTCGCTGATCGAGCGCGCGCACCGGCAGGCCGAGATCGACGCCGAGAAGGCGCGGGCGGCGGCGCGGCGGGCGGGGGAGCGCGAGGTCAACCAGCTCACCACGGTGGCCAAAGAGCAGTCGCAGGACGCCGAACGCCGGCAGCGCCGGCTCGACGAGCGGGAGCGGCTGCTGGCCGAGGAGGCCGAGCGGCTGGCGGAGCGGGACCGGCGCATCAGCGGTACCGAATCGGATCTTTCGGAACGCGAAGCGTCCTTTGCCCGGCGTGAGGCCGATCTCGCCGAGGGTGAGGATCGGCACCGCGAGGAGCTGGAGCGCATCGCGGGGCTGACGGCCGAAGCGGCCCGGACCGAGGTCGTCGAGACGATCGAGGCACAGGCCAAGCGCGAGGCGGCGCTCCTCGTGCGTGATATCGAGAACGACGCGCGCAACACCGCCGAGCAGCGGGCCCGGCACATCGTCGTCGACGCCATCCAGCGGGTCGCCAGCGAGCAGACGGCGGAGAGCGTGGTCAGCGTCCTGCACCTGCCCAGCGACGAGATGAAGGGCCGGATCATCGGGCGCGAGGGACGCAACATCCGCGCGTTCGAGTCGACGACCGGGGTCAACCTGATCATTGACGACACGCCCGAGGCGGTGCTGCTGTCCTGCTTCGATCCGGTCCGCCGGGAGATCGGCCGCCTCACCCTCGAGAAGCTGGTGCTCGACGGGCGGATCCATCCGCACCGCATCGAGGAGGTCTTCGAGCAGGCGAAGCACGAGGTCGAGCGGCTGTGCCACCGGGCCGCCGAGGACGCGCTGGTCGAGGTCGGGATCACTGACCTGCACCCCGAGCTGATGACGCTGCTCGGGCGGCTGCGGTATCGAACCTCGTACGGCCAGAACGTCCTCAAGCACCTCGTCGAGACCGCTCACATCGCCGGCATCATGGCCTCCGAGCTGCGGCTGGACCCGGCCCTGATCAAGCGGTGCGCCTTCCTGCACGACATCGGCAAGGCGCTTACCCACGAGGTCGAGGGCAGCCATGCGCTGATCGGGGCCGATGTCGCGCGCAAGTATGGCGAGCACGACGAAGTCGTCCACGCGATCGAGGCGCACCACAACGAGGTCCTGCCGCAGACCATCGAGGCCGTCCTGACGCAGGCGTCCGACGCGTGCTCCGGCGGCCGCCCGGGCGCGCGGCGGGAGAGCCTGGAGGCATACGTCAACCGCCTCGAGCGCATCGAGGAGATCGCCGGCGGCAAGTCCGGCGTGGAGAAGGTCTTCGCGATGCAGGCCGGGCGCGAGATCCGGGTCATGGTCCGGCCCGATGACGTCGACGACATCGGGGCGGCGGTGCTGGCCCGCGACGTGGCGAAGCAGATCGAGGAGGAGCTGACCTACCCGGGGCAGATCCGCGTCACGGTCGTGCGGGAGTCGCGGGTCACCGAGATCGCCCGCTGACCGGCGCACCCGCCCTGAGCGCCGGGGTTGAGGGCCGGATCAGGGTTGGATCACGGAGTCCTTCACCATGTACTTGCCCTGCACCTTGTACGCCCAGATCAGCGGATCCGGCGCCGACAGGTTGCCGCTGCCGTCGAACTTGATCTGGCGGCCCGTGGCCACGCCCTTGGCGTTGTACGTCGACATGAAGCCGACCATCTCGTCGCGGGTGCCCTTGCCCGCCAGGAAGCCGGCCAGAAAGACGCTGGCCGCGTCGTACGCCTCCGGGCCGTAGTAGCTGGCCGGGGTGCCGAACACGCCCTGGTACTTCGACGCGAAGTCGCCGCCCGCCTCCTTCGACGGCACGCACGGGCAGGTGACGATGACGCCCTCGGCCTTGCCCTCGGTCTTGCTGACGAAGCCCTGCGTGAACAGATTGTCCGAGCCTACGACCGGCAGGTCGGGCTTCGCCGTCCGCAGCGCCTTCACGAAGGCGATGCCGTCGTCGGACTGGCCCGCGAAGTAGACGGCGTCCGCGTTGGAGTCCGCGATCTGCTTGACCGCGGAGGTGAAGTCGGTGTCGGTCTCGCGGATCTGCACCGTCTGGCCGGTGGCGCTGCCCAGCTCGTTCGACACCTGCTGACGCCCGACCCTGCCGAAGTCCGAGTCGTCGTACACGATCGCGGTCTTCTTCGCCTTGAGCGTGTTCTTCAGGTATCGCGCGCCCGCTCGGGCCTGGTCCTCGTCGGAGCCGATGATCCGGTGGAACGTGGCCCAGCCCTGCTCGGCGAGCTTCACGCCCGGCGCGAACGGCGCGATCATCGGCAGGTTCGCCCTGTTGAGGATCGGGCCGGCGGCGAGGATCTCGTTGTCGTACACCGGGCCGACCACGCCGATGACCTCCGGGTCGTCGACCGCGTTCTGCGCCTTCTTCTTGCTGCCTTCGTCGGTGCCCGTCGTGTCGAACTCCTTGAAGTCGACGTGGCAGTTCGAGTGCGTGGCGTTGAAGTCGTCGATGGCCATCTTGACGCTGTTGCGCATCATCACGCCGTCGTCGGCGTTGTCGCCGCTGGACATGCCGAGGTATCCGATCTTGTGCCCGCACGCGGGGGACACGGCCGGCATCGCCTGGTTCGACGGGTTGCCGCCGCCCCCGCCCTCTCCGTCGTGGCCCCTGGTGGCGACCCAGACGATTCCGCCGATGACGAGCAGGAGCGCGAGGCCGCCGACACCGGCGGCCGCGATGAGCCCGCTGTTGCGCTTTCGCGGCGGTTGCACCCCGGGCGGCCCGTACCCGCCGGAGACGGGCTGTCCCGACATCGGCTGCACGGACATGGGCTGGGCAGACATGGGCTGGGCAGACATGGGTTGGGCGGAGACGGGCTGGGTGGAGGCGGGCGCCTGCCACGCCGGGGCGGGGCTGGCCGGCGGCCCGGTCACGGGCTGCGGCGGTGCGACCGGCGGCCGCGGCTGGGCGTAGGCGGCGGGCTGAGCGGGCACGGCTGGCACGGCGGGCTGCGCCGGCGGGCGCTGCTGCGGGAAGCCGGCCGGGAGCTGCGGGGGTGGCGGCGAGGTGGGCTGCGGCGGCGCGATCGGCGGCGACGTGGGCTGCGGTGGCACCACCTGCATCGAGCTCGTCTGCAGCAGCGGTGGCAGGTGCGGCGTGTTCGACGGCATCGAGAACGCCGGCGACACCGGCTGCCCGGAGACGGGGGAGCCCGACACCGGCGCCGCGGCAACGTCTCCGCTGGGCTCCAGGCCGGGGACGCCCGAGATCGGCGGCCCGGAGATTGACCCGGAGTTTGGCCCGGAGAGCGGCGAGGAGGCGCCGGCGGCGGCGCCCGACACCGGGGCACGACCGGTCGGCGGGGCCAGGTGCAGCGCGCCCTCGGCGACGACCAACTCCGGCTGCTCGATCGCGGTCGGCGCGAGCCCCATCGCGCGGTGCAGCAGCGTGGCGGCCAGCGGGATCCGGCTGGAGCCGCCGACCAGGAACACCGCCGACACCGGGCGGTCGCCGAGCGCCGCGGCTGTCACCGCGATCTGCGTCGCCGTGACCGTGCGGTCCAGGATCGGCCGGGCCAGCTGCTCCAGCTGCTCGCGGCCGATCGGCACGCTCTCGTCGAACAGGGGCACGTGGACATATGTGGTGGCGGCCCGGCTGAGCATCTCCTTGGCCAGCCGCGCGTCCTCCCACAGCTGCCAGGCGGCCCGCCGGTCGGCCTCGCTCTCCGGGTTGGTCAGCCTGTGCCACCGGTCGCCCTCGCGGCCGGCGAAGTTGCGCCCGAGGTATGCCACCACGGTCGCGTCCACGTCGAGCCCGCCGGCGTCGGGCAGGCCCTCGCTGGCCAGCACGTCGAAGCCGCCGCCCGCGTTGCGGCGCACGACGCTCGCGTCGAACGTGCCGGCGCCGAAGTCGTAGACGACCGCGATGCCGCCGACCGGCACGTGGGTGCCGACCGTGCCGACGAAGTACGAGGCGGCGGCGACCGGCTCGGAGGACAGCAGCGGCTCGGGCAGCCCGGCCGCGATGGCGGCCTGGGAGAGGGTCTGGCGCCGCTGCGGCGGCCAGGTCGCCGGGTGGGTCATCATCACCTGCGACGGCTTCGCGCCGGCGACCCGCTCGGCCTCGGCCGCGACCCGGCGCAGCACGGTCGCGACGAGCTCGCCGACGGGCACGTCCCGCTCGCCGAGCCAGACGGTGCCCTCCTCGATGCGACGCTTCGGGTAGGGCTCGAACCGGTGCGGCTGCAGCCGCGCGGAGTGCACGGCGTCGCGACCGGTCAGGATCGTGCCGTCGGCGTTGACGTACACCGCCGAGGGCAGCAGCGGCGAGCCGTCGAAGAGCAGGGGCTTGGTGCGCCCGTCCGGCCAGCGCAGCACCGCGACCGTGTTCGAGGTGCCGAAGTCGATGCCCAACCTGAATCCGGTGTCCACCACCCGCGCAGCGTACGCAGTGGGAGCAACCTTGCCAATGTCCACTCTAGAGCGCCGGCCCGGTGGCCCCCTGGTCCGTCGTCAGCGGCACCCGGCCCGCGGTCAGCCTGCGGCGAGGGCCGCCGATCAGACGCTTCTGCAGCCAGAACGCGAACCAGGACAGCAGACCACAGGTGGCGATGTAGATCGCGGCGACCACCAGGTAGCTCGGCACGTACGGCAGGCCGAAGGGCAGGCGCCCGCCGATCTGCTTGCCGGCGTACAGCAGCTCCGGCAGCGCGATGATGAAGCCAAGCGCGGTGTCCTTGAGCAGCACGACGAGCTGGCTGACGATGACGGGCAGCATGGCGCGCACCGCCTGCGGCAGCAGGATCGACACCATTACCTGGGTCTTGCCCATGCCCAGCGCGTAGGCCGCCTCCGACTGCCCCCGCGCGACCGCGAGCACGCCGGACCGGAAGATCTCGGCGAGCACGGCGCCGTTGTAGACCATGAGGCCGATCACCAGCGGCCAGAACGGCCCGACCTTGTAGCCGAGCTGGATCGGGCCGTAGTAGGCGAAGAAGATGAGCACGAGCAGCGGGATCGCCCGGAACAGCTCGACGAACGAGGTGGCCGGCGCCCGCAGCCAGGCGTGCTCGCTCAGCCGCCCGGCGGCCAGCAGCGCGCCGAGCAGCAGCGCCAGCACGGCCGCAGTGCCCGCGACGCGCAGCGTGGTCAGGTAGCCGTCCAGTAGCTGGTACCGGATCGCCGTGTACTCGAACTGCTGCCACTTGAGCGGCTCGAACTGGCCGGTGTCGTAGAAGCGCCAGACGATGTACGCCAGCAGCGCCCCGATCCCGAGGGCGCTCACCACGCCGAGGATCCGGTTGTGCAGCCGCGCCTTCGGGCCGGGCAGGTCGTAGAGCACGTTGGTCATCGCGCGACCCTCCAGCGCCGCTCGAGCATCCGCTGCAGGACGATCAGCGGTACCACCAGGATCAGGAAGCCGACCGTGATCCACAGCAGGACGTAGATCTGGTTCTCGCCGCGCTCGGACAGGTACGCCTGGATCGCGCCCGCCTCGGCGACCGAGAAGCCGGCCGCGATCGTCGTGTTCTTCAGCATGGCGTTGAGCACGCTGATCATCGGCGGCACCACCGTGCGGAACGCCTGCGGCAGCACGACCGAGCCCAGCACCTGGGCGAACGTCATACCCAGCGCGCGGGCGGCCTCGGCCTGCCCGACCGGCACGGTGTTGATGCCCGAGCGCAGCGCCTCGCAGACGAACGCGCTGGTGTAGGCGATGAGGGCGACGCACGCGCTGGGGAAGTAGTCGATGTTGACCTCCAGCTTCGGCACGGCGAACACCAGCAGCGCGAAGACCAGCGTCAGCGGGCAGTTGCGCAGCAGCAGCACGTAGGAGGTGCCGAAGGCGCGCAGCGCCGGCACCGGGGACACGCGCATCGCGGCCAGCAGGGTGCCGAAGACCAGCGACCCCGCGGCGGCGATCAGGAACAGCTCGATCGTGGCCAGGAAGTGCGACCCGATGACGTCCCAGTTGTCCGTCAGGACGTGAAAGAACTCGTTCACTCGCCCCTCCGCGCTTCGCGCGGGACGCCGCCCCGGTAGGAGCGGCGTCCCGATGGCACGATCAGTACTTCTCGAGCGGCGGCGCGGTGGCCGAGGAGCCCGACTTGCCCAGCGTGCCGTCGTAGATCTTCTGCCAGATGCCGTCCTTCTCGGCGGTCTCCAGCGCGCCGTTGACGAAGTCGCGCAGCGCCTTGTCGTCGTGCGGGAGGCCGATGCCGTACTTCTCCGGGTACGGCTGGCTGGTCGCCGGGTTGATGAACGGCTTGCCCACGACCTTGAGCTTGCTCTGGTTCTGAGCGGCGTAGCCCTTGAGGATCGCGTCGTCGGTGGTGACCGCGTCGACCTTCTTGTCGATCAACTGCGACACGCACTCGGAGTACGTCTTGAACTCCACGACGTTGCCGTCCTCGGTGAGCTTCAGGTCGCGCACCCGCTGGATCGGCGTCGAGCCGCTCACGGAGCACACCTTCTTGCCCTTGAGGGAGTCCGCGCCGGTGATGGACGTGTCGTCCTTGCGCACCAGCAGGTCCTGGGCCGCGATGAAGTACGGGCCGGCGAAGGAGACGTCGGCCTTGCGCTTCTCGGTGATCGAATACGTGCCGACGTAGTAGTCGACCTCGCCGCCCTTGATCGCCGACTCGCGGTTGGCGGACTGGATCTCCTTGTACTCGATCTTGGCCGGGTCGATGCCCAGCTTCGACGCGATCAGCTGGGCGATCTCGATGTCGAAGCCGCAGCGCTTGCCGGAGGCGTCCTTGTAGCCGAGGTTCGGCTGGTCGAACTTGACGCCGACGACGACCTTGCCGGCCGCCTTGATCTTGGCGAACGCCGGGCTGCCGGCGATGTCGGCGCCGCTGGCCGGCGTGAACGACGTGCCCGAGGAGGTGCACGCGTCGCTCGCCGCGGCGGGCGCGCCGGACTGGCCGGTTGGCGTCTCCGGCGTGGGGGTGCCCTCCTTGCCGCAAGCGGCGAGGCCGAGCGAAAGCGTGGCGACCGCTGCGACGGCCGCGATCCGCGTGATTCGCATGTTCTGCCTGCTCCTTCCATGACCTCATGACCGCCCGGGCGAGCCGGCCGGCCGCGGGCGCACCGGGGCCGGTACGCCTGATCTCGTGTGCCGAGTAATGCCTGAACGTCAGTGGGTGAGGATCTTCGACAGGAAGTCCTTGGCGCGCTCGGTGCGCGGGTTGGCGAAGAACTCCGCCGGCGCGGCCTCCTCGACCAGTTGCCCGTCGGCCATGAACACGACCCGGTTGGCCGCGTGCCGGGCGAAGCCCATCTCGTGGGTGACCACGACCATGGTCATGCCCTCGCTCGCCAGGGTGGTCATCACGTCGAGCACCTCGCCGACCATCTCCGGGTCCAGGGCGCTCGTCGGCTCGTCGAACAGCATCGCCTTGGGCTGCATCGCCAGGGCGCGCGCGATCGCCGCGCGCTGCTGCTGACCGCCGGACAACTGAGCCGGGTACTTCTGCGCCTGCTTGCCGATCCCGACCCGCTCGAGCAGGCTCATCGCCCGCTCCCGGACCACGGCCGGCTTCTCCTTGCGGACCTTGACCGGGCCGAGCATCACGTTCTCCAGCACGGTCTTGTGCGCGAACAGGTTGAACGACTGGAACACCATGCCGACCTCGCTGCGCAGCCTGGCCAGCGGCCGGCCCTCCTCGGGCAGCCGGGTGCCGTCGAAGACGATCTCGCCCTGATTGATCGGCTCCAGCCGGTTGATCGCCCGGCACAGCGTCGACTTGCCCGAGCCGGACGGTCCGATCACGACCACGACCTCGCCCCGCCCGATGGACAGGTTGATGTCCTTCAACACGTGCAGGTCGCCGAACCACTTGTTCACACCACTGAGCACGATCAAAGGCTGATCAGTCATCATCCGCCCCACTGCGTAGCGATGGCCGTCTTTCTCTGTGGTGCGAACGACGTTAGCGGGGCAAAGGGCGTTGATCCGCGACACACTGGTCACGGGGTGATAACGACGGACGATTTGCCTGGCGTCTGCCCGACCGGCCGGTTTGGTCACACGGCAGGCGAGGCGGCCGACGTCCACCTACCCGGCCGCGGACGCCACCCGTCCTCGTGGATACGACCGGTGAGCGCATCGGGGGCTAGTATTTCTCCTGCTATGACTGACAACCGCACCTTCCGCGTGATCACCTACGGCTGCCAGATGAACGCGCACGACTCCGAGCGCATCTCCGGGCTGCTGGAGGAGGCCGGCTACGTGTCGGCGACCGGCGATGGCGAGCCCGACGTCGTCGTGTTCAACACGTGCGCGGTGCGGGAGAACGCCGACAACCGGCTGTATGGCAACCTCGGCCACCTGCGCCCCACCAAGCTCGCCCACCCCGGCATGCAGATCGCCGTCGGCGGCTGCCTGGCGCAGAAGGACCGCGGCGAGATCGTGAAGAAGGCGCCCTGGGTGGACGTCGTCTTCGGCACGCACAACATCGGCTCCCTGCCGGTGCTGCTCGAGCGCGCCCGGCACAACGCCGCCGCCGAGGTGGAGATCCTCGAATCGCTCGAGGTCTTCCCGTCCACGCTGCCGACCCGCCGCGAGTCGACCTACGCCGGCTGGGTGTCGATCTCCGTGGGCTGTAACAACACGTGCACGTTCTGCATCGTGCCCGCGCTGCGCGGCAAGGAGAAGGACCGCCGCCCCGGCGACATCCTGGCCGAGGTCCGGGCCCTCGCCGCAGAGGGTGTACTCGAGGTCACGCTGCTCGGCCAGAACGTGAACTCGTACGGCGTCGAGTTCGGCGACCGCTACGCCTTCGGCAAGCTCCTGCGCGCCTGCGGCGAGATCGACGGCCTGGAGCGGGTCCGGTTCACCAGCCCGCACCCGAAGGACTTCACCGACGACGTGATCGCCGCGATGGCCGAGACGCCGAACGTCTGCCACTCGCTGCACATGCCGCTGCAGTCCGGCTCCGACGCCGTGCTGCGCGCGATGCGCCGCTCGTATCGCGCCGAGAAGTACCTCGGCATCATCGACAAGGTCCGCGCCGCGATGCCGGACGCCGCGATCACCACCGACATCATCGTCGGCTTCCCGGGTGAGACCGACGCCGACTTCGAGCAGACCCTCGAGGTGGTCCGGGCGGCCCGCTACTCCAGCGCCTTCACCTTCCAGTACTCCAAGCGTCCCGGCACCCCGGCCGCCACGATGGACGAGCAGGTGCCGAAGCCGGTAGTGCAGGAGCGGTATGAGCGCCTGATCGCCACGCTGGAGGAGATCAGCTGGGCGGAGAACAAGCGGCTCGTGGGCTCCACGCTGGAGGTCCTGGCCGCAGTCGGCGAGGGCCGCAAGGACACCGCGACGGGCCGCCTCTCGGGCCGCGCCCGCGACGGCCGGCTGGTGCACTTCGCCGCCGACCCGGACGCGGGCATCCGCCCCGGCGACATCGTGCACACCACGGTCACCTACGCCGCGCCGCACCATCTCAACGCCGACGGCCCGCTCGTCGCGCACCGCCGCACCCGCGCGGGCGACGCGTGGGAGGCCGGCCGGGTCACCCGCACCCCTGGCGTGTCCCTGGGCATGCCGTCGATCGGCTCACCACCACCGCAGCCCGCCTCCCACTGCTGACGAACCGCCGCCGGGCGTGAGACCCGCGCGGGTAGCGGCAGCCGGAGAGCAACGTTTCCGTGATCATGCGCCTGGCGTCCACGACGCGCGGGGTCCTCCATGATCACGGAGTGAACGTGCTGCTTTTTGTGCATTTTCACTCCGTGATCATGAAGACCATGATGGCTGCTCGACGCCGATCGGCGGCGCGCTCGGCTGGCGGGCACCTGTCCGGCCCGGTGGGGACCCGTGCCGGTTCGGAACCGGTCCCTGAGCTGGGCGAACTGGAGCCGGAAATGCGTTGACCACTACACGCAGGCGGCGTGTAGTGGTCAACTTTTCTATGTCGGACGGGGACTCTGCCCGTCACTGCAGAAGTCCGTCAGCCGGTGTGCTCCGCCATCGCCAGGAACTTGCGCTTCGACTCCAGGGCCTTCTCGGCATCCTTGATGCGACGCTGGTCGCCCGCGGCCTGGGCGCTCGCCAGCTGCTGCTCCGCCCGCGCCACCTGCTCGCGCATCTGCGCGAGGAGGGGGCTCGCCTCGGGCGGGGTGCGCCGCCACGCCGCGTCCATCGCGGACTTCACCTTGTCCTCGACCGCGCGCAGGCGGCGGTCCAGGCCGGCCTGCGCCTCGCGCGGCACCCGGCCCGCGTCGTGCCAGGCGCCCTGGATCTCGCGGAGCTTGTTCTGCGCGCCCTTCGGGTCGCCGTCGATGTCGAGCGCCTCGGCCTGGACGAGCAGCTCCTGCTTGCGGTCGAGGTTGCCCTTGAACTCGGCGTCGCGGGCCGAGAAGACCTCGCTGCGCCGCTTGAAGAAGGCGTCCTGCGCGGCCCGGAACCGCTCCCAGAGCTTCTGCTCGGTGTCCTTCGCGGCGCGCGGGGCGGACTTCCACTCGGTCATGAGCTCCTTGAGCCGGGCGGCCGTCGCGTTCCACTCCGTGGACTCCGACAGCGACTCGGCCTCGGCGACGAGCTCGTCCTTGCGGCCCTGGGCCTGCTTGCGGCTCGCGTCGAGGGTCGCGAAATGCGCGCCCCGGCGGCGGGTGAAGGCGTCGCGGGCGGCCGCGTAGCGCTTCCAGAGCTCGCTCTCGGCCTTCTTCTCGACGCCGTGGATCGACTTCCACTCGTCGAGGATCTCCTTGAGCCGGTCGCCGGCCGTCTTCCAGCCGGTCGCCTCGGCGGCGATCGCCTCGGCCTCCTCGACCAGGGTGGTCTTGCGAGCGAGGGCCTCGGCGCGCGCCGCGTCGCGGGCGGCCCGGGCGGCGCCGGCTTTCTCCTCCGCCACCGAGGTGAGCTTTTCGAGGCGGGCGGCGAGCCCGTCGATGTCACCGACGACGTGTGCCTCGTCGAGGCCGCTGCGCAGGCGGCGAATGGTGGACAGTGAATGGCCGGCATCGGCGGCGCCGCTGCCCAGCCGAGCCTCGATCAGGTCGACCTCGGTCACCAGGTCGGCGAACCGGCGCGCGAAGTGGGCCAAGCCCTCCTCGGGTGTTCCTGCCTGCCAGGACCCGATGGCCCGCTCACCGGCGGCCGTCTTCACGAAGACGTTGCCGTCGGCGTCGATCCGTCCAAACTCCATAGGGTCGCTCATCTGCCCATCCTCGCTCCCGGCGCCGGCAGGATCGGGTATCCCACCGTTACGCCGCCATCGCACAGCAAAGTTCCCCAGGGCATTCTCACAGGTGTGCCCCGGGGCCGGTCGAGTGCCTGCGGCCGAACCGTGACCATTCCGGTGCCATTCATGGGTCGCACGGCTGCGCAGCGACCTTCCCCGATAACGTTAGGCCGTGTCACTCGTCGCCGCCGCGGTCTGCCCACATCCACCACTACTCGTGCCGGAGGTGGCCGCCGGGGCGGCCGCCGAGCTCGACGACCTGCGGGTTGCCTGCCGCGCCGCAGTGGCGCACCTGACGAACGCCTCGGTCGACTCGCTCATCGTCGTCGGTTCCGATACCACGACGGTACGCCGTCAGCCGCCGTTCGGGGGAACCCTGTCCCCCTGGGGCATCGATCTGCCGGTCGGCGACCCGTCCGGCGAGCAGCTCCCGCTGAGCCTGCTGATCGGCGCGTGGCTCGCCCCGCACGCCGCAGACTTCCAGAGCGTCGCCGTCGACGCCCCGCCCGCGGAGTGCGCGCGGCTCGGCCGGGCGCTGGCCGGGCAGGCCGAGCGCGTCGGGTTGCTGGTGCTCGGCGACGGGTCGTCCTGCCGTACCGAGAAGGCTCCCGGCTTTTTCGACGCCCGTGCCGAGCCCTTCGACGCCGCCGTGGCGGCCGCCCTGGCCGGGGCCGACGCCGCCGCGCTGGCCGCGATCGACCCGGGCGAGGCCGAGGAGCTGCTGGTCGCGGGCCGGGCGCCCTGGCAGGTGCTGGCCGGCGCCTGCCAGGACGGCGACCGGAAGATGACCGGTGAGCTGCTGTACGAAGCGGCCCCGTATGGCGTCGGCTACTTCGTGGCAACCTGGCAGTAACCGAAGGTGAATTCTTGATGAACAGGGTCCTCGCCGTCGTCGGGCCCACGGCGGCGGGCAAGTCCGCACTGAGCCTGCGCCTAGCCGAGGCCCTCGGCGGCGAGGTCGTCAACGCCGACTCCATGCAGCTGTACCGCGGGATGGACATCGGGACCGCCAAGCTCACCCCCGCCGAGCGGGGCGGCGTGCCGCACCACGTCCTGGACATCTGGGACGTCACCGAGCCCGCCAGCGTCGCGGTCTACCAGCGCCTGGCCCGCGCCGCGATCGACGACATCACCGCCCGCGGCCGGGTGCCGCTGCTCGTCGGCGGCTCGGGCCTGTACGTCCGGGCGGTGCTCGAGGACTTCGACTTCCCGGGCACCGACCCAGGCCTGCGCGCCGAGCTGGAACGGGAGCTGGCCGAGGCGGGGCCGGCGCCCCTGTACGCCCGGCTGAAGGCCGCCGACCCGATCGCCGCCGGGCGGATCCTGCCCAGCAACGGCCGCCGGATCGTGCGGGCCCTGGAGGTCAACGCGCTCACCGGCACGGCGTTCACCGCGGCGCTGCCGCAGCCGCGCCCGGTGTACGACGCGGTGCACCTCGGCGTCGATGTCGACACCGCCGTGCTCGACGCGCGGATCGAGGCGCGGGTGGACGCGATGTGGGCGGCCGGCTTCGTCGAGGAGGTGCGCGGGCTGCTACACGCCGGGCTGCGGGAGGGGCGCACGGCCGGCGGCGCCCTGGGGTACCGCCAAATCATGAATCATCTGGACGGACTGTGCGGGCAGGACGAGGCGCGGGCGGAGACCGCGCGCGCCACCCGGCGCTTCGTGCGCAGGCAGCGGTCCTGGTTCCGCCGGGACGGGCGGATCCGCTGGCTCGACGGCGCCGCGGCGGACATCACCGACGCGGCCCTGAGCGCCGTGCGGCAAGATTGACGCCATGCGCTTCGCGAAAGGCCACGGCACGGGCAACGACTTCGTCATCCTGCCCGACCCGGATGGCACCCTGCCGCTGACCCCGGCCCTCGTCGCCGCCCTGTGTGACCGGCGCCGCGGCATCGGCGCCGACGGCGTGCTGCGCGTCGTGCGCAGCGCCGCTCACCCTGACGCCGAGGCGTCCGCCGCCGGCGCGGAGTGGTTCATGGACTACTGGAACGCCGACGGCTCGCAGGCGGAGATGTGCGGCAACGGGGTGCGGGTCTACGCGCGATACCTCGCCGAGGCCGGACTGGTCGACCCGGAGGGCACGTTCGACCTGGTCACCCGCGCGGGTGTGGTGCCGGTCACCATGGGCGAGGAGATCTCGGCCGGGATGCCGCTGCCGCGGGTCTACGTGCGCAGCGAGGCCGTCACCAGTGAGGCGAGCTTCACCGGCACGGCGGTCGACGTGGGCAACCCGCACCTGGTCTGCGCCGTCGACGAGCCCACCCTGCAGCGGCTCGACCTGACCCGCGCGCCGGCGGTCGACGAGCTGATCTTCCCGGCGGGGGTCAACGTCGAGTTCGCCGCCGTGGGCCCAGCCCCCGCGGGCGCCGACCTGTACCGGCGGATGCGGGTGTACGAGCGCGGCTCCGGGGAGACCCAGTCGTGCGGGTCCGGCGCGTGCGCGGTGGCCGCCGAGGCGCTGCACCACGCGGGCCTCGACGGCGGCGTGGTCGTGGTCGACGTGCTCGGCGGCCGGCTCACCGTCACCGCGACGCCGACGGAGTTCCTGCTGCGGGGGCCTGCGGTCATCGTCGCTCACGGCGACGTCGACGCGCAGGCCATCCGGCAGCTCGCTCCCACCTACTCCTGAGGCCCGCCTCTGAGGCCCGCGCTTGGGGCCTGCCGCGGGCCCGGGGCTACCGGACCGCGGGCCCGCCGCCGGGCGTGACCCCGTCGGGCATCGAGTCCAGCTGGGGACCCTTGGCCGCGGCCCGCACCGCCGCCGCGACGGCGGGGGCGACCCGCGCGTCGAACACGCTCGGCACGATCACCGTCGGGTTGAGCTTGTCCTCGCCCACCGTGTCGGCGATCGCCCGCGCCGCGGCCAGGGCCATCTCGTCGGTGAACTCGCGGGCCTGCGCGTCGAGCATGCCCCGGAACACGCCGGGGAACGCGAGCACGTTGTTGATCTGGTTGGGCTGGTCGGAGCGGCCGGTGGCGACGATCGCGGCGTGCTCGCGCGCCTCCCGCGGGTCGACCTCCGGGTCGGGGTTGGCCAGCGCGAACACGATCGAGCCGGGCGCCATCGTGGCGATGTCGTCGCCGGTGAGCAGGTTGGGCGCGCTCACCCCGATGAAGACGTCGGCCCCGCGCAGCGCCCCGCGCAGGTCGCCGGAGTAGTTGTCCTTGTTGGTGTTGTTCACCAGCCACTGCCAGGCGGCTGACAGCCCGGTCATGCCGCGGTGCAGCGCGCCCGGCCGGTCGGTGGCGATCACGTCGCCGACGCCTTGGCGCAGCAGGAGCTTCATGATCGCCGTACCGGCCGCGCCGGCGCCGCTGACGACGACCCGGACCTGGCTGATCGGCTTGCCCACCACGCGCAGCGCGTTGGTGAGCGCGGCCAGCACGCAGATCGCGGTGCCGTGCTGGTCGTCGTGGAACACCGGGATGTCCAGCTCCTCGCGCAGCCGCTCCTCGATCTCGAAGCAGCGAGGGGCGGCGATGTCCTCGAGGTTGATCCCGCCGTACGCCGGGGCGATCGCCCGCACGATCGAGATGATCTCTTCGGTGTCCTGAGTGTCGAGCACGACCGGCCAGGCGTCCACCCCGCCGAAGCGCTTGAACAGGGCGGCCTTGCCCTCCATGACCGGCATCGCGGCGTAGGGCCCGATGTTGCCGAGGCCGAGCACCGCCGAGCCGTCGGTGACCACGGCGACCGTGTTGCGTTTGATGGTCAGGCGCCGGGCATCGTCCGGGTTTTCGGCGATCGCCAGGCACACGCGGGCAACGCCGGGCGTGTAGGCGCGGGAGAGCTCGTCGCGGTTACGCAGCGCGACCTTCGGCGCGACCTCGATCTTGCCGCCGAGGTGCAGCAGGAACGTGCGGTCGGAGACCTTGCGCACGTCGACCCCGTCGAGCTTCTCGAGGCCGGCCACGACCTGCTCGGCGTGGGAGGAGTCGGCGGTGTCGCACGTGAGGTCGACCACGACGGTGGCGCTGTCGGAGTCGACGACGTCGACCGCCGTGACGATTCCGCCGGCCTCGCCGACCGCGGTGGTCAGGCGGCCGATGGCCGAGGCGTCGGCGATGACGGAGACACGGATAGTGATGGAGAACCCGGCGCTGGGCAGTCTGTGTGTGGCAGGTGTCACGAGCCCATTCTCACCCCGGCGATCACCCGCCCGGCCACCCGGTGTGCCCGGATTGCGGCACGTCGATACGGTACCGCCAATATCAAGTGCCTTAGGCGGCGTGAAGTGTCAGGATTGCAGGGTTGACGTAGCTTCACCGAGGAGATCATCTTGCGCGCACGAACGAGCTTTTCCGCAGACGCCTACGACGCGGACGCAGAGGAGTTCGAGGATTTCGTTGACGACGGCGATCTCGAACTCGAGGAGCGGCACGCCCTGCGGCGCGTCGCCGGGCTGTCCACCGAGCTCTCCGACATCACCGAGGTCGAGTATCGGCAGCTGCGCCTGGAGCGCGTCGTGCTGGTCGGCGTGTGGACCGAGGGCAGCGTCACCGACGCCGAGAACTCGCTGACCGAGCTGGCCGCGCTCGCCGAGACGGCCGGCTCCCAGGTGCTCGACGGCCTCATCCAGCGCCGTGGCCGGCCCGACCCGTCCACCTTCATCGGCCGGGGCAAGGTCCAGGAGCTGCGCGCCGTGGTGGCCAGCAGCGGCGCGGACACCGTCATTTGCGACGGCGAGCTGTCCCCGTCGCAGCTGCGCACACTGGAGTCGCAGGTCAACGTCAAGGTCATCGACCGCACGGCGCTGATCCTGGACATCTTCGCCCAGCACGCCAAGAGCAAGGAGGGCAAGGCCCAGGTCGAGCTGGCGCAGCTGCAGTACTTCCTGCCGCGCCTGCGGGGCTGGGGCGAGGCGCTCAGCCGGCAGGCCGGTGGCTCCGCCAGCGGCAACGGCGGCGTCGGCCTGCGCGGTCCCGGTGAGACCAAGCTGGAGATCGACCGGCGGCGCATCCGCACCCGCATCGCACGGCTCAAGCGCGAGATCGCCGCGATGGCGACGATCCGCGACACCAAGCGCGCCACCCGCCGGCGCAACCGGGTGCCCGCGGTGGCCATCGCCGGCTACACCAACGCCGGCAAGTCCAGCCTGCTCAACCGGCTGACCGGGGCGGGCGTGCTGGTCGAGGACGCGCTGTTCGCCACCCTGGACACCACCACCCGGCGGGCCCGGGCCGCGGACGGGCGCATCTACACGCTGTCCGACACGGTCGGGTTTGTCCGCCACCTGCCCCACCAGCTGGTCGAGGCATTCCGGTCCACCCTCGAAGAGGTCGCCGAGGCAGATCTCGTACTGCACGTCGTCGACGGTTCGCACCCGGACCCCGAGGCTCAGGTCAGGGCGGTCCGCGAGGTGCTGGCCGAGGTCGGCGCCGACGCCGTGCCGGAGCTACTGGTGATCAACAAGCTGGACGCGGCCGACGAGGAGACCCAGCTGCGCCTCAAGCGGCTGTGGCCCGAGGCGGTCTTCGCCTCCGCGCGCACCGGCGCCGGCATCGAGGACGTGCGGGCCGCGATCGAGCGCCGGCTGCCGTGGCCGGCGATCGAGCTGACGGCCGTGGTGCCGTATGAGCGTGGCGACCTGGTCGCGCGGGTGCACTCGATCGGCGAGGTCCTGGAGACCTCGCACTTGGCCGAGGGCACGCGGCTGCGCGCCCGGGTGACAGAGAGCCTCGCCGCCGAACTCGCACCCTACGCCGTGTGATTACGTAGCATCGCATCGATCGATTACTTGGAGTGACAGCCGGACCGGGCGGCCCCAATCCTGGTCCGGCTCTGCCAAACTTGTGCGATGCGACGACGGGTGGTGTTCAGTGCGGCCGCAGCGATCGGTTTATCGGCTGGGGTCCCCGCACCGGCCGCGGCTCACGCACCGTCACCCGCGACCGACCCGTCGCCCGGCACCGTCGTCTGCACGCCCAGCTCGAAGGAAGTCAGCGAGATCTCCGGCCTGGTCGCCACGCAGACCGGCTACTACGCCATCCAGGACAGCCAACCGCCCCCCGGCAAGCCGAAGATCTTCGTCCTCGACAACGCCTGCAAGCTCATCAACACGATCAACTACCCGACGAGGGCGCTCGATCCCGAAGACGCCGCCATGGACAAGAACGGCACGCTCTACATCGCCGACATCGGCGACAACGACGAGGCCAGCGGCGGCTCGAAGGACCCGCGCCCGACGGTCGCGATCTGGACCTTGGCCGACGGCGCGAAGCAGCCCACCATCAACCGGCTGGCCTACCCCGATGGCAAGAAGCACGACGCCGAGGCCCTGCTGATCAACGGCGACGGCCTGCCGATCATCATCACCAAGGCGCCGCCGAGCGAGGTGTGGGTGTCGGAGGGCCCCCTGGAGCCCGACAAGACCGTCAAGCTCAAGAAGGTCGGCACCTTCACCGCCCAGGAGACGAAGACCCCCAATCCGCTGAGCATGCTGGGCTGGAAGCTGGTCACCGGCGCCGCGTCATCCCCGGACGGCTCGAAGGTCGTCGTGCGCACCTATTCCGACGCCTACGAGTTCGACGTCCCCGACGGCGACGTGGTCAAGGCGATCACGACGGGCAAGCCGCGCATCACCCCGCTGCCCAACGAGCCCCAGGGCGAGGCGATCACCTACACACCGGACGGCAAGCACTACATCACCGCTTCCGACGTGGAATCCCCGAACAAGGCGCCGCTGCTGAAGTACACACCGACCGACACCTCGGTCGGCAACGGCGATGGCAACGGCATCCCGTCGCCCAAGGCGAAGGACCAGAGCTTCATGAAGTCCCTCACTCTGCAGGACATCACCTACGCGGTCGCCTTCATCGGCGTCCTGGGCCTGGGCCTGGTGATCGCCGGCGTGATTGGCATCCGCCGCGCCCGAGCGGCCCGTGCCGCCGGCCCGAACGGCCCGAACAGTCCGAACACCGGCTCCGTCCGAGGGCAGTCCGACGCCGTGCCCGGCGACCTTGCGAGGTCGGCCCCGGTGGGTGCGTACGGCAACGGCTCCTTCGGCCCCGACGACCTCTTCGCCGCTGACGACCCCTACGGTCCCGGCGGCCCGCGCGGCGGCCGCGGTGGTCCCGGCAGCCCGCGCGGCGGCCGCGGTGGCCGGGGTGGCCGCAGTGGCCCTGGCGGTTCCGGAGGCTCCGGCGGTTCGGCCGGCGGCGGCAACGTCTACGGCGGCGGCCGCCAGTCCTCAGGCCCGCAATCCCGCCCGGCCGGTGGCGGCGGCAACGTCTATGGCGGCCCAGGCGGTGGCTCGGGCGGCGGCAACGCCTACGGTGGCGGCTCGGCCGGCCCGGCCGGCGGTGGTGGCAATGTCTACGGCGGCGGCCCGGGCGGTGGTGGCAACGTCTACGGCGGCGGTCCAGGCAACGTGGGCGGCCCAGGCGGCGCCGGCGACGTCTACGGCGGCCCAGGCGGCGGCTCGGGCGGTGGCGGTAACGCGTACGGCGGCGGCCCAGGCGGTGGCGGCAACGCCTATGGCGGCGGCCCAGGCGGTGGCTCGGGCGGCGGCAACGCCTACGGTGGCGGCTCGGATGGTGGCTCGGGTGGCGGTAACGCCTACGGTGGCGGCCCCGGCGGCGGTGTGCCGAGGGGCGGCTACGGCCCGCAGTCCGCGCGGGGCTACGCCGAGGGCCCCCCACCGTCCGCGCACGACCAGCGCGGCGGCTACGACCGCGGCTACGCCCCACACCGCTGACACGGCCCGCGCCGCTGCTTGTTCTGCGCCTGCCTCGTAGCGTTCGCCCCTGCTCGCCTCGGCCGTTGGCGTGCCCGCCTCGCCGCCCAGCGCCAGCGCGTCACTCTGTCCCTGGCGACGGCGCGCGCGCCTGGCCGCCGGCGTCCGCGTATGCCACCCCGCCCGTCGGCGCGTGCCCGCCTGGCCGTCCAGCGCCAGCGCGTCACTCTGTCCCTGGCGACGGCGCGTGCCCCTGGCCGCTGGCGTCCGCGTATGCCACGCCGCCCGTCGGCGTCGGCGCGTGCCCGCCTGGCGCGTTTGCGCCCGTGCGCGACACCCAGCCTCTCGGCGTCGGCGCGTGTCCGTCTGGCCGGTGGCTGCCGGTTTCCGGCCTGGCCGGGTGACCTGCCGCAGCCCGAGTTTGCCCACAGCGGCACGCTCCGCCGGCCTGCGCCGCCGCGGGCCGGCCCTGTTCGGCTCTCTGCCCCGCCCGACCTGGCCGCCGCCTTACCTGGCTGCTGCCCGACGCGGGCTGGGTCCTGCCGGGTCGGTGCCTGGCCCTGCGGTGCTGTCGCGCCCGTCGTAGCCCTGCCGAGGCGGCTCGGGGTCTGCCCGGACGCAGCTCAGGCCCCTGAGGTCCCTGGCCCAGCGCTGTCGTCCTGCCCGTGGCAGCCCTGCCTACCGCCTGCACCGCTGTTTGTTGCCGTACTTCGTGCTCAGCGTCCCGTCGTAGAGCGACATCGGGCCGCGGGGCTGATCGCCGATGAGTTCGTCCAAGGCGCCGCCGTCACGCTCGATCGCGTGCTCGCCGAAGGGTTCAGCAACGAGTTCGGCGCCGCCCCGGCCAACCGCGACCTGCGGCCTGCCGGGAACGGGTGCGAGCTATGGCGTTGTGCGCTGCCGTGGTTGTCGGCCGCGCAGGTGCGAACTGGGCGGCGTCGGCGGGGGTGTGGGCGTCAGATGCGGCGGACCACCGTTACGACGCGGCCCAGGATCGTGGCGTGGTCGCCGGCGATGGGGTCGAAGGCGGCGTTCTGGGGCATCAGCCAGACGTGGCCGTCGCGGTTGCGGTATGTCTTCACGGTGGCCTCGCCGTCGAGCATGGCGGCCACGATTTCGCCGTTGTTGGCGTTGGGCTGCTGCCGCACGACGACCCAGTCGCCGTCGCAGATCGCGGCGTCGAGCATTGAGTCGCCCTTGACCTGGAGCATGAAGAGGGTGCCCTCGCCGACCAGCTCGCGGGGGAGCGGGAACACGTCCTCGACGGCCTGCTCGGCCAGGATCGGGCCGCCGGCGGCAATGCGGCCCAGGACCGGCACGAATGCGGGGGCGGGGCGGGCGGCGCGCGCGGCCTCCTCATCGACCGAGACCAGCTCGCTCGGCGGGCGGACGTCGACGGCGCGCGGGCGGTTGGGGTCGCGGCGCAGGTAGCCCTTGCGCTCGAGCTCCTTGAGCTGGTAAGCGACGCTCGACGGCGAGACGAGACCCACGGCCTCGCCGATCTCGCGCACGCTCGGCGGGTAGCCGTTGCGCTCAACGGCAGAGCGGATGAACTCGAGGATGCGGCGCTGGCGGACGGTCAGGTCGGCGGCGAAGAGGTCGGGGAAGGCGCTGACCACCGCCGTGACCGCGCGCATCTCCGGCTCGCCGCCGCGGCGGCGGGTGGCGCGCTTCGTGCTGGAGCGGCCGGCGATGGCGGTGACCTCGGCGCCAGGGCCGTCGATGGTCTCGTCCGGCTCGCTTGCGGATGCGTCGGTGCGGTCGTCGGCTGACACGTAGTCCTCCCTCGTGTTGGCAGGAGCGGGCTGGCGCCGCGCCTGCTGACGGGCCGTCGGGTGGTCCGTCACCCGGGCTTCCCGCGGGTGCGGGGGAGCCGGTTGTCGCACAGTTCCGTATTCCCGATCAAAGGCGATTGATCGTGTGTGGATCACCGTATCGCCGAGGTACGACAGTTTCAAACATCTGTACTACGTGGCGCGTCAATTTTTCGGCGAGTCCGCTCGACACGGATCCCCTGCTCTGATACACAATCGTACGACTGTTCTATCGAACGGGTGTGCGGAAATGAGGGCTGACATGGGACGGAAGGCCGCAAACGGGCACGATGCGGCGCCGATCCGCCTCACTCGGCGTGGCCGGGTCGTGCTGTTCTGCTTCCTGCTCGCGCTCGCCGGTGGGCTCGTCGCGCTCGTCGCCGCGCCGGGGCAGGCCGCCGACCCGCCGGGGCCGGCGCCGACCGTCATCGTCCAGCCGGGCGACACGCTCTGGGGCATCGCGAGTGAGCGCCGCGGGCGGCGGGGGCGTGACGCCATGGTCGAGGAGATCCGCCGTCTCAACAAGCTGGACGGCTACGGTATCGACGCCGGGCAGCGGCTGATCCTGCCCCGCACGCGCTGACCTGCGGTGATCCCGTGGCCGCACCGCACGGCCCGGTGAGACGCGTGCTACACGAACGTGTCGGGATCCACGTTCGACTTGCGTCGGCGTAGGCGTCGGCATAGCGTCTACCCCCTAGATGTAGTAGTTACAGGGGTGTAAGTCGTCCATAACTTGTGGATCCGGCAGTCGCCCATCACCGAACGTAGATATCCGGCGGAGCCCGCCTCGGAGGGAGCTCGCCGGACTTGGCATGCCCTTTTGCGCGGATTTGTCCGGCGTACCATGGAGAGAGGTCCATCGAGATGCGGTGCCCGTACTGCCGGCACGCCGACTCGCGGGTGGTCGACTCCCGCGAGGCCGAGGATGGTCAGATCATCCGGCGGCGTCGCTCCTGCCCGGAGTGCGGGCGGCGGTTCACGACCGTCGAGGAGGCCGTGCTCGCCGTGGTCAAGCG
The DNA here is from genome assembly GCF_040689395.1 of Dactylosporangium sp. NPDC051484. Taxonomy (NCBI): domain Bacteria; kingdom Bacillati; phylum Actinomycetota; class Actinomycetes; order Micromonosporales; family Micromonosporaceae; genus Dactylosporangium; species Dactylosporangium sp. NPDC051484. The sequence continues at coordinate 74,736 of NZ_JBFAZX010000005.1, read as the reverse complement.
CAGCGGGGTGACGGAGCCGTTCAGCCGATCGAAGATCATCGCCGGGGTGCGCAAGGCGTGCCAGGGCCGGCCGGTCGACGAGGACGCCATCGCGCTGCTCGCGCAGAAGGTCGAGGAGACGGTCCGTGCCCGGGGTGCCGCCGAGTTGCCCAGCCACGAGGTCGGCCTGGCCATCCTGACACCGCTGCGGGACCTCGATGAGGTCGCTTACCTGCGTTTCGCCAGTGTGTACCGATCGTTTGACTCGCTGAGCGATTTCGAGCGCGAGATCGCGGCGCTGCGGGCGGGCGCGCCGAAGACGGACGCGCAGCCGGCGCCGGCGAAGCCGGACCAGCAGCAGGGGGAGGGGCCGCCGGCCCCGGCCACCCGCGCCGGCGAGCTGGCCGACGGGGCGCTGAGCACCAGTGGGGCCTCGCGCCTGGCGCGCGGGTCGGGCTGAGGCGCGGCGCCGGCAACACGCGGTACCGAATAAGGGAAGAGATCACCCGCGGACGGTGCGAAGTCGCCCGGCCGCGAACGATCACGCACGACGAACGACACAACGCTGATGAGGGGGCCGCCGGTGGCGGGGGAGACGAAGACGAAGGCGTCGGCACGCAAGGACCAGCGGGAGGGGCTGAGGGTCGAGCGGGTCTGGACGACCGAGGGTGTACACCCGTATGACGAGGTGGCGTGGGAGCGCCGCGACATCGTCATGACGAACTGGCGGGACGGCTCGATCAACTTCGAGCAGCGGGGGGTCGAGTTCCCGGCGACGTGGAGCGTCAACGCCGCCAACATCGTCACCACCAAGTACTTCCGTGGTGCGGTCGGCAGCCCGGCGCGCGAGCAGTCGCTGCGCCAGCTGATCGACCGCGTGGTGTCGATCTACCAGCGGGCCGGGCAGGCGCACGGCTACTTCGCGACCGACCACGACGCCGAGGTGTTCGGCCAGGAGCTGACCTGGATGCTGCTGCACCAGGTGTTCAGCTTCAACTCGCCGGTCTGGTTCAACGTCGGCACGCCGTCGCCGCAGCAGGTCAGCGCCTGCTTCATCCTCGCCGTCGACGACTCGATGGACTCGATCCTCGACTGGTACAAGGAGGAGGGCCTGATCTTCAAGGGCGGCTCCGGCTCCGGCGTCAACCTGTCGCGGATCCGCTCCTCCAAGGAGCTGCTGTCCAGCGGCGGCACCGCCAGCGGCCCGGTGTCGTTCATGCGCGGCGCCGACGCGTCCGCCGGCACCATCAAGAGCGGCGGCGCCACCCGGCGTGCGGCCAAGATGGTGATCCTCGACGTCGACCACCCGGACGTGGAGGAGTTCATCGAGACCAAGGCGCGCGAAGAGGACAAGATCCGCGCGCTGCGCGACGCCGGCTTCGACATGGACCTCGGTGGCAAGGACATCGTCAGCGTCCAGTACCAGAACGCCAACAACTCGGTGCGAGTCTCCGCCGAGTTCATGCGCTCGGTCGAGGACGACACCGAGTTCGGGCTGCGCTCCCGCCTCGACGGCACCGTGATCTCCACCGTCAAGGGCAAGGAGCTGTTCCACAAGCTCGCCCAGGCCGCGTGGGAGTGTGCCGACCCCGGCATCCAGTACGACGACACGATCAACGACTGGCACACCTGCCCGGAGACCGGCCGCATCACCGCCTCCAACCCCTGCAGCGAGTACATGCACCTGGACAACTCCAGCTGCAACCTGGCCTCGCTGAACCTGCTCAAGTACCTCAACGCCGACGGCACGTTCGCCGTCGAGAAGTTCGTCAAGTCCGTCGAGCTCGTCATCACCGCGATGGACATCTCGATCTCCTTCGCCGACTTCCCGACCGAGAAGATCGGCGAGACCAGCCGCGCGTACCGTCAGCTCGGCATCGGCTACGCCAACCTGGGCGCGCTGCTCATGGCCAGCGGCCTGGCGTACGACTCCGATGGCGGCCGGGCCGTCGCGGCGACGATCAGCAGCCTGATGACCGGCACCGCCTACCGCCGCTCGGCCGAGCTGGCCGGCGTCGTCGGACCGTACGACGGCTACGCCCGCAACGCCTCCGCGCACCAGCGGGTCATGCACAAGCACGCGGCCGCGAACGACGCCATCGGCAGCGTGGGCGCCGTCGACGCCGCGATCAAGGACGCGGCGACGGCGCAGTGGGCCCTGGGCAACGAGATCGGGGCGAAGAACGGCTGGCGCAACTCGCAGGCCAGCGTCCTCGCCCCGACCGGCACCATCGGCCTGATGATGGACTGCGACACCACCGGCGTCGAGCCCGACCTGGCCCTGGTCAAGTTCAAGAAGCTCGTCGGCGGCGGCTCGATGCAGATCGTCAACCAGACCGTGCCGCGGGCCCTGCGCACCCTGGGCTACCAGGAGGAGCAGGTCGAGGCGATCGTCGAGCACATCTCGTCGCATGGCCACGTCGTCGACGCCCCGGGCCTGCGCATCGAGCACTACAGCGTGTTCGACTGCGCGATGGGCGAGCGGACCATCGCCCCGATGGGCCACGTGCGGATGATGGCGGCGATCCAGCCGTTCATCTCCGGCGCCATCTCCAAGACGGTCAACATGCCGGAGGCGGCCAGCGTCGAGGACGTCGAGGAGATCTACTACCAGGGCTGGAAGCTCGGCCTCAAGGCACTGGCGATCTACCGCGACAACTGCAAGGTCGGCCAGCCGCTGTCGGCCGTGTCGAAGAAGAAGGACGCCGAGCCCGAGCCGGCCGTCCAGGAGGTCGTCAAGAACGAGAAGGTGATCGAGTACCGCCCGGTGCGCAAGCGGCTGCCGAAGAAGCGGCCCGGCTCGACCGTGTCGTTCTCGGTCGCCGGCGCCGAGGGGTACCTGACCGCCTCGTCCTACCCGGACGACGGCCTCGGCGAGGTCTTCCTCAAGATGTCGAAGCAGGGTTCCACCCTCGCCGGCGTCATGGACGCGTTCTCCGTGGCGATCTCCATCGGCCTGCAGTACGGCGTGCCGCTGGAGACCTACGTCTCGAAGTTCGTCAACATGCGCTTCGAGCCGGCCGGCATGACCGACGACCCGGACATCCGCCTGGCGAGCTCGGTCATGGACTACATCTTCCGCCGCCTGGCGCTGGACTTCCTCGACTTCGACACCCGCTCGGAGCTGGGCATCCTGACCTCGGCGGAGCGCGCGGCCCAGCTGCGCGCCGAGGCCGGCGGCGGCGAGTCCGACGTCGACCTCACCGAGATGCGAAACTCGGCCCCGGTGGTGAAGCCGGCCGCCGCGGAGAAGCCCGCGACCGCCTCGAAGCCAGTCGAGATCGAGACCCCGCGCCGCATCGGCTCCTCCACGGAACTGCTCGAACTGGTCCAAGGCAAGGCCGCCGACGCGCCGCTGTGCTTCACCTGCGGCACGAAGATGCGCCCCGCCGGCAGCTGCTACGTCTGCGAGGGCTGCGGCTCCACCAGCGGCTGCAGCTGAAACCGGGAAGTTCAGGCATGTCTCCTGTGGCTGATTCCTAAGAGGAATCACTGTTTGACATCGCTCCTGGTGAAGCTCTACAACAGATGCCTCCCACCCGAATCCGGGTGGGAGGCATCTGCTTTGGGCGTACGGGGAAGGAGCGGACATGTCGGTGAGCGTCGTCCGGCCGTGCCCTGTCGATCGTGAACTGCTCGAGTAAATGCTCGGCGAGCCGTCGTTACGTGTCGAGCACGTCGACAGTCCGTCCATCCTCGTCGACGGTCGCTACGATACGGCCGCGTCGCATTGGCTCCATCGCAAGCACCAGCGACGACCGGTGATGGACACGACCGTCGCACACGCTCGCCGACTTGCCGCCTGGATCGAGTACCTACGCGTCGTGCGACACCGCATCGACCCCGCCGAGCACCGCAGCGACGTATTCGTTGCCGATGAAGACGACCTGCTCGCCTACTACGCGCCCGGGCAGTACGACCAGGACACGCAGGTTTCCTCAGCGACCTGGCAGGCCCAGCGCTCCACCCTCAAGCAATTCCACGAGTTCCTGCATCGCACCTACAACGTGCCGCTGCCGTTCGACCTCGAACGCATCAACTTGCCCAACGGCCGCTGCGTTCAAGCAATCGCGGGCCTGAAGCCGCGCCGCCGCACCGGCAGCCGTGGCACCCCGATCACCCCAGGCTTCGTCGATCTGTTCGTCCAAGGCGCCTTGCGGATCGACCGGGACGGTCGCCAGCACGACGTGCGAACTGTCGACCGCGATGCCGCGAAACGAGGACCTTGACGAAGACGGCGGAAACCCTTGCGACCTGCCAATTGCCGAATTTCCGCGGACCGGCAGCACTGGCAACACGGCCTGGGCCCGCCGGCTTCTGCCCGTCCGCGACGAACTGCGTTTCTGGCAGAGCGCGCTGGTCTACTACGCCATGGACTACCTTGCAGCCACCTGCGGATTGCGGGACAAGGACCTCGCTTGTCTCACGCCGGCCTGCATCAAGCGCGAGACCAAGACTCGGCCCAACGGCGAGACCTACGAAGTGGTCACCATGCGCGACTACAAGACAAAGAACCGGATGGCTCCTCAGCGCACCACCTGGAAGGTCAACCATCGGATCGCACGCATCATCGAGGTGATCGAGGAGATTCACCACATTCACGGGATCACAACGGCGACCAGCACTTGCGTAGCGGGCAACGCCCGCTCCACGGGTACGATGGCGCGACCAGATTGCGAGACACTACCTTCGGGTCGCGCGTTGGCGCCGAGCACCGGTCGCAGGTGGACAGCGCCGTAGCGCGTTCTGATAGGCGATAAGCAAAGCGGAGCGTGAGCTGAGGCCATGACACCCTTGGATCTGATGCTGGCGGACCTCAAGGAGAAGTACGCTGCCCAGAACCCGTCGCAGGCCTTCACCCGTTTGTACGACGACCCAGAACTCGGACCCATGTTCGCGTACTTTCACGAACAGTTGACCGAGCACTTCGACAGCATCAACGGTAGAGCCCGAAGCACCAGGCACTATTGGGCGGATAACAGCCGGCAGTTGATCGCCCTGGTCGACGACTTGGCCCAGGCCTTTCAGGTGTTGAAGGCCTCTGGCGTCGCCCTGCGGTTCGACGACCGTTACCGGCTGGCTGTCGACCGGTGCCTGCCGTGGTTGTCGATGGGTGGCGGCAGTACCGTCCCCGAGGACTTCGAACCGGTCGTGCTGGTGCGATACGAGCCCGTGTTCGTCCGGACGGCGACGACGACCGTGCTGAAGAAAGATCGCAGACCTGCGAACCTGAAGATGGAAGGGGAAGGGTCTTACGCGATCGTGTACTCGTACATCGACCCAGACTACGGCATTAAGTTTGCGATCAAGCGCGCGAAGAAGGGGATCGGCGATCGCGACTTAATCCGTTTCAAGAACGAGTTCGAGACGATGAAGCGGCTGAGTTTCCCGTACATCCTCGATGTATATCAGTACGACGATGCCCGCAACGAGTATCGGATGGAGTTCTGCAATGACACTCTGAGATCGTTCATCGCGCGGCGTAACAATAATTTGTCTTTCCCGTCGCGTAAGCGCATTGCGCTGCAGTTCCTATACGCGATCAGCTATCTGCACAGCCAGCCTCTGCTGCACCGCGACATCAGCCTTCAGAATGTGCTGCTGAAGGTGTACGAGAGCGGCGCGGTTCTGGTGAAGCTATCGGACTTCGGTCTGGTCAAGGACCCTTCGTCGACGTTCACCCGGACCCGGACGGAGATGCGTGGCACCATACGCGACCCGCTCCTGCATGACTTCCGGCTGTACGGGGTTGTCAACGAGATCTACGCCATCGGCTGGGTGCTGTCGTACATCTTCACGGGCCGCGAGTCGCTATCAACGACCGGCGACGAGGTGAGCCGCATCGTGCAGAAGTGCGCGGCGCACGACATCGCGAGCCGATACCAGTCGGTCAGAGACTTGATCGCTGACGTCGAGCAACTCACCGCACCGCCAGCGGAAAGATCCGCTTGAGAGCCACGACCGGTGAGGCCTGGGCGAGTTGCGGTCTCAGTCCAAGCCCTGCCGCTATCAGCCAAGCCGACGTGTTGTTCGTCAGCGCATACGCGCGAGGGGACAATCAAAGGTCGGTGGCCAGGCGCCCGGGGAGTTGACTGCTCGCCCCGGTCATTTCAACTTCCGGTCGACGCCGACGTTGGCGTCGGCGCCGGTGATGACCACATTGGTGGCGGGGAGCTCAGTGAGAGCTGCGGTGAGATCCCAGGACACGGTGAGCAGGAACCGGATTTCCATGTACGCTTCCACTTCCATGTAGATGATGTCGAAGTCGGGGGCATCGGGGTTGGCGTCGTGCACGAGGGCGTCGAAGCGAGCTTCCAGCTGCCCGCTCACCTGGCATGTCATCAGGTTGCCGTCGCGGCGGACGTCGGCGATCTCCATCGAGGCCGTCAGACCGTCGGTGTCGCTGGACACGATGCCGGCGGTGTCGCCGCATTCGTTACGGACGGCCTGCTCGAACGATGCCTCCGCGTCGCTGACCACCTCGCGCATGCCGTCCTTGATGAGCTCCGGCCAGGCCCTGCCGCAGATCTCCTCCACCCACGCATACCTCGCGCGACCTCGCGCATCGAGGGTGAAGGACGCCCGCAGGATCTCAGCGCTGAGGCAAAGAACGACGTCGCGGCGCACGACGAAATCGGCCCGGTCCTCGTCCAGCAGCGCGAGGGTCTGTACGACCGCAGGCGCGTATTCCAGGAACTCATCGCGGGCTTTCGGTTCGGTCAGCTCCGCAGTGGCGGCGGCGATGAGCGCGCGACCGACCGTGACGGCCGTCATGTGTGCCCTGACCCGCCGGACGACCGCTGGCGCACGCCGGCGTGCGTCGTCCAGTTTTGCGTGCACGGCAGGGGCTTCGAGGTAGTCGCGGTTCCGCTTGTCGTTGTTGCAGTACGCGCAGATCGGGCCGAGATTGGCCGGGGCGTCCAGGTCGAAGCCGGCGGGTAGGTGGTGCTGCACGATGAGCTCGGCGAGCCGGAGCGGTTTCACGGTGCGCGGGATGATGTGGTCGATCTGCGCGGTGGAGAAGGTCAACGGCTCGCCGCGCCAGTAACAGCGCCATTCCCACTCCTCTAGCAGTGCCAGCCGCAGCAAACGGTTGTCGGACTTGCCGTAGCGGACTGGATCCGGAGAACGGCGGTGGGCGCTCACCGGGGGAGCCTGGCGTCGGTGGCGGTGAAGCCGCCGCAGGCGAGGGCGGCGAGCAGACCCTCGTACCGGCGGTCGGCGTTGTCGTCCTGACGGGCCAGGGCGGTCTGCTGCTGCTCGGCGGCGTTCCGGACGGCCTCGGCCGGCCGCAACTCCCAGCACCACCTGCCCCGACGTCCATGCGTATCAGGAAGTCCGCGACGTGTCGCCGCGCCGTGCTTCCGCGCTCGATCCAGTGCGGCCGGAATGGCTGCGACACCATTGCCACGACCGACGGGCCGAAGTCCAGGGCGATCAGGTGGATCTGCTAGACCCAGGACTCGAACTCGATCCGGTGCCTCATCGTGGCTGGCCAGTGCCAACCCGGGAAGTCGCACTGACCCTCGGCTCGACGGGAAGGAACGCGCCGGCCGACTCAGCCCATCGACGACCTCCGGCATCTCCTGCCATGGCGGCCGCTGCTCGGCACCGTCCTCGCCGGCGGACATGACCTCGAACCACTCATCGAGGCCCGAACGCCTCGGCCCTGTCTCAAGCACCGCGACATCATCTCGTTCGCCACATCGGCGAAGAAACTCGCCACCACCGCCGTCACGACGCATGAGAACTCGCCAGGTCGAATGCGAAGCGACAAAAGTTCCTGGAGACAGTTGATCTCGGGGAGGCACTCCCAAACTTCCCGGGAATTCTTGACCCGACAAGCCGAACGATCCAGGTGCCCCCGGCCACGCACGGCCGGGGCACCTCCCGTTCCCGGGTCTTGTCGAACGCACGTTCGATCACGTATACCCTTGAAGGGCGAATGGGTCGAAGGGGGGAGCAGTCGTGGTCCATGCACCGCTGCCGCCGGCACTTACGGCTCCTAGGATCGAAGGCATGCCGGAAGATCGCTTGGCCGAGACCGCCGCCCTGGTGGCGCTGCTGCGACGTCCGGGCGCTCGGTGGGCGGACATCACCGCGGACGTGCTTGCCGAGGGCAGCGCGATGCCCGTGTTACGTCGGGCGCTGTACTTCGGCGCGACGCTGTTCGACGACGACAACGCGATCGACCGTGTGCTCGACGCCGCCGCGGCCGAGGTGCGCGACTGGCTCGCCGGCGGCATCGCCGTGCACTGCCTCTTCGATGACACGTATCCGGCGCAACTGCGCGACATCCATCAGATGCCACCGGTGGTCTTCACCCGAGGAACCTTGGCTGGGGATCGGCGGGCGGTGGCCGTCGTGGGAACGCGGAACCCGACCGAGCGCGGCCTCGCGACCGCCCGGACCGTGGCGGGCGCGTTGGCCGAGAGCGGCGTGACCGTGGTGTCGGGACTTGCCAAGGGCATAGACACTGCCGCGCACGAGGCGGCGCTGCGCGTGGGTGGCCGCACGGTCGCGATCATCGGAACCGGCGTCAATCGGTACTATCCGGCAACCAACCGGTCGCTTCAGGACCAGATTGTCAAAGACGGACTGGTGCTGAGTCAGTTCTGGCCCGACGCGTCCCCGACCAAGCAGACGTTTCCTATGCGTAATGCGGTCATGAGTGGATACGCGGCGGCGACGGTCGTTATCGAGGCGGCGTATCAGAGTGGCGCTCGAATGCAGGCCAGACTTGCGTTGCAGCATGGCCGCCCGGTGGTGCTGATCGATTCGCTGCTTGTCCACGATTGGGCGCGTGACTACGCCACCCGGCCGGGCGTAATGGTGGTTCGGACCGTCGAGCAATTGCTCGAGGCGGTGGAGTACATTGTCAGCCAGATTCCTGACGCTCTGGACCCGCTGGAGGGGCTGCCTCCCCTTGTCCGAAGACGGTAACGACGACATCTGGACCGCTGCCCGGCGATCTGTGGAAACGCAGCGTAACTTTCTGCGTAACCCGCTTCCAGCGGGCGCCGGTATTTGCGCGGTCTGCCGGGGGGCGGTCGAACCACGCTTCGAATTCTGTTATCCGTGCCGGCAGCATCGGCATGCATCGGGCGGCCGACTGGCGGACGTGGTCGTCCCCATCGCCTATGCGGTGAAGAACGGGCAGCACGCACACAACCTGGCGGCGTACAAGGCCCCGTATCCGTCGCGGCTGGCACAGCGTAGCCTCTCCGCTCTCGGCATCATGTTTCTTCGGCAACACTGGAAATGCCTTGCCGAAGCGGCCGGCGGGCCTTTGACGCACGCGACGATCGTTCCGTCCACAAGGGGACGGCGGGGCCCGCATCCGGTCGAGATCATTCTCGCGAGCCGGGTCGGACTTCCAATGCTGCAGGCGATGACCAGCTCTGCCTACTCCAGTGAGGATCGGGACTTCCATCGCGATCGGTTCTTCGTCCCGCCCGGGCGGGCGGCCAAGGCCCGGGTACTGCTCCTCGACGACACCTGGACCAACGGCGGCAGGCTGCAGTCGCTCGCCTTCGCGCTCAAGGATGCCGGCGCCGCTGCTGTCGCGGCCGTGATTCTGGGCCGGCACGTGAATCCGGCCTTCGGGCCATCGGCGCCGATGATGGGCCGTCTCAGATCGGCGCAGTGGTTCGATGTGGAGCAATGCTGCCTCGAACCGGAGGGGCGGTAGAGCTGCCCTGTTCCGGTCCGAGGCTGCTCCGGGCCAGTCCCGGGCTAGGCGGTCCAGGCGGTGGAGAGGCGGTCCAGGTCCTCGCGGTACTCGATGCGGGTGTACCACTCGGCCGGCCAGGCGTGCTCGCCGTGGATGGCGCCGGCGAAGCCGCCGGTCAGGGAGGCGATCGAGTCCGAGTCGCCGGAGGAGGCGGCGGCCCTCGCGATCGCGTCGATCGGGGAGTCCGGGAAGAGCAGCAGGCAGTACACGGCCGTCGCCAAGGCCTCCTCGGCGACCCAGCCGGCGCCCGCGGCCGAGCACGGGTCGGCGTCCGGGCCGACATGGCGCACGGCGTCCTCGAGGCCGGCCAGGGCGGCCCGGCACTCGTCCCACCCGGTGGCGATGAACCGCTCGGGGGACTCCGCCAGTGAGCGGCGCCACAGGTGGTCGCCGAGCCAGTCGCCGCGGTATACCTCGCGCTGGGAGTCGCAGCGGGCGCGCAACGCGACCGGCAGCTCGGCGACCGGCAGGCCGTCGAGGAGCCAGCGCACGGCCAGGGCGGTCAGCTCCGAGGCGGCCAGGCCGGTCGGGTGCCCGTGGGTCAGCGCCGCCTGCAGCTGGGCGGCGCCGGCGCGCTCGTCGTCGCTCAGGCCGGGGGCCAGGCCCATCGGGGCGACGCGCATGTTGGCGCCGCAGCCCTTCGAGCCGGCGATCGTCGCCTCCCACCAGGGCTTGCCGCCGGCCATCGCGGCGCACGCGTTCATGCAGGTTCGGCCGGGGGCGCGGTCGTTCTCGTCGCTGCTCCACCACTGCAGGAAGCGGCCGCGCAGGCGCGGCTCGAGGTGCTCGGCGGTCACCGGCGGCTTCTCCAGGGCGCTCACCAGGGCGTCGGCGACGGCGAGGGTCATCTGCGTGTCGTCGGTGACCAGCCCCCTCGGGGGCAGCTCGTGGGGGCCGCGCTCGCCGTACCGCCGCAGGATCTCCTCGTAACTCATGAACTCCGTCGGCGCGCCGAGCGCGTCGCCGAACGCGAGACCGAACAGGGCACCCCGCACCTTCGACATGGCAACCTCCGATGACAAGCCGTCGGGCAAGCTATACCCGAACGATCTCGATGCGCGACCCCGGGACCCCCGGCCCGGCGCCTAGCCTTGGCACGGTGACGATCTCCTACGCCTGGCGCGCACCCTTCGACGACGCCGAGCTGTCCGCCGTGGCGACCGCCTTTCCCGGCTGGTGGGCCCGGGTCAACCGGCACAGCCTGGGCTGGGTCTGCGCTCGCGACGCCGCCGGTGCCCTGGTGGGCTTCGTGAACGTGGCCTGGGACGGTGGCGGCCACGCGTTCATCCTGGACACGTGGGTGGCCGAGCGGGCCCGTCGCAGCGGCGTCGGCACCCGTCTCGTGGCGACGGCGGCGGCCGAGGCGCGGGCGGCGGGCTGTGAGTGGCTGCACGTCGACTTCGAGCCGCACCTGACGGCCTACTACCTCGACGCGTGCGGCTTCACCCCGGCCGAGGCCGGGGTGATCGCTCTCTGACGATGACGCCGGGGTGGCCTACCGCGCGGCCGGGGGTGAGGCCGAGTGGCGGATGCGGCGCAGGCCCACCGCGGCGGAGACGCCCGCCGCGGCGACGTCCGCGACGGTGAACAGCAGGCGGGAGACCAGGGTCAGGGCCCACGCCGTCGGCCACGACACGCCCAGGCCGGCCAGCGCGATCGCCATGAGGAACTCGCGGGCGCCCAGGCCCGACGGGGCGACGATGACGAACGTGCTGATGCTCATCGCCAGGGCCATCGCGAAGACGCTGCCGAACAGGCCGTGCACGCCCGGCAGGTGGGAGCGGACCAGCAGCCAGACGTGCACGCCGGCGGCCAGGTAGCCGACGGCGCACCAGGCGCTGGAGACCAGGACCGCGCGCCAGGTGATCGGGCGGTCCAGGGCCGGGCGGCGCAGCACCCGCATCGCCCGGCCGACGAGCCAGGTGAGCAGCGGCGGGTAGCAGCAGACCAGGCCGAAGGGCAGCAGGATCACCGCGCACCACACCGCAACGGCGGCGAACGTCTGGTGTTCGGTGGCGTCGGCGCCGTCGAACGCGACCCCGAAGCCGGGCGCGGTGAGGATCAGGCCGACGGTGACGCCGAGGCCGGTGACGACGGCCGAGCCGATGAACACCTTCGACCGGGACACGCCGACGCGGCGCCCGAGCTCCATCTGCACGACGTACGCCCAGACCGTGCCGGGCAGATACTTGCCCAGCGCGCCGATGAGCTGGATCGGCGCCGCGTCACGGATGCGCACCGGGCGGTCGAGGCTGCCGACCATCGTCCGCCAGGCCATCATCGTCGCCCACAGGCAGGCGACCGCGGCGGCGAGCGAGGCGCCCAGCGACGGCCAGGACAGGCTGCGGAACGTCGCCGACACGCCCGACCACTGCCGGACGGTGGTGGCCACGATGAAATATGCGATACCCAGGGCGGCGAGGATCCGCACCGCCTGGACGGCCCGCGCCCGCCACGGCTTCCGGCCGGTGGCCGCGGGCGGCGCGACCCGGTCGCCCGGCTCGGCCGTCGTATCCTTCGGCGTGACCGAACCCTCCGGTGCGACACCGTCTTCCGGTGAGACACTGCCAGCCGGTACGACACTGCCAGCCGGTGAGACACTGCCAGCCGGTGCGGCCGGGTTGGCGGGAGTGATCGGCCCGTCGTTCATCGCAACTCCGGTGATCGTCTCGGACTCACGCGTCACGGTCGGTCACGCTAGCACGCATAAGATGCAGCGATCCGATGTAGAGGAGTCAGCGTGCAGTACGTGGTCATCGGTGGGGGAATCGTCGGGCTGGCCACCGCCCACCGGCTGCTCCTGGATCGGCCCGACGCCCGGGTCACGGTCGTGGAGAAGGAGGGCGGCTGGGGCGCCCACCAGACCGGGCACAACTCGGGCGTGATCCACGCCGGCGTGTATTACAAGCCCGGCAGCCTCAAGGCCACGCTCTGCAAGGCCGGCAGCGCCTCGATGGTCGAGTTCTGCGCCGAGCACGGCATCGCGCACAAGGTGACCGGCAAGCTCATCGTCGCCACCTCCGCCGAGGAACTGCCCCGGCTGCACGCCCTGTTCGAGCGGGCGCAGGCCAACGGGCTTCCGGCACGATTGGTGAGCCAGGCGGAGGCGCGCGAGTACGAGCCGGAGGTCGCCTGCGTCGAGGGCATCCACGTCTCCTCGACCGGCATCGCCGACTTCAAGGCGGTGTGCGACAAGCTGGCCGAGATCGCCGAGAAGGCGGGCGCCACGCTGCGGCTCAACACCGCGGTCGTCGGCATCCGGGCCACCGACCGGGAGGTGGTGGTGCGCACCACGACCGGGGACATCGTCGCGGACGTGGTGGTCAACTGCGCCGGCCTGCAGGCCGACCGGGTGGCCCGCATGGCCGGGATCCGGCCGCCGGCCCGGATCATCCCGTTCCGCGGCGAGTACTACGAGCTGCGCGAGGATCGCCGGCACCTGGTCAACGGCCTGATCTATCCGGTGCCGGACCCGCAGTTCCCGTTCCTGGGGGTACACCTGACGCGCATGGTCGACGGGAGCGTCCACGCCGGCCCGAACGCGGTGCTCGCCATGGCGCGGGAGGGCTACACGTGGGGGAAGATCCGCCCCCGCGACGTGGCCGACGCCGCCACCTACGGCGGGCTGTGGCGGCTGGCGCGCAAGCATCTGCGGTACGGCGTGACGGAGGTCCGCCGCTCGCTGTCGAAACGGCTCTTCGCGCAGAGCCTGGCCCGGCTGGTGCCTGCGGTGACCGCCGACGACCTGGTGCGGGCCGAGGCGGGCGTGCGGGCGCAGGCGATCACGCCCTCCGGTGACCTCGTCGACGACTTCCTCATCGTCAACGAGGGCCGGCAGGTCCACGTGCTCAACGCCCCGTCGCCGGCCGCGACGAGCTCGCTGGAGATCGCCAAGTACATCACCGCACGCCTGCCGGTATAGGGTGCCCGCTGTGCGAAGGGTGCTGATGGCCGTCCTTGCCCTCTCGTCCGTCGGCCTCTCGGGCGTGCTCGTCGCCGGCTGTGACGACGCCGGCGCGAGCCCGGGCGCCAAGACCTCGACCGCCCCGGCGGCGGCCGCCGGCGGAGCCTGCCAGCTGCTCGACTTCGGCATGGTCAACGCCAAGCTCGGCCTCAACCTGAGCGTCGCCGCGGGCGCGTCGCAGGACAACACGTTCAGCTGCGTGCTGCAGGCCAGCGGCGCCAGCTACCCCGACCTGGTGCTGTCGGTCAGCTCGACGACGATCGGTGCCGACGTGTTCGGCTCGATGATCCAGCCGAAGGACGCGACCCCGGTACAGGGCCTGGGCGTGGCCGGGTACCAGATGCCGACCCCGCCCGCGGACAAGGCCGGCCCGGGCGTCGAGGTCGGCTGGCTGGCCGGCAACAAGCGGATCATCGAGCTGTCGCTGCGCTTCGCCCCGGGCACCCCCGACGAGCAGGCCGCTGAGGCCATGCCGAAGGTCGTCGAGCTGGCCAAGCTCATCGATCTCAGCAGCCTGTGACGAGGTTCTGGAGCCCGGCGGACTTGCGGGCGGCGGCGAAGAGCTTGCCCGGGTCGCCGAAGTACCGCCACGGCCACACCGCGGGCCGGTCCCCGGCGAGCTCCAGGTGCGCCCGGGTCCGCTCCGCGTCGCCGGCCTGGTGGTAGAGCGCCGCGAAGGCCTGGTGCGCCGGCATCGCCCACGGGTGGGAGCGGTACTCGCCGTCCCCCGCGAGCAGCCGGTCCGCGGCCGCGTCGGTCTCGTGGCGGACCTCGGGGTCGCCGAAGTACCGCCACGCCCGCCAGAACCGCCCGAGCACGTTGCCGCGCAGCAGCCCGTCGACGCAGCCCTCGATGTGGGCGAGCGCGACGAGCGCGTGCAGGGGATGCCCGTCGGGCCGCCCCTCCACCCGCGTCCGGGCGAACGCCAGGAAGTAGTCCGGGGTGCCGTACCAGCGCCGGGTCAGCCCCGTGAGCCGCCGCGCATGCGCGAGGTACAGGTCGGGCGCGATGGTCGCGGCCCGCTTGAACACGTCGGCCGCCTCCGTGGCGTGCAGCGGCGCGCCGATCACGACCCCCGCGAGCTCGCTCCACGGCACCGGATCGTCCCGCCCGAGCGCCGCGGCGTGCCGCAGCGCCGAGCGCGCCTCGGCGACGAGCGCCTGCTGCTGCATCGTCTGCTGGTAGGTGGCCTTGTCGGACGCCCCCGGGTCGCGCACCTCCCAGGCCGCGGCCGCGAGCGAGGCCCCGAGCAGCAGCCACCGCTCGCGGCGGTACGCCTGCTGCCGCGCCAGCTCGCGCAGCGGCTCGAGCTGGCGCACCCCGCCGGCGCCGAGCACGCTGACGGCGCGCTCTCGTTCGTGTATGTCATCGATGCCCGCGATCAGCTCCAGCGCGGGCGTGGCCTCGGCATCGTCGGTAAGCGCCCAGAGCGCCTTCTCGAGCCGTTCGTCGGAGAAGGCAAGATCAAGCCCCACCGGCTCAGCCTAGGCACGAAACGGGTCCGCTCAGTCCCGGCGCTCGTCATATCGAACCCGCGCGGCCGCAATATCACCCCTGTACCGTCGTGCCCAGCCCGCGAGGGCGACGAGCGCCGCTCGAAGTTCGAGTGCCATGGGCGTGAGCGAGTACTCGACGCGCGGCGGCACGGTCGGATGAATGGTCCGGACGACGAGCCCGTCGCGCTCGAGATTGCGCAACGTGAGCGTCAGCATCCGCCGGCTGATCCCCGGAATGGCCCGCTCCAGCCCGGAGAACCGGATGGGCCCGTCCGCGGCCGCGAGCAGGATCCCGACGCTCCACTTGGACCCGACGCGGTCAATGACCTCTTCGACGGAGCACGAACCACAGGCAGCGGCCGGCGGGTCATGCGACGACACTTGCGCACGCCTCCTGAAACCTCGGACCGCGGCGGCCCAGCGGATCTTGCCTGAGCGGGCGCTCAGGCAAGGCGGCAGACGGCCTGGCGGCGCCCGGCACGGTAGCGCCGGCGAGGGTCCGTGGCACCCCGAGAGCACCCCGGACCCACGAGCCGGCGACCGTCATGCCGCCGCGACGAACACCCGCGACGCGACCTCCCTGGGAAGCCGAATCAGCTCCCCTTCGCGGTCGATGCTGACCCCGTCCCGCTCCTGGGCGACCGTCACGGTCGCCCCCGGGTCGATCCCGGCCGTGTGCAGCTGCCGCAGCACGTCGGCATCCATCTGGACCGACTCGCAGATGCGGCTCACAACGACCGCGCCGGCCAGCCCCGGGAACGCGAGGTTACGCTCCCGGTCGGCGGCCTCGTCGGCCTCTTCGCTGCCGCGCAGGCTTTCCAGCCCTGGGATCGGGTTGCCGTAGGGCGAGCGGCTCGGCCGCCCGAGCAGGTCGTAGACCCGCTGCTCCACGGCGTCGCTCATGACGTGCTCCCAGCGGCACGCCTCCTCGTGGGCCTCCTCGTAGGGCAGGCCGATCACGTTGACGAGCAGCAGCTCGGCGAGGCGATGCTTGCGCATGACGGCGACCGCGTGCTCGCGGCCCTGGTCGGTGAGCGCCAACTGGCGGTCGCCCTCGACGATGAGCAGCCCGTCGCGCTCCATGCGGGCGACGGTCTGGCTGACGGTGGGGCCGCTCTGGTGCAACCGCTCGGCGATCCGGGCGCGCTTCGGAACGACGCCCTCCTCCTCGAGCTCGAGGATGGTCTTCAAGTACATCTCGGTGGTGTCCACGAGGTCGTGTTTATGTACCTGAAGGTTCTGTACTCTCATGGTGTTCACCCACTTCCCGCCCGTGGTCGCCCTGACCAAGCCTAAGCGAGCCTGTATCTACTGCCGTATCTCGTAGGACCGCGAGGGCCTTGAGCACGGAGTGGCAAGCCAGGAGAGGACTGCCGGGCGCTCGCTGCGAAGCAAGGCTACCTGGTCGCCAGGGTTCACATCGAAAATGATGTGTCCGCGAGCACATTCGGCGCGCCGCCGCGGCCCGGATCATCGCCCTGGCCAACGGTCATCCGGCTCGCCGGCCGCCTGAGCTGGAGCGGCCGATCAAGCTCTGCGACGAAAACCAGTGTGCTGATCACCACAGTCAAAAGCGGTGGCGACCGCACCCCACGGTGACCGGGTGAGTACGACAAGATTGGAGCGTGACAGCCAATCGGGCGATCTTGAGCGTCTCCGTGCTCGCCGAGCTGGTGCGCTCCGCCCAACCGCCGACCGTTCTGGATGTGCGCTGGACCCTGGCGAAAGACGGCCGAGCCGCTTACGCCGCCGGACATCTGCCTGGCGCGGTCTTCGCCGACCTCGACGAAGACCTCTGCGGGCAGCCGGGCGCCGGCGGGCGCCATCCGCTGCCCGATCCCGCCGCGCTGGAGGCCGCGCTGCGCAGACTGGGGGTCCGCGCCGGCCACCCGGTGGTGGTGTATGACGCGGGCGGAGCCAATCCCACCGGTGCGGCGGCCCGGGCCTGGTGGACGCTTCGCTGGGCGGGCGTCGACGACGTTTCGGTGCTCGACGGCGGCTACGCGGCGTGGGTGGCCGACGGCCGGCCCGTGACCACCGAGCCCGTCGAGCCGGCCGTGGGCGACGTCACGGTCACGCCCGGCGGGATGCCGGTGTGGACCGAGGCCGAGGCGTCCGACCCGCGCAACGTCCTGCTGGACGCGAGGATCCCGCAGCGGTATCGCGGAGAGACCGAGCCGGTCGATCCCGTCGCCGGCCACATCCCCGGCGCGCGCAACCTCCCCGCCGCCGAGACGGTCGACGAGCGCGGGCTGCTGCGCCCGCCGGACGTCGACGGGGATCGCATCGGCGCCTACTGCGGTTCCGGCGTCACCGCCGCGCAGCTCGTGCTCGCGCTGCACGAGCGGGGCGTGCCCGCCGCGCTGTACGTGGGCTCCTGGAGCCACTGGATCACCGATCCCAGCCGTCCCGTCGCGAAGGGTGAAGGTGCATGAGTAGCACGCTGGTGGTGTGGGACGAGCGGCTCCTGCGGTACGACATGGGCGATCATCCCCTCGACCCCGTGCGCGTGGAGCTGACCATGGCGCTCGCCCGCCGGCTCGGCGTGCTGGACCGGCCCGGCGTCGTGCTGGAGCGGGCCGAGCCCGCGACCGACGAGATGCTCGCCACCGTCCACGACCGCGACTACATCGCCGTGGTCAAGGCGGCCTCGACGGGCCGGCGGATCAGCATGATGGGCCTCGGCACCGCGGACAACCCGACGTTCGAGGGCATGCACGAGGCCAGCGCCCTGATCGCCGGCGCGACCCGGCGGGCGGCCGAGGCGGTGTGGCTGGGGCAGGCCGACCGCGGGGTGAGCATCTCGGGCGGCCTGCACCACGCGATGCGCGACCGGGCGTCGGGCTTCTGCGTGTACAACGACCCGGCCGTGGCGATCAAGCGCGTGCTCGAGCTCGGCGCCGAGCGGGTCGCGTATGTCGACATCGACGTGCACCACGGCGACGGCGTCCAGGACGCGTTCTACGACGACCCCCGCGTGCTCACGATCAGCGTGCACGAGTCGCCGCGCACGCTGTTCCCCGGCACCGGATACCCGGACGAGACCGGCGGCCCCGGCGCGCCGGGCTCCGCGGTCAACCTGGCCCTCCCGCCTGGCACCACCGACGCGGGCTGGCTGCGCGCGTTCCATGCCGTGGTACCAGGGGTCCTGCGCGCCTTCCGCCCCCAGCTGCTCTTCACGCAGTGCGGCGCCGACACGTACCGTCACGACCCGCTCGCCAACCTGTGGCTCACCGTCGACGGCCAGCGCGCCGCGTACCTGGCGCTGCGCGACCTCGCCGCCGAGGTCGCGGACGGGAAGTGGGTGGCGAGCGGTGGTGGCGGATACGCGCTGGTCGAGTGCGTGCCGCGGGCCTGGACGCACCTGCTGGCGGTGATGACCGGGGAGCCGCTCGACCCGGCGCTGCCGATCCCGGGGGAGTGGCGGGACCTGGCCACGGCCCGGCGCCCGGAGCACCCGCTGCCGGCCGCGATGACCGATGGCGGCGACGCGACGTGGACGCCGTGGGTGCCGGGCGAGTCCCCGGACGCCGTGGACCGTGCCATCATGGCGACCCGGCGGGCCGTGTTCCCGTCCTTCGGGCTGGACCCGCACGATCCGCGCGACTGATCCCCGAGCGGTCGCCGGCGACGCGGTGTGCGGCCCCGGCCACCCCGCGTAGGGCGAGATGTAGTCCGGCCAGGCGGCCTGACGCTAGCGCTGGACCGCCGCTTCGAGGCGGGCCAGGCGCTGCTTGATCAGGTCCAGCTCGGCGAGCATCTCGGTCTCGGCCGCCTTCGACGTGCCGTACGCGGCCTCGCCGGCGACTCCGCGCAGCGCCGCGATCTCGTCGTGCAGCGCGACCAGCGTCTGTGCGACCGCGTCGACGAACTGGTCGACCTCGTCCTCGTCGTAGCCGCGCTTGCCGAACGGCGCCTTGGCGAACCGCAGGGCCTGCACATCCGCCGGGGTCAGCTTCATGCGAGACACCGTAACCCAAGCGGGTGGGAAACTAGGCGGGTGAACGACGTTTCGGACCGAGCGGCGGACGTGCTGCTCTCCGACGGGACCACCGTCCACTTGCGACCGATCCGCCCCGACGACGCGGACCGGATCGTCGCGCTGCACTCCCGCTTCTCCGAGCGGACCAGATATCTGCGGTACTTCTCGGCGTATCCCCGGATTCCGCAGCGCGACCTGGACCGGTTCGTCAACGTCGACCACCACGACCGCGAGGCGTTCGTGGTCGAGCACGCCGGCGAGCTGATCGCGGTCGGCCGCTACGACCGCCTCGGCGCCGGCTCCCACCAGGCCGAGGTCGCCTTCGTGGTGGAGGACGCGCACCAGGGCCGGGGCATCGGGTCGGTGCTCATCGAGCACCTGATCGCCGCGGCCGGCGACGAGGGCATCACCGAGTTCGAGGCCGACGTACTGCCCGTGAACCGGGCGATGCTGCACGTGTTCATGGCGGCCGGCTTCCACATCGAGCGCGAGTTCGCCGACGGGGTCGTGCACCTGTGGTTCCCGATCGCGGCTACCCCCGACTCGATGCGCGTGCAGCGGTCCCGCGAGCAGCGCGCCGAGGCCCGCTCGATCGCGCGGCTGCTCAACCCGGCCGGCGTCGCCGTCTACGGGGCCCGCGCGGGCGGCTCCGGCATCGGCGCGGCGCTGCTGTCGCACCTCAAGGGCGCCGGCTTCGCCGGCAATCTGGTCCCGGTCCACCCGTCCGCCGAGGTGGTCGGTGGTCTTCCCGCCGTTCGGTCCCTCAGCGGTACCGCGGGAATCGACCTCGCCGTCGTCGCCGTCCCCGCCGACGCGGTGCCCGCGGTCGTGGCCGACTGCGCCGCGGCGGGCGTGCACGGGCTCGTCGTCGTCTCGGCCGGCTTCGCCGAGTCCGGCCCGGCCGGCGCCGAGGCCCAGGCCGCGCTGCTGCGCGTGGTGCGGGACCACGGCATGCGCCTGGTCGGCCCGAACTGCCTCGGCGTCGCCAACACGGACCGGGGCGTTCGGATCAATGCCACGCTGGCGCCGCTGCTGCCCCGCGCCGGCCGCGTCGGGTTCTTCAGCCAGTCCGCGGCGCTGGGCACCGCCCTGCTCGCCGAGGCCGACCGCAGGGGCCTGGGCCTGTCCACGTTCATCTCCGCCGGCAACCGCGCCGACGTGTCCGGCAACGACGCGCTGCAGTACTGGCGGGAGGACCCGCACACCGACGCGGTGCTGCTGTACCTGGAGACCTTCGGCAACCCGCGCAAGTTCGCCCGGATCGCCCGTGAGCTCGCCCGCCGCAAGCCGGTCGCCGCCGTCGCGAGCCCTGTCCGCCCGCCGGCCCTGGACGCGGTGACCGTCGGCCCCGACGCCCGCGGCGTCGCCGCGCTGTTCGCCAGCTCGGGCGTGATCCGCGTGGACACCGTCGCCGAGCTCTTCGACGTGGGCCTGCTCATCGCCGGCCACCCGCTGCCGACCGGGAACCGCATCGCCGTCGTCACCAACGCCGCCGCCCTCGGCGTGCTCACCGTGGCCAAGGCGCCGGCTGCCGGGCTGCGCGTCGCCGAGGGGTATCCGCGCGACCTCGGCCCCACCGTGTCCGACGTCGACTTCGTCCAAGCCGTGCACGCCGCCCTCGACGACGAGCGCGTGGACGCCGTCGTGGCCGCGTACGCGCCCGCCCTCGCCGAGGGCGACACGCTCGGCGTCGCCGAGCTGCTGCGCGTCTCCACCGCCGCCGCCCCGCGCCCCCTCGCGGTGGTGATGCCGGCCGACCCGTCCTTCGCCGTCGCACCCGCCTACGGCGACGACGACCCGCCCGCCCTGGCGATGTACCCCGCCATCGAGGAGGCGGTCCGCGCCCTGGGCCGGGTCGCCCGCTACGCCGCGTGGCGACGCGAGCCGGTCGGCGCCGTGCCCGCCCTCCCCGGCGTCGACACCACCCGAGGCACCGAGATCGCCGCCCGACTGGCCCTGGCCGGCGCCGGCGACCAGGGCCAGGGGGACCAGGCCGACGAGCTCCTGGCCGCGTACGGGATTCCCGTCGTCCCGTCCCGCTGGGCCGTCGGCGCCCGGGTCGCCGACGTGGCCGCCGAGGTCGGGTACCCGGTCGCCCTCAAGGTCGCCACCAAGCCCTGGCGGCACCGTATCGACCTGGGTGCGGTACGCCTCAACCTCACCTCGCCGGCCGCCGTCGCGGAGGCGTACCTGGAGCTCGAGCGCCTCTTCGGCCTGGGCGTCGAGGTCGTCGTCCAGCCGATGGTCGCCCCCGGCGTGGCGTGCGTGGTCGAGGTCGTCGACGACCCCTCCTTCGGCCCCGTCGTCGGCTTCGGCCTCGGCGGCGAGGCCGCCGACCTGCTGGGCGACCGCGCCTGGCGCCCGGTCCCGCTCACCGACCGCGACGCCGCGGCCCTGGTCCGCGCCCCGCGCGCCGCCCGGCTGCTGACCGGCTACCGCGGCGCCGCCCCCGTCGACCTGGACGCCCTGGCCGACCTGCTGCTGCGCATCGGGCGCCTGGTCGACGAGCAGCCGTCCCTGTCGTCGCTGAGCCTGAACCCGGTCCTGGCCCGCCCGGCGGGCCTGGCCGTCCTGCACGCGAGCGCCGGCTTCGCCCCGCACCAGCCCCGCCCCGACAGCGGCCCCCGCCGCCTCTGACCCGCTCCGCGACGGTGAGGTGGTCGAACAAAAAGGCCGCCCGAGGGCGGCCTTCGCTTGGTGGCGATCAGGAGGCGTACGCCTCGAGGCGCTTCGCCCGCGACGGGTGGCGCAGCTTCAGCAGGGTCACCTTCTCGATCTGGCGGATGCGCTCGCGCGACAGGCCGAACTCGCGGCCCACCTCGTCCAGCGTGCGCTGCCGGCCGTCGTCGAGGCCGAAGCGCAGGCGGATGACCTCCTGCTCACGCTGCGAGAGGGTGGACAGGACGATCTCCACCTCGGAGCGCAGCATGCCCTGCGAGACGCTGTCGGCCGGCTCCTCGCGCGGGTCGATGCGGGCCACGAAGTCGCCCAGCGCGCTCTCGCCGTCCTCGCCGACGGCCTGGTCGAGGCTGACCGGCTCGCGGTCGTACGAGATCAGCTCGATGACCTGGTATTCCTCGATGCCCAGCGCGGCGGCCACCTCGGCGACGACGGGCTCGCGGCCCAGAGTCGCGGACAGGTCACGGCGAACCCGGACCATGCGGTTGACCTGCTCGACCATGTGCACCGGGATGCGGATGGTGCGGGCCTGGTCGGCCATGGCGCGGGTGATGGCCTGGCGGATCCACCAGGTGGCGTAGGTGGAGAACTTGTAGCCCTTGGCGTAGTCGAACTTCTCCACGGCGCGGATGAGGCCGAGGTTGCCCTCCTGGATGAGGTCCAGGAAGGCCATGCCGCGGCCGGTGTACCGCTTGGCGATGCTCACGACCAGCCGGAGGTTGGCCTCCAGCAGGTGGGCTTTGGCGGCGCGCCCCTCGCGGATCACGATCTCGTAGGTGGTCATCCACGCCGGGTGCACCATGCCGGCGGAGAGCTTCTCCTCGGCGTACAGTCCGGCCTCGATCTTCTTCGAGAGGTCGACCTCCTGCTCGGCCGTCAGCAGCTTGGTGCGGCCGATCGTGTTGAGGTATGCGCGAACCAGATCCGCTGAGACGCCCGTGTTGTCGAGCGCGCCGTGTTCCTGCTCGTGCTGGTCTTCGGCCTCAACGTCGACGGCGTTGAACTCCGTGGTGTCACTCAGCGGCTGGGCCACTTTCGCTCGCCTCCCGTGGTTTGACAAGTGGCGCGATCATTCCTGCGAGAAGTAGCTTCGCTGAACGGGCGTGAAGTGGCGGTGAGGCGGCGAAGCCGTGGCACGAAACCGTGAGTCTCAGACCTCCAGCAGCACGGTGCGCGGTCCGACGTTCACGCTTTCGACGAGCATGTGGGTGCGAAATCGCCCGGTTTCGACGGTTGCGCCCCGGTCGCGAAGCGCCCTGCAGAACTCCTCGATTAGCGGCTCGGCGACCTCGGGCCGCGCCGCGGCGCTCCAGCTGGGCCGGCGCCCCTTGCGCGCGTCGCCGTAGAGGGTGAACTGCGAGACGACGAGCAGTGGCGCCCCGGTGTCGGCCGCGGATTGCTCGTCGTCGAGGATGCGTAGCTCGTGCACCTTTCGGGCGAGTGTTCCGGAAATTTCGGGAGTGTCCGAATGGGTCGCGCCGACGAGCACCAGCAGCCCGCCCTCGATCGCGCCGACCACCGCGCCGTCGACGCTCACGCTGGCCCGGCTGACCGTCTGGACCAGGGCGCGCATCAGGCGGGCCCGACGGACTCGGCGGCCTGGGTGCGGGCGGGCTCGGCGGGGAGCAGGATGCCGCGCTCGACGAGATGGGCCACCAGGGGCACCGCCACGTCGGCGAGGACCTCCGGCGGTACCTCATGGGCCGCCGCCAGCACGTCCACCTGATCCCGCAGGGTCACCGACCCGTCGCACGCGCCGATGAGCGTCAGGGCCACCGGGTCCACCTCCTCGACCCACCGCAGGCCGTCGGGCAGGGCCAGCAGCTGCCGCTCCACCTCCCAGCCCTCCGCGCCCAGCCCGGCCTCCTGCCGCAGCCGCAGGCCGGGCGCGGCGACCAGCCTGGCGCGCAGCAGGTCGCGGTGGCGCAGGAAGTCCTGCCGGTCGAACCAGTCGCCGATGAGCGGCCCCAGGGGGCCCTCGACGCCCTGGCGGAGGTCCTCGATGCGCACGGTCGGGTCGTCGTGGCCGGCCGCGCGCAGCGTGATCAGGCCGAAGCCGACCGCGTCCACCCGCTGGGCGTCGAACCAGTCCAGCCAGGCCGCGGCGAGGGCCGGCTGGCGCGCCGGGTCCTCGGAGGCGTCGGCGAGCCACAGGTTGACGTACGCGAGGGGATCGGAGACCTCGCGCTGGATGACCCAGGCGTCCAGGCCGGTGCCGGCGAGCCAGTCGTTGACCCGGTCCCGCCAGTCCTGGCCGGCCACGTGCAGCCAGTTGGCCAGGAACTGCATGTGCCCGCCCGCGGCGAGCAGGCCCGGCGCGGCGGCGACGAGCTCCGCGCAGACGGCGTCGCCGGGGCGGCCGGAGTCGCGGTACGTGTGCGCGGTCGTGCCTGGCCCGGCGACGAACGGCGGGTTGCTCACGACCAGGTCGAAGCGGCGGCCCTCGACCGGCCTGGTCAGGTCGCCCTCCAGCAGCTCCCAGTCCAGGCCGTTGAGGGCGGCGGTGGTAGCCGCGAACCGCAGCGCCCGGGGCAGCACGTCGGTGGCGGTGACCCGCCGCGCGTGCGTGGACAGGTGCAGGGCCTGCACCCCGCAGCCGGTGCCGAGGTCCAGCGCGGTGCCGACCGGGCCGCGCAGGGTCGCGGCGGCGAGGGTGGTGGAGGCGCCGCCGATGCCGAGCACGTGGTCGCCGGGCAGCGCACGGCCGGGGCGCATGCCGGCGGAGAGGTCGGCGACGACCCACCAGTCGCCGTACGGCTCGAGCTCCAGCGCCGCGCGCAGGCCGTCGCCGTCGGGCTCCAGCAGCGGCCCGGCGGACTCCAGCGGCAGCGGCGCGAGTGCGGCCGCGACCCGGTCCGGCGGCTCGGTCTGCCCGCAGATGAACAGCCGGATCAGCGTGGCGAGCCGGTCGCCCTGCGCCTCGGTGACGCGCAGCGCGGCACGGAAGTCGTTGCGCGCGCACGCCGCCGTGGCCTCCTCGCCGAGGTGGGCCTTGATGCCTTCCGAGGTGTACCCCGCCGAGGCGAGCGCCTCGCGAAGCCGTGCCAGTGCGGTGCCGTCCAGCAGTGCGTCCACACCGACATCCTGGTACTTCAGCGTTGATCGATGCCTATGCAGGCCACGACTCGGGACCCGTCGGCCGCCAGGAACAGCTGGAAGTGGGTGGGCGGGTCGGCCACCTTCGCCTCGCCGACGCGCAGCGGCCGGTCGCCCGAGGTCCGTAACTGCTCGATCGCCTCGGTGCCGCCGAGCATGGGATTGCCGATCTTCGCCATGTGCTGCGCGCGGCGGGAATAGTTGCGCGCGAGCTGGTCGGCGGGCAGCGTGTGGTCCCAGACAATGTATTCGGCACCGGCGCGAATCGCGGCTCGGCACGCCTCGAAGGCCACTCCAGGCTCCTCCGCGAGGAGCCGGAGCAGTGCTTCACGCTCCATGCTCTATATGACCACAAAGCGGGAATTTGTACCAGCGCCCATCCTTGACCCGCCGGAGCGGGCCGCAAAGGTGGCGGCCGCTCCGGCGAAGACAGTGTGGAGTGGGTGTCTCACTCCAACAATTTACGACATTCGATCGGGTTAGTTCTGGCAGCCCTTGAGGTGTGTCGCGGTGTCCGCAGGCACGGTGTCCCGGCAGACGCCGTCGGTGCCGCCCACGAGCGCGGCCCAGGTCTTCTTCGCGGCGTCGTACTTGAACAGCACCACCGCCGGCTCGAGGTTGGTCGGCTGGGTGACCGCGGTGGCCCAGCCGTTGTGGCAGCTGACGTCCTTGAGCCCCTTGCCCAGCACGACCGCCGAGGCGACCTTGATGTTGGCCCGGAACGCCTTCTCCAGCGTGGCCGCGGTGACCGGGCAGCCGGCCGTCGCCGTGCTCGATCCGGCCTTCGCCGAGGGCGAGGCGCTGCTCGGCGCTTCGCTGCTCGCCTCGGCCGCCGCGCTGGACGGTGCGGTGGCCGAGGTCGCGGTCGTGGTCGTGGCGGCGGCTTCGCTATCGGCCGGCGTGTCGTCGGAACAGCCGGCCAGAACGGTCGCCAGGAGCATGCCCGAGACAGCGACCGGTACAGCGATTCGTGTATTCACATGCGGCATCGTGAGGCCTGGCCGCGCCGCGCGCTTGTCGGCATCACGACAGGTGGCCGAGGAAGCGCCCGAGCACCTCGACGACCAGCGCGTGATCCTCCGCCTGCGGCAGACCCGACACCGTGACGACGCCGACGACGCCCACATCGCGGACACGGATCGGGAAGGCGCCACCGTGGGTCGCGTACTGCGCGGGGTCGACCCCGTAGCCGGCGTCGAACGCCTCGCCCTTCGCCGCCAGCCGCCGCCCGACGAGGAACGACGAGGCGTGCATCCGCTCCACGACCCGGATCTTGCGCTCGATCCAGCGGTCGTTGTCGGGCGTCGTGCCCGGCAGCGCGGCGTGGAAGAGCTGCTGCCCGCCGCGGCGCACGTCGATCGTGATCGGCAGCCCGCGCTCCCGCGCCACCTCGACCAGCATGCTGCCCAGCGCCCATGCGTCGTCGTTGTCGAACCGGTCGAACCGCAGCCGCTCCTCCTGCGCCTCCAGCTCGGTGATCAGCTCTTCCACGGTTCTGCGCTCCTCGTCCCGCGGCGAACCAAGCCGCGCTCAAGTCACCGGCAAGTCCGGCCCGGAGGATTCTGCAGCATGAGAACCCGGACGTTCACGCTGTACATCGCCGCCACCCCCGACCGGGTCTGGCAGGCCCTCACCGACCCGGAACAGACCCGCCGCTACTACCTCGGCCTCGCCGTGGAGTCGCGCTGGTGCCCGGGAGCCCCGATCGTCTTCCGCACCACGCAGGGGCCGGTCCCCGACGCCCTGCACGGCGAGATCATCCATGCCATACCCGGCGTACAGCTGATCCACAACATCTACACCGGCGTCGGCGCGCAGCAGGAGGCCCACTGCTGGGTCACCTGGGACCTCGCCCCGGTCGAGCCGGCGCTCACCCGCGCCGCGCTGACCTGCGACGACCTCGACCCGTGGCCCGACCCGGAGCGCGACGAGGCGTGGTCGCGGATCGTCAGCGGCCTCAAGACGGTCCTGGAGACCGGCGCGCCGCTGCCCGGGTAGCGATCGCGGGCGACCGGTGCCGCGCTCCTCAGCCCTTGGCCTTCGCCTCGGCCTTGACCTGCTTCTTGTACTCGCGCACCCGCACCAGCGAGGGCTCGTCGACGATGTCGGCGACCGACCGGAACGAGCCCTCCTCGCCGTACCCGCCGGCAGCGTCCCGCCAGCCCTCGGGCCGCACATCGCGCTGCTTGCCCAGCAGGGCCACGAAGATCTGCGCCTTCTGCCTGCCGAAGCCGGGCAGCTCCTGCACCCGCCGCAGCAGCTGCGCACCGTCCGTGACGCCAGCCCAGATCCCGGCCGGGTCGCCGTCGTAGCGCTCGACGATCACCCGGCAGACCTCCTGAACCCGCGCGGCCATCGCCTTGGGGAACCGGTGCAACGCCGGCGGCGTCGCGAAGACCTCCACCAGCGCCTGCGGGTCGAAGTCGGCAAGCTCCCGCGCGCTCGGCTCGTGGCCGAGCCGCTGCGCCAGCACCCACGGCGATGTGAACGCCTTCTCCAGCGGGATCTGTTGGTCCAGCGTCATCCCGATGAGCAGCGCGAGAGGGCTGCGGGTGAGGTACTCGTTCGCCGCATCATCGATCGGCAGCGTGATGGCCATGCCGACATCCTGCCCGCGTGGAGCCCCGATCGTCACGTGATTCGCCGTACGTCACGACTGTGCGGGGTCGGCGGGCGGGTGACGCCGGGTATGGCTAGCCCTACCGGAAGACTCGATCCAGCGTCCTGGTTCGCGCCGGCCGATTACGCCTAGCTTGGGTGCATGACGTCGACCAACACGCTGCTCAGGGCGGTGCTGTGGCCCCGCTTCCTCGTGTCGGCGTGGCCCTGGCGCGGTATCGCCTACAGCGCGAGCACGGCAGTGGCATCAGCGGCGCTCTGGCTCGTGCTCGCCGGCCCGCTGGCTCCGCTGGCCCTGGCCGTCGGGGTGCTGCGGACCGGACGGATCAGCCCGGTCGAGGACGCGCCACTTCGGTGGGCCGGCACCTACGTGTTTGTCGCAGCCGGGCTCGGTCTGATCGGTGTGGGCCTGCTCGCGCTCGTGGGGCCGAGGCTGGCCCTCGCCGTGGCCGGCGTGGAGCGGTGGCGGTTGCGGCTGGCGGACGACGCCCCGACGCCGTCGCGACGCGGCGACAGCCTGTACCCCGTCCAGGTGATGATCAGCGACTTCTCTCGATATCACGTGGCGATGGCCGTGATCGCCGCGATCGTGGCGGTGGTCCTCATCGCGATGAGCGTGCTGTTGTGGAAGAGGTTCGCGGCAACGGCGTCGTCCGACAGGGCTGCGAGGCGTGTGCTGGGCTCGTTCGGGGTTCTCGCGGTGTTGTCGTCGCTTTTGGTGATCGTTGTCGCGGTGGCGAATACGGCCACCGCGGCGGACGCGGCGCCGGCACTCCTGGCCTTTTTCGACGGCGGATGGTGACGCACATCATCCCGCCGAGCGCCATGGGCCGGCGCGCCCCGATCAATCCTTGATCACCCGTTGGCGGACACCTGCCAGGCGTCGAGAACCCCTGCCAGCCATGGCGCGTACGAGTCGGGAGACTGCGTGATCCGCTGTGCCAGTTCGGCGGGTGCGACCCAGTCCACGGCTGCGACCTCGTCCGGGTCCACGCCAGTCGGGTCGCCGGAGTAGGTGCCGACCAGCACGTGGTCGTATTCGAACTCGACCCGCCCGGAGTCCGGGTCGGCGGCTTGATAGAGGTGCACGCCGACCTCGCGCAGGGCCACGCTCGTCACGCCGAGTTCCTCCATCAGCCGGCGGTCGGCGGCCTCGATGAGCGCCTCACCCGGGCCTGGGTGGCCGCAGCAGGCGTTGGCCCATCGCAGCGGGAACCGGGTCTTCACCGCGGCTCTCTGCTGCAGCAGCAGCTTTCCCTCGGGGGAGACCAGCAGCACCGAGAAGGCGCGGTGCAGCTGGCCGGGCGCGCGGTGCGCCAGGTCGACGGTGGTTTCGCCGATCGCGCTGCCGTCGGTGCCGACCAGCTCGACCAGGTGTTGTTCCCGTGTGTTCACGACACTCCTGCGATGCGCTACGCCGCCAAGCGGCCGGAGGTGAGGACCATCTGTAGGCGCCGGGCGGCGCCGGATCCGATGAAGACCGTTGTTGACATTGTGAGGTGGAGATCGGCAAGTTGGTAGGGGTTTGGTAGGGGTCTTGTCGGGTCGGGCACGATGCGCGCCGCGCTCGAAGGTCGCCACCACGATCGCTCGGGGTGGATGTCGTGATGGAGCTCGGCGACGGATTTCACTTTGACCAGCGCGGGGCCATAGGTTAGGCATCCGGCAGAATGCCGGGTAGTGCGGCGCGCAGGGACACCGGTAGGGTTTGCACTCGCATCGGCGTTGGCCAGCAGTTGTCGCCCGCCGTTTCTTTTGGGCTGCCCATGATTGGATTCGAGTTGGCGCGAAAGCAGGCCGACCCCGTGAGCGAGCAAGTTGGTTCGGATAAGCGCGATCACT
This sequence comes from Dactylosporangium sp. NPDC051484, assembly GCF_040689395.1. NCBI lineage: Bacteria > Bacillati > Actinomycetota > Actinomycetes > Micromonosporales > Micromonosporaceae > Dactylosporangium > Dactylosporangium sp. NPDC051484. Next base: position 45,346 of record NZ_JBFAZX010000005.1, on the reverse strand, counting down.
CGATGGCGCCGAGCCGGCCCGTTGGTCGGCAGGTGTCCATCAAGCGGCAGGTCATCAGGCTGGTCCTGATACCCAGTGCCGTCGCCGTGATTCTATGGCTCGTGGCTTCCGGATATCTCGTCTTTCAGGGCTTCTACAACCGGGAGGTCGCCAGCGGTGTCCGCCAGGTATCGATTCCGGCGGTTTCCGCACTGGCGTCAATCCAGCAGGAGCGACGGCTGAGCATCGCCTTCCTCAGCCAGCCGGCGAAAGATGAGCAGGAGCTGCTCAAGGAACGGCGTCAGACTGATGAGCGACTGGCCGAGCTGCGCACCGTCGCTGACGCGGGGTTGTCGAACGCTCCGCAGTCCATCGTGACGCGATGGAAGGCGATGACAGATTATCTGGACCGGCTTCCAGGTATACGAACCGCGATCGATTCCAGGTCGTCGGGCGTGCAGCCGGCGTACGACTTCTACAACGAGCTGCTCGATGCCGCGACCGCCCTTTTCGACACTCAGGCCCGGATGGTGCCTGATTCCACGGCGACCAAGGGCGGCATCGCGGCGACCGAGGTGTGGCGGGCCAGCGACCTGATGTCCCGAGCCGGATCGACGATTGAGGCCGCGTTCGGCGCTCGTGCGCTCAACGATCAGGAACACCTCGAGTTCGCGAGCCTGGTGAGCGCCTACCGTTTCGGCCTGACCACCGTCGCGCCGCACATGGAGCCAGAAGTACGTCAACGCTATGAGACTCTCGCCGCGGGCGACGCGTGGAAGCAGTTGGCCGCCGCGGAGAACTCGATCATCGCCAATGGCCCGTGGCGCAATGGCGTGCCTCGTGCCCTGTCCGTTGACCTGGCTCGTTGGCAGACGCTCACCCGCCAGGTATCCGACGAATTGATCGGCCTGACCGTTCTGCAAGCCGATGAGGTTTCGGCCCGGACGCTGAGCACCGGTAACAATCAGCTGCTCTTCGCGTCATTGGGAAGCTTCATCGCGCTGGCGATCGCGGTCGGCGCGATCCTGTGGTCGGTCCGTCGATCGCAGGTCCTGGTGGACCAGGGGCTGTCCGTCCGCTTGGCCCGGCTTGGCAAGGATGCCGCGGAGACGGTCGATGAGCGGCTGCCGGCCATGATGAACCGGCTGCGTCGGCGGGAAGCGGTTGACCTTGACGTCGAGCTTCCGACCCGGGACTACGGAGCCGACGAGATCGGCCAGGTCGCCGACGTCATCAACCGGTCGCTGCGGGTTGCGGCGGGTGCCGCCATCGACGAAGCGAAGACCCGGGCTGCCAGCACCGAGATGCTGATGGGCGTCGCTCGCCGCCCTCAGCGTCCGCTGCAGCGCGGTCTCATGGTCATCGAGGACCTGGAGAGCCGGATCGGCGACGAGAAACTGCTCACGCAGCTCTTCGACGTCAATCATCAGCTCAACCAGACTCGGCGCTTCCTGGAAAACCTCGTCATCCTGGCCGGTGGGCAGATCGGCCGGCGTTTCAAGAACCCGGTGCCGCTGCGCCGGGCGCTGCTGGCGGCATTCGCCGAGACGCACCAGTATCAGCGACTCTCGCTGCGCAGCGCACCGGATGTGTCGGTGGCGGGCCCGGCCGTCGCCGGAACCATCCATCTCTTGGCCGAGCTGCTCGACAACGCGCTCGCCTTCTCCCCGCCGACGACGACGGTCTGGGTCACGTGCGTCCCGGTGCCGCACGGCGTCGCGGTGGAGATCGAGGACGCCGGCGTGGGCATGGCGCCGGAGGCCGTGGAACGCGCCAACGTACTGCTGGCGACCGCGCCCACGCCGGACGTGACCGAGCTGGAGGGCGGCAAGCAGGTCGGCCTGTACGTTGTGGCCGAGCTGGCCAAGCGTGAGGGCGTGCAGGTCGGGCTCCGCAAGTCGGCCTACGGCGGGCTGCTGGCAATCGTGCTGCTGCCAGAGCGGGTGCTCGCCGCCGAGCCCGTCGGCGGCGACCAGCCCGCCGAACCCGGCGTGCCCGACGAGTGGATGAACACCGGCGCCCATTCGGTCCAGACGGCGGCGATGGCGTCCCCACTGGACGACGTCCCTCGCTACGACGTGCGTCCCCCTGCTGCTGCCGCGGCCGCGACGGCCATGAACGGATCAGTAGCGGGTGCGCGCGACGACAACGCCGGCGCAAGCCGCCGACCCGACCTTACGGGCGGCGCGACGAGCGGCCATCTCCGCACCGGCGCGGGCGTTCCCCAGCAATCCCCGGTGGCTCCCGTGGCCGGCACCGACTCGCCCAGGCCGAATGCCGCTGACCGGCCGGCGCTACCCCACCGCCAGCCTCAACATCACCTCGTGCCCGAGCTGCGTGACGGCGAGCCGCCGGCAACCGGCCCGCAGGCGACCAACGCGCCTACGAGGTCGCCGGAGGACTCCCGGGATCGGTATGCGCGGTATCAACGGGGACGGGCCGAAGGTCTGGCTGTCAACAACAACACACGTACGAGACCTGATCAAGGCGGGATGGCGTGACCCACTCAGCACAGCAACATGATCTAGCGTGGATGCTGGACGGTCTTGTGGAGGTTCCGCATGTTGCCTATGCGGTTGTCGTGTCCACCGATGGGCTGATCGTTCAGAAATCCACGTCGCTGCTGCAAGACACGGCGGAGATCGTGGCCGCTGGTTCGGCTTCGTTGTACAGCATCGCGGCAGGAGTAGGCCGGCGTATCGGCAGCGGGCCGGTGGATCAGATCGTCGTCGAATATCACGATCACATCCTGTTCCTTGCCGCCGCGGGCCACCACGCTCGCCTGGCTGTGCTGTGCGAGCCGAGTGTCGACATGGGAACGGTCGCCTACGAGGTGCGACGCCTGGTGACCCGCATCGGCGAGTATCTCGGCACCGAGGCGCGCTCGTCCGCGCTCACGGTCAACGGCCTACCTGGCACGGGCCATGGCGTATGACATGTGGGAGGGCGACGATCCGGCCGAGGCAGGCCGGCTCGTCCCCCTTTACATCCTTGTCAATGGGCAGACGAGTCCGCGCAATACCAGCCTCGACCTGGCGACTCAGGTCATCGCCCTCCTACCTGGTGTGCAGCGGCTGGAGCCCGAGTACGAGGAGATCGTCAGACGGTGCGCGAACTGGATGTCCATCGCCGAACTGTCCGCCTACCTGCATCTCCCGCTGACCATCATGAAGGTCATGGTCGATGTGCTCCTCGACCAGGGGTATCTAGGCGTCGGATCTCCCGCCCAGGAGAGGATCGCGGATCTTTGGGTGTTGGAAGAGGTTCTTGCCGGTCTCGAACGAATCTAGGCAGAGGGACTGATACACGTGGATCGCAAATCGGTCAAGGTCGTCGTGGCGGGCGGCTTCGGCACCGGTAAGACCACCATGGTCGGCTCGGTTAGCGAGATTGCGCCGTTGACCACGGAGGAAGTCCTTACCCAGGCCAGCGTCGGCGTCGATGACGTGACGGGCGTGGAGGGCAAGACGAACACCACGGTCGCCCTGGACTTCGGGCGCATCACCATCAGCCCCGACGTCGTGCTCTATCTGTTCGGCACGCCGGGACAGGACCGATTCTGGTTCATGTGGGACGAGCTCGCGCAGGGCGCGGTCGGTGCGATCGTGCTGGTCGACACCAGAAGGCTCGGCACCAGCTTTCCCGCCATCGACTACTTCGAGCGCCGAGGCATCCCGTTCGTCGCCGTCATCAACCGGTTCCACGGCGAGTGCCTGTACACCCAGGAGGAGATCCGCGAGGCATTGGAGCTGGACGCCTCCGTTCCGCTCCTGTGGTGCGACGCCAGGGACAGAGCATCCAGCAAGCAGGCATTGATCGTGCTGATCCGGCACGCGATGGCACGCATGCCTGTCGCTTGATCGATCGTTCGACGGCGCTCGCCACGCACGCAGCTTCGGGTTGATCCGATGCCCGGCCGCCGCAAGCCGGCCGGGCATCGGAGCAGCCTAACGGCCGGCGTCGGCCGAGGCGTGGGCCGCGATCCGGCCGAGGTAGCGGTCGGCGCCGTCGGGGGTCATGAACCAGTCGACGAGCTGGTTCGGGTCGGCGAACCCGTTGGCGAGGCGATTGGCCACCTCCGGGTGCTGCGTCGCCGCGCCCAGGATGCGCTGGACGTGCTCGGGCGGCGGCTGGAGCATCCCGTTGCTCACGTTGGTGATCTGCGCGGCGGTGTCCACCCAGAACCGCTCGAAGGTGCTGTGCATCCAGTCACGGTCGAACGGATCGTCGTCGCGGCGGTCAAGGATCGCGGTCAGGTAGGCGGCGGCACAACGTGCGGCGGCGTTGGCGCCCTGCGCGACGACGGGGTCGTTGGTGACGATCACGTCGGCGGCGCCCAGGACGAGCGCGCCGGAGGGCAGCTCGCCGACCGGTCGCCGCACGGTGGGAGTGAACCGGCCGGTCAGGGTGGCGCGGGAGTCGGTCAACTCCACGTTGGCACAGCGCTCGTACAGCCACGGGGTGTGCTCGCGGATCAGGCCGACGGCCCGCGCCAGGTGCTCGTCCGGGTCGGGACGGTCGCCGAACACGTCCAGCGGCCCGCCGGGTACAGCCTCCCAGAACAGGATGTCGCACGGCCCCGTCGTGGTCAGCGCCGGGATGAGGATGAGCTCGCCGGCGCCGGGCAGGACGGTGAACGTGACGTTGGGCCAAAGGTCGGTGCGCGGCTCGCGGTCCATGCCGTTGACGTAGGCGGCGGCCAGACCGCGCTGCGGTGTGGTGTACGGGGAGCGAGCTGGGTCCCGGTCGAACAGTGCCGTCAGGTCGCCGCGGCCGGCGGCGATGACGATCAGGTCGTAACGGCCGGACTCGGCGATCTCGTCGAGCTCGCCGATGCTGATGTTCGCGGTGTGCACGGTCCCGCCGCGCTTCTCGAACAACTCCAGCCAGCCGGCCATCTTCACCCGCTGGTCGGTGCTTCGCGCCGGTGCGTCCAGGGCGCCGTAGATGTCGAGGCGGTCGCCGGTGGGGGTGGCGACGGTCCAGTGCAGCCCGGCGATGTCCGGTGTCTCGGCCGCCCACAGGTCGAGTCCGAGCTGCTGTTCGATGGCCACCGCCGGGCCGAACATGACCTGGGTGGAGGTCGGCCGATCCTGACGGATCTCGTCAGGTGTCCGCGCCGTCAGGATGGTCACTTCGTAGTTGCCTGCCTGGAGCAGGCCATGGCCGAGCAACAGGCCGCATTGGCCGGCGCCCACGATCAGGACTCTGCGCATCGGTGCTCCCTTTCAGGGTCGAGATCACGGCCTACAGTGGCTGCAGCCTCACCTTGAAGTGGCGCAGCAGAGGCGGCGATGAGACGATCCGGTACCCGCGGACGCGCTCGGGTGCCTTGGCGATGCCGGCGAGTACCGAGGCCACGTATTCAAGGTGGGCGTCGGTGTAGACCCGGCGTGGGATTGCCAGCCGTACGAGTTCAAAGGGCGCCGGGGTCACCAGCCGGTGCGCGTCGTCCATGCCGCCCAGATACAGCGACCCGAGCTCGGCACAGCGAATGCCACCGTCGAGATACAGCTGGCACCCCAGGGAGTGGCCCGGGAACTCGTGCGGTGACAGGTGCGGCAGCAGCCTGCCGGCGTTGAGGTACAGGGCGTGGATGCCGGGCGGCTGGATGGTCTCCACGCCGGCATCGTTGATCATCTGCGCCAGCCGGGCGGTAGAGGCGGCCCGTGACCGCAGGTATGCCGGCTCGACCACCTCCCGTAGCCCTTGGGCAAGCCGCTCCAGGTCGTGGCCGGCCAGCCCGCCGTAGGTGGAGAACCCCTCGGTCGCGATCAGGTTCGCCTCGCACGCGGCGTGCAGGTCGTCGTCGCGCAGGCCGATGAATCCCCCGATGGCCGTCAGCCCGTCCTTCTTCAGGGACACCAGGCATCCGTCGGCGAGCTGGAACGCGCGAGTGGCGATCTGCCGCGGCGTCCAGTCGCTGTAGGCCGGCTCCCGCTCGCGTACCAGCCAGGCGTTTTCGGCGAATCGCGCCGCATCGAGGAAGAACGGCACGCTGTGACGCCGGCACAGCTCGCCGACCGCTTCGAGGTTGGCCATGGACACCGGTTGCGCGCCGAGGCCGTTGTTCGTGATGGTCATCAGGACCAGGCCGACCTTGGGTCCTTCGGGCCCGGTCAGGGTCCGCTCGAGCGCGGCGAGGTCGATGTTGCCCTTGAACGGTTCCGCACTGTCGAGGTCGGCCGCCTCGGGGCACGGCAGGTCCCGTGGCTCGGCGCCGACGATTTGGACGTTGGCGTGGGTGGTGTCGAAGTGGGTGTTGCTGATGCAGACCTGGCCGGGTTTGAGCAGGCTGGTGAACAGGATGCGCTCACCGGCCCGGCCCTGGTGAACCGGCAGGATGTGCGGATACCCGGTGAGATCGCCGACCTCATCGCGGAACCGGAACCACGATCGTGCTCCCGCGTAGGACTCGTCGCCGAGCGCGGCGGCGGCTTCCTGCGCGGCCGAGGTGGCGCCCGTGCCCGAGTCGGACAGCAGGTCGATGGTGATCTGGTCCGCGCGCAGGTTGAACGGGTTGTAGCCGGCCTCGGCCAAGGCCTGCCGGCGTTCCTCCTCGCTCAGGAAGGGGATCTCTTCGACGACCTTGATCCGCCATGGCGGCGGCAGCTGGATATTCATAACGAACTCCTCGAAGTCAGCGGGGTCAGGCGGCGGTCCGGGTGGCCGGGCGCTTCGCGATGTTCCGAAGGGCCGGTGTCTGCCGTGGACGCGGCGGAGCCACCTGGTACGCCTCGGCGGACAGGTAGACGGTCACACCTGGTCGCGGCGGGCCCAGCCGCAGCGAGACGTGCGCGATCAGCCCGACGCCGGCGCGAAGGGGCCGCTGGGTCACCGCGGCGAGCGCCCGATCGAACGCTGAGCTGTCGAATCCGTGCCGGGCGAGCAGCGCCACCACCCGGTCCCGGGCTTCCTCGTCGTCGTGGACGTAGCTTCGAATCGGTACGTACAAGCTGTAGCCAACCGGCGTGTCGGCATCCCCGGTGAGGGTGTAGCTGCCCACGAGCGGGCGGCCGTCGAACGGGCCGGGGCCGCCGCCGGCCACCGCGCAGAACTCGGCGAGTGCCGCCACGTCCACGCCGTCGACCACGCCGGCCGCCCGGACCACGTCCAGGACGTTGGCGTTGTGATGGGTGAGGTAGAGCTTCACGCGGGAGTGCGGCCCGTCGTGCAGGTCCAGCGCGAAGAACGTCAGCCGATCGCCCTGGCCCAGCTCGCCTGGCCGGACAGCATGGTCCAGCATGGCCCGGTACGCCGCACCCAACCCGAGCCGGTGCAGCGCTTCGGCCACCAGTTCCGGCGCTCGCTGCGCTCCCTCGACCTCAGGATTGAAGTACACCTTGAGCTCGGGCCGGCGGCCGCTGCGAAACACCAGCGACCACCATTGGGAGAACTCCCCCTGGGGCTGCTCCGTGGCGAAGAGATCTTGGACTCGATCGAAGCGCGACGTGGACAGGCCGAACCGATGCGCCTGCGTGCGGAGAAATTCGTGTGCGGCGGACAGGTTCGTCAGCACGCTGGGTGGCGAGCCCATCGCCTCGCCGAGAATCCGCAACGAGGGAGGCTCCCCCTCGTTGTACGCGATCGAGAACTCGACGGGCGTGTGATCGTCCGCGACGTCCGACGGCCACGCCGGAGGGTCGGACAATCGGCGAGATCCGACGGGACCGAGAAGATCCCTCAGTAGGTCCACAGGCGCATCCGGATCGAGCTCCGCCACATCGCACAAGCGTGTCAATTGGCCACTCAAGTGCTCGAAAACGGACAAACCATCCATGAACCAGTCCTCCCGGGGTTGATCAAATCGGCTTCGCCTCGCGTTTGCTCGTGACCTACGCGTGGGCGTTCGGGGTTGATCGCGCCTGTTGCTACGGGTGCTGCTGACGCCACAGAGCGTCGCAATCGGCGTTGTCGGAGATTCGGGCAGCGCGGTTTGACATCGACTCAGTCGGCTAGAGGATCATCCTGCGCCAACATCGTGGTCGACTGATAACGCTGAGTCGAGTGAGATGATGCTCACAATCGGGTGCCATTCTGTCGCTGACAGTGACATTGGCCGACGGCAATCAGATATGATGCGCGGAGCACTGTTGGCTGAGGTGCAACAATGTGGCGCCGAGGGCTCCTGACGTGGCGGCCTAGTCGTGTTGGATCGCTCACTGAGCGCAAGCCGCGCCGATTTGAGGCGGGCGTCGGCGCTACCGTTCGGTAGCGAGGTGTGGTGCCCGGACGTGCTAGCCTGCAGGGCTCGGCCCCGGGAGCTCGCGGTTCGGATCTGGCCAGAGGTGAGCATCGACCGTGCCGAGCATCGGCGCAAACGACATCGACCGTGCCGAGCATCGGCACAAACGACCGAGAGTGGCACGCGGACCTGGCCCGGCTGCCGGACGCTGTGATCGGTCGCATCGACGGCATTGGCCATGCTGGATGGCGCCGTTCAAGCCGAAGGCGGCGCCATCAATGCGTCGTGAAATGACGTGCGGTGTGTCTCCTTCCACTCCCGCTGCTCGCGCAGCGGCTCGGTCTCCTCGGTGAGGGCGAACCGGAAGATGTCCTCGGGCCTCGGGTCGGGCAGCGCTAGGCACGCGGCCCGGGTCTCGGTCGCGACCTGCGCCGCCTCCTCCTCGAGCTCGTCGAAGCGGCGCTGGTCGGCCCAGTCCCGGGTGCGGACGAGCCGCTCCAGGCGGGCGATCGGGTCGCGCCGGGGCCACGCCTCGACCTTGTCGTCCGCGGCGATACCGGCGCGGGTCGTCGGAGGTGCTGTGCCCGGCCACGCGGTAGGTGGTCGCCTCGACGAGGACCGGGCGCCCCGCCCTGTCGTACAGACTCCGCGGCCCGGGCGGTGAGTGCGTGCACGGCGAGCTGCGCGCCGCGGCTGAGAGCGCTCCCGCCCGGCCGCGGCCCGTGCGAACGGCGCACGGGATTCGGGCCGGACGGGAGTGTGCATGGTGCCCCGCCCGGCCGTAAGGTGCCTACGTGCTGAAAGGTTTCCGGGATTTCATCTCGCGCGGCAACGTCATCGAGCTTGCCGTCGCCGTCGTCATCGGTGCCGCCTTCAACGGCGTCGTCACCGCGTTCACCAAGGGCTTCTTGCAGCCGCTGATCGCGATGAGCGGCGGCATCGGCATCGAGGGCGCTCAAGGTTTCGAGATCGGCGGCCAGGTGTTCGAGTGGCCCGCGTTCGTCAACGCCGTGATCACCTTCCTGCTCACGGCCGCGACGGTGTACTTCCTGATCGTGGTGCCCATGAACAAGCTCGCCGAGCGCCGCAAGCGTGGCATCGCACCCGAACCTGAGGCGCCGAGCGACGAGATCCGCCTCCTGACCGAGATCCGCGACCTGCTGGCCACCGGGACCACGGCCCGCGAGCAGGGCGCGAGCGTTGCCTCGCTCTTGGAAGGCTCCGCCTACTCCGCGGCGCAGAACCCACCCACGAAGCCGACCGCCACCTGAGTCACAGCCGGCCACGGGGGCGTGGCAGACTCGGGTTAATGGCCCGCAGGGAACGACCGCAGCTGATCACCGATGCGGCGCGCAGCCCCGAACAGGAGCTTCGCGCCCGTGAGGTGCGATATGTGGTCATGATGCTCCTGCGTGCCGCCTGCATCGTGATGGCCGCCATCCTGGTCGCGGCCCGCCCGCCCCTGCTGTGGCTGTGGCTCACCCTCTGCTTCCTGGGCGGTGTCGGGCTGCCGATGATCGCGGTGCTGCTGGCCAACGACGCGCCCCCGCGCGCGGAGAACAGGCTCCGCAACCGGCTGCGCCGCCGCGCGACGTCCCACCCGGACCCGGGCCACGCCCTCGACGAGCACCAGCATCGGGTCATCGACCCCGACTGATACGCCCCCTGTGCCGGCCGAAGGGCGTCAGGGGCGCCCGCCCAGCCTGGACACCGCCCGCGCGCCGAGTTCGTTGCCGCGGCGCAGCGCCGCCTCCGGCCCGGCGCCGCCGAGCCACGCCGCCAGAAAGCCCGCGGCGAACGCGTCGCCGGCCCCGGTCGGGTCGACCACCCCGGCCACCGCGACCCCCGGCGCGTGCACGACCTCACCCGGGGCCGCCCAGGTGGCGCCGCCCGGCCCCGACTTGACCACGATCGCGTCCGCGTGGGCCAGCAAGGCCCGCGCCAGCGCGGCGGTGTCCGCCCCGCCGCCGGGCCCGGCGATCACCCGCGCCTCGTCCAGGTTGGCGAACAGGATGCCTGGCCGGGGTACCGAAGCCAGGAACGCGCTCGCCCCGATGCGCTGCAGCGGCGCGGCCGACGCGGCGTCCAGGCTCGTGGTCAGCCCCCGGCGGCGGGCCTCCGCGAGCGCGTACCGCCCGGCCGGGGCGCAGTCGGCGTCGAAGAGCACGTAGGCGGACAGGTGCAGGTGCCGCACCTCGGGCAGCCCGAGCGCCCGCTCGACGTCGGAGCGGTCCAGGAGCCGGTTCGCACCCCGGTCGGTGAACATCGTGCGCTCGGCGTCGGAGGTCAGCACGACCACGGTCCCGGTCGCGGCCCCGGCCACCCGCCGCACGCTCGTCGTCACGCCCGCGGCGCGCATCTCGGCGACCCGCGCGTCTCCCGGCTCGTCGTCGCCCGCGACCCCGGCGAAGACGACCGGGCACCCCGCCGCCGCGAGCCAGGCCGCCGTGTTGGCCGCCGACCCGCCACCGCCGATGCGCACGCTGGCGATGGTGTCCGAGCCGATGGCGAGCGGGCCCTCGTGCACGGTCAGGATGTCCGTGACGACGTCGCCGATGACCACCACGCTCACCGCACGTCGCCGCCGGGCCGATACCGGCGATGCCGGATCACAGGGCCGCGGCGATGCGGGCGGCCAGGTCGGCGTTGCGCAGGATGATGCGCACGTTCACGTCCAGGCTCCGGCCCTCGGTCGCGACGTGGAAGTGCGACAGGAGGTACGGCGTCACCTCCTTGCCGGTGATGCCGTCGCGCTCCAGCCCGGCTAGGCCCTCGGCCAGGACCCGGTCGTGCAGGGCCGGGTCGAGCTGTTCGTCCGCGGGCAGCGGGTTGGCCACGACCAGGGCGCCGCGGTGCAGGTCGTGCGTGAGGGACGCGCGGATGATCTCGGCCACCGCCTCCGGGTCGCCGGCCGACCAGTCCAGGTCGTAGCCGGCGTCGGTGAGGTAGAAGCCGGGGAAGCGGCGGGTGCCGTAGCCGACCACGCTGACGCCCAGGGTCTCCAGGCGCTCCAGGGTCGCGCCGACGTCGAGGATCGACTTCACGCCGGCGCAGACGATCGTGATCGGCAGGCGGGACAGCGCGGTCAGGTCGGCGGACTCGTCGAAGGTGGACGCCGCGCCGCGGTGCACACCGCCGAGGCCGCCGGTGGCGAAGACGGCGATGCCGGCGCGGGCCGCGATCGCCGAGGTGGCGGCGACCGTCGTGGCGCCGTCGGCGCGGGTGGCGGCGGCCGGGGCGAGATCGCGCACGGACAGCTTGACCACGTCGTCGCTCGCCGCGAGGTGCCCGATCTCGGCGTCGTCGAGGCCCACCACGATCTCGCCGCCGATCATGCCGATGGTGGCGGGCACGGCGCCGGCCGCGCGGACCGTCGCCTCGATCTCCTTCGCCACGGTGAGGTTGGCCGGGCGGGGCAGGCCGTGCGAGATGATGGTGCTCTCCAGCGCGACGATCGGCGCGCCGGCGTTGCGGGCGGCCTCGACATGTGGGCCGAAGCGGATGGCGTGGTTGATCACCAGCCCACGATAGCCCTGCCGATGTGGGCCAATTCGCGTCGAGCCTGGCAGACTGAGACCCGTGACGACCACTCCCGAGAACGGTGGCGGGACTCTCACCGACGAGCGCGTCGAAGAGCAGACCAGCACCGATTACCGCTACGACGCCGGCGACCACGAGAAGTTCTCGCACTACGCGCCGAAAGACAAGATCATGCAGGCCATGATCGAAGGGACACCCGTACGGGCGCTGTGCGGCAAGCTCTGGGTGCCCTCGCGCGACCCGAGCCGGTTCCCGGTCTGCCCCGTGTGCAAGGACATCTACGAGAACGTGGTCCAGAACGACGACCCGACTCCGTGACATTCGGCTCGGTTCGTCCCATCGCCGCTCCTCGCGTCAGCGCGGACCGCTAGGCTGTCAACGCCTTCGCGGTCCGCGCTGACGCGAGGGCGTTTTCATGCGCCCAGGCCCCGACCAAACGGGCCAAGGCGACAAACCGGATGACGTGGCCGGGCAGCGCGCCGGGCCGTGCTGGTCGGGAGCTGGTCGGAGCTGATCGAAACCGACCGGACGGGCCGGGTAACGTGCCGGGCCGGACGGGCCGGGGCGACGGGACCACGCGATGTGACGTTCAACGGGGAGGGGTGCCGCATGCCGCCGCGTCCGGTGGTGCAGCAAGGTCAGACGCTCCGGGTGTGGCAGCGCAAGGCCCTGATGGAGTACCTGCGGGGCAAGCGCGAGGACTTCCTGGCCGTCGCGACGCCCGGCGCCGGCAAGACCACGTTCGCGTTGCGTGTCGCGCTGGAGCTGTTCGGCGACGGCACCATCGACAACCTCACGGTGGTCACCCCGACCGAGCACCTCAAGACGCAGTGGGCGCAGGCCGCGGCCCGGGTCGGCATCGACCTCGACGCCGGGTTCCGCAACTCCGACGTGCACGCCGCCTCCGACTTCCACGGCACCGTCGTCACCTATGCGCAGGTCGGCATCGCCCCCGCCGTACACAAGCGGCGGACGGTAACCCGGCGCACACTGGTGGTGCTGGACGAGATTCACCACGCCGGCGACTCGAAGTCGTGGGGCGACGGGGTGAAGGCCGCGTTCGAGCCGGCCGTGCGGCGGCTGATGCTCACCGGTACGCCGTTTCGCTCGGACGACAACCCGATCCCGTTCGTGGAGTACGAGCGCGGGTCCGACGGCATCGCCCGGTCGCGCTCGGACACCGTCTACGGCTACGCGGAGGCGCTGCGCGACGGCGTCGTCCGCCCGGTCATCTTTCTGGCGTATTCCGGCGAGACCCGCTGGCGGACGTCGGCCGGCGACGAGCTGGCCGCCCGCCTTGGCGAGCCGATGACCCAGGACCTCATCGCGCAGGCCTGGCGCACCGCGCTCGACCCGACCGGCGACTGGATGCAGCAGGTGCTGCGCGCCGCCGACTCCCGCCTGCAGAACCTGCGCGCCGGTGGCATGCCGGACGCCGGCGGCCTGGTCATCGCCAGCGACCAGCAGTCGGCCCGCGCCTACGCGAAGGTCCTGGGCGAGCTCACCGGCGAGAAGGCCGTCGTGGTCCTCTCCGACGACGACGGCGCGTCCGGCCGCATCGCCACGTTCAGCGGGTCGAACGAGCGCTGGATGGTCGCGGTCCGCATGGTGTCCGAGGGCGTGGACATCCCGCGCCTGGCCGTCGGCGTATACGCGACCAGCGCCTCCACCCCGCTGTTCTTCGCCCAGGCGATCGGCCGTTTCGTGCGCGCCCGCCGGCCCGGCGAGACGGCGACGGTCTTCGTGCCCAGCGTGCCGCACCTGCTCGAGCTGGCCAGCGAGTTGGAGGCCCAGCGCAACCACGTGCTCGGCGAGCCGAAGAGCAAGGACGGCTTCGACGACGACGAGCTGGAGCGGGCCAACCGCGAGGAGAAGGCCTCGGGTGAGCTGGAGAAGAGCTTCGAGGCGCTGTCCGCCACCGCCGAGCTCGACCAGGTCATCTTCGACGGGGCGACGTTCGGGTTGCCGGCGCAGACCGGGACACCGGAGGAAGAGGAGTATCTCGGGCTGCCCGGCCTGCTGACCCCGGACCAGGTCTCGGCGCTGCTGTCTAAGCGGCAGGCGGAGCAGGCGGCGGCCGAGCGCCGGCGCGGGCCTGCGGCGACGGCGACGGCCGCCCCGGACGTTCCAGCGCAGCCGCGCACCGCGGGGGAGCGGCGCATCGTGCTGCGCCGGCAGCTCAACACGCTGGTCGCCGCGCATCACCACCGCACGGGCCTGCCGCACGGCAAGATCCACGCTGAGCTGCGCCGGCTGTGCGGGGGCCCGCCGAGCGCCCAGGCGACCATCGAGCAGCTCGAGGAGCGCATCGCCACGATCCAGACCCTGTGAGGCCGCCCGGCGGCCCTGCGAGGCTTCCAGCGCCCTGGCGACCGGCACGGGGCGCGGCGTCGGGATCTCCAGGGCCTGAAAACGACCTCAGGGCGTCCCCGAAGGGACGCCCTGAGGTAACAGGTATCGGTCTCAGCCGGCCGAGAGCTCCGAACCGCGCCACGAGAAGTCCGGGGCGACGGCATACTCGACAGCTATCTTGACCAGCTGGTCGGCGTACTTGTTGGCGTGATGTCCACAGAAGATCAGATCGCCGCCTTCGGCGAGCCTGACTCGAAGTTTCCCTGCCGCGCTGCAGCGGTCGCACCGTTCCTCGGCGGCGGGGGGCGCCGCCGTCTCCGGCGGCGGCGTGAGGGTCGGGGTCATCGCCTTCCTCCTCTGATCGTCACCGACGAACGCGTCCTTGCGTCGTTCACAGATGGTTCAACACCGTGTAGCCCGACATCGTTCCCGTCTGGTGTGCGGGACCGACGTCACACTTCGGTCGTGCCGAGAGTCCGGCTCCAGTTGGGATCCGAACTACCCGCTACGTGCTTCCTATCGCGCCTTGCCTGCGATCACAAGTGGGTTGGCGCGCCGCCACGTCTCCTGTAATGCCCTCCGTGACCGGAAACACACCCGGGCCGCCCCAAATGGGACGGCCCGGGTTCGCGCAGAGCGAAAATGAGCGTTCAGTCAGCGGTCAATCAGGGCTCAGTCCAAGTAGTCGCGCAGCACCTGAGAACGCGACGGGTGGCGCAGCTTCGACATGGTCTTCGACTCGATCTGGCGAATCCGCTCGCGGGTAACGCCGTACACCTGGCCGATCTCGTCCAGGGTGCGCGGCTGGCCGTCGGTGAGGCCGAACCGCAGCCGCACCACGCCCGCCTCGCGCTCCGACAGCGTCTGCAGGACCTGCTGGAGCTGGTCCTGCAGCAGCGAGAAGGAGACCGCGTCGACCGCGACGACCGCCTCGGAGTCCTCGATGAAGTCGCCGAGCTGGCTGTCGCCCTCGTCGCCGATGGTCTGGTCGAGGGAGATGGGCTCGCGCGCATACTGCTGGATCTCCAGCACCTTCTCCGGCGTGATGTCCATCTCCTTGGCCAGCTCCTCCGGGGTGGGCTCGCGGCCCAGGTCCTGGAGCAGCTCGCGCTGGATACGCCCGAGCTTGTTGATCACTTCAACCATGTGCACCGGGATGCGGATGGTGCGGGCCTGGTCGGCCATGGCGCGGGTGATGGCCTGGCGGATCCACCAGGTGGCGTAGGTGGAGAACTTGTAGCCCTTGGTGTAGTCGAACTTCTCCACGGCGCGGATGAGGCCGAGGTTGCCCTCCTGGATGAGGTCCAGGAAGGCCATGCCGCGGCCGGTGTACCGCTTGGCGAGCGACACGACCAGCCGGAGGTTGGCCTCGAGCAGGTGGTTCTTCGCCCGCTCGCCGTCCCGCGAGATCCACATGAAGTCGCGGCTGGCCGGCAGGGTCATCGGCTCGCCGGCCTCCTCGGCCGCCCGCAGGCGCTCGGCCGCATACAGGCCGGCCTCGATGCGCTTGGCGAGCTCGACCTCCTGCTCGGCGTTGAGCAGCGGGACCTTGCCGATCTGCTTGAGATACGCGCGGACCGAGTCGGCGGAGGCGGTGAGCTCGGCGTCGCGCCGGGCCTGTTTGAGGGCCTCGGACTCGTCGTCGTCCCATGCGAAGTCGTCGTCGGAGGCGTTGGCCTCGGCGTCGGCCTCGGCGGCCTTGGTCGCCTCGACCGGCTCCTCGACGACGACGTCCTCGATCTCGGCGGCCAGGGCCGCGTCGTCGAGCTCCTCGAGATCCGGCTCGTCGCCGGAGCCGGCCGTCGGGGCGGCCGGATCGGCCGACCCGGCCGGCGAAGCCTTCTTCACGGCGGGCGCCGCCTTCTTCGCCGCCACCTTCTTGGCTGGCGGGGCCTTCTTCGCCGGTGTCGCGGCCGGGGCCACGGCGGCGGGCGCGGCGGCAGCCGCGGCGGATGCGGTGGGCGCCGATGGCGCGGCCTTCTTCACTGGGACCTTCTTCGCCGCCGCCGGGTCCAGCGCGGACTCGACGGCTGTGAGCGGCTTGGCAACGGGTGCCTTGCGGACCGGCGCTGCCTTGGCGGTGGCCGCCCTGGACGCCGGGGTGGCGGAGCGGGCCGCGGCCACCCGGCGCCGGCTGTGGGCGGAGTCGTCGACCACGACGGTCACGCCCGCCTCGGCCAGGCTCCTCAGCAGCTTTTTGGCGTGCGCTGGGGTTACGTCTGCGGTGTCGACCGCCTGCGCGACCTCTGCCGAGGTGAGATGACCGCCGTTGGCGGTCGCACGCGCAATCAGCGCGTCGGCGAGGGAGCGTACGTCAACGCTGGGCTGGTGAGCTGCTGTCACGAACGACCTTCCGGTGCGAAGAGCGAGCGACGGCCGGTGCGGCCGGTTCGCGCACGGCGCGGCCGTGCTGAGTGGCCGGGTTGCTTTGGTGGCTCCCGTGTGCCGTGACTCCGGGCGGATTCACTAACGACAGCGGGCAGCGCGTGAATTGTAACGCTCTCTCGCCCCAACATCCCCTCTTGAGGGGGCTGAGCGCCCTTCTTGTGACCGAACGGATGGGCCAGGAAGGGCCCGAGGAGCCTTTGTAAGGATGGTGACCATGGACCGACCGGCTGAACTTCTGCCCCTTGCCCTCTCCGTCGCCCGTTCCGCGAGCGACCTGGCCAGGCGCATGCGAGCCGACGGCGTCGCGGCCGTCGCCACCAAGTCGACGGCCACTGATGTGGTCACCGCCGCCGACCGCGCGGTCGAGCGGCACGTGCGCGAGCGGCTGCACGAGGCGCGCCCGGGCGACGCGGTGCTCGGCGAGGAGTACGGCGGCGACCGGGACCGGGCCGCCGTGCGCTGGATCCTCGACCCGATCGACGGCACCGTGAACTACCTCTACGACCTGCCGCAGTACGCGGTGTCCCTGGCCGCCGAGGTCGACGGAGTCGTGGTGGCCGGCGTCGTGCGCAACGTGGCGACGGGCCGGGAGTGGACCGCGACCCGGGGTGGCGGGGCCTTCGCCGGGGACCGCCGGCTCACCGTGTCCGGCGAGACCGACCTGGCCCAGGCGCTGGTCGGCACCGGCTTCGGCTACGCCGCCCAGCGCCGGCTGCACCAGGCCCGGGTGCTGGCGGGGCTGATCGGGCACATCCGCGACATCCGCCGCTTCGGCGCGGCGTCGATCGATCTGTGCCTGGTCGCCGAGGGGGCCCTCGACGCCTACTACGAGAAGGGCCTCAACCCCTGGGACCACGCCGCCGGCGGGCTGATCGCCGCCGAGGCGGGTGCCCTGGTGACCGGCCTGGACGGCGCGCCGCCCGGCCCGGACATGCTCATCGCCGCCCCGCCCGGGCTGCACCCCGCCCTGCACGACCACCTGAGCGAGCTGGACGCCGCCGGCGGTCCGTGAGCGGCCGCCCGCTCTTCGCGGGTCCCCACCGCCCCGTGACCCGGCGCCCGCCGCCGGGAGGCCGCCGTGGGGCGGCGGCTCGCCGGTCGGGGGCTCACCGCCGGTCACGGGGTCGACGACCGGGCCCCCGGTGTCTGCGGGGGCTGCGCGGTCACATGGCTCGGGCGTCGTCGTGCCTCAGGCTTCGTCGGGGCTCAGGTGTCGTGCTTCGTGTCGTCGCTCACGCGTCGTGGGCGCAGGTGCCTTCGGGCAGTTCCGGGTTGCCCAGCGCCGCGATCGCCTGGTTGACCTCGGTCGTCGTCGGCAGCTGCCGGAACCTGCCGCCCAGGATGATGTCCACCTTGTCGTCCTCGCGGGCCTTGTCGAACTCGGTCCGGGCCTGGTCGAGGAAGTAGGCGCGCACCAGCCACGCCGCGCCGACCGTCTGCGGGCCGAAGCGGATGACCGCGACCACGTCGCCGGGCTTGTTCACCGGCGGGTTGGGCGCGGTGGTGACCACCTTCGCCTCCTTGAACCGCCGGCTGATGAAGTCGTTGGCCACGTCGGAGGCAGCGCCGGTGCGGTTGGTGGCGTTGTAGACGGTGACCTTGACCTCCTCCTGTGTCGGCAGCTTGGCGTTGGCCGTCACCGATCCCTCGGCGCACTTGCCCGCGTCTGCGGCCGACCCGCCCTGGCGGTCCTTCACCACGGCGACGATCACGAACACCCCCGCGGCGACGATAAGTGCGCCGATCACCGCGAGTGCTCTCACCCGCGCAAAACTCATGACTCGCTCCCCGCGCCCGCCTCGAACGTCGTTGCTTCACCAGAGAAGACGCTCTGGCTGCCGGAGAGGTTAGCGCCTGCGCGCGGGAGATGCTGAAGTCCCCACCGACATACCACAAAGTTCCTACTCGGCGTCGTGGGATGACTCCCCACAGAAGTCTCGGACGGGCGGTATCGTCGCATCGCCGCGCGGCGGGCCCCCGGGCACGCTCCGGCAAGATCGTTGTGTCGCCTCGGTCACAGTGGGAACAAGTTTCCGCGCGTGGGCGTACAACAAACGTTCAAGGGCGGTAAGGTACGCCGCCCTTGGATGTAGAAGACAACGTTGCTTCGGGCGCCCAACCTGACCGGCGACACGAAATTGGGAGTGTGAACACCGATGGCCACCGACTACGACGCGCCACGTCGCGACGAGGTCGACCTCGGGGAGGACAGCCTCGAGGAGCTCAAGTCCCGCCGCACCGACGCGCAGTCCGCGACCGTCGACGTCGACGACTCCGACCTCTCCGAGAACTTCGAGCTGCCGGGCGCCGACCTCGCCGACGAGGACATGACGGTGAAGGTCCTGCCGATGCAGGCCGACGAGTTCCGCTGCTCGCGCTGCTTCCTGGTGCACCACCGCAGCCAGCTGGCCGCCGAGCGCAACGGGGAGCTGATCTGCCGCGAGTGCGTGTGACCGTTCTGCCGCGTGGCCGCACACGCGGCAGGACCGGTGCGGTGAGCGCCGTGACCACGAGTTGATCACGCGAACCTGGCGGCGGCGTGCTTCAGTTTGAAGCGGCGACCGTTTCCGTACCCCCCGGAGGTTGACGATGGTCGAGCCGGTGCCCGCCGACGAGGCGGCCGAGAACGCCCCCGTCCAGCCGGAGGGGCGGGCCGGTGCTGCCGCGGGCCCGGCCGACGAGGCGGAGCTGTCGCAGGCCGTCGTCGCGCTGACCGGCGAGGACGTCCCCGCCGAGGACCGCCGGCGCATGCTGGGCCGGCTGGTCCGCATCGAGCTCGGCGAGCGGGGGCTCAGGGACCTGTTCCGGCCCCAGAAGGCGATCGCCTGGGTCACCGACACGGTGACCCGCGTCGCGCCGTACATCCCCGTGCGCGACCTGGACACCCTGCGGGCGCACCACCCCGGCCTGGACCGCGACGCCCTGGCCGAGCGGCTCGTCCGCAACGCCTCGCGGGTCACCGCCGGCATCGGTGCGGCCGGTGGCGGCGTGGCCGCGGTCGAGTGGGTCGCCACGCCGAGCCTGCTCTCCGCGCCGGTGCTGCTCGCCGCCGAGACCGTCGCGGTCGTGGCGGTGGAGATGAAGCTCATCGGCGAGCTGCATGCGGTGTACGGACACCCCATCCCCGGCAACGGCACTCAGCGCGCGATCACGCTGATCCAGGCGTGGGCCGAGCGCCGCGGGGTCAACCCGCTGCGGGTCGGCGGCAGCGTGGCCGCGGCCATGGGCACCGCGCTGCGCAAGGAGCTGCGCGACCGGCTGCTGAGGCGTTTCGGGCGCAACCTGAGCACCCTGGGGCCGTTCCTGACCGGCGCCGCGGTCGGCGGTTTCCTGAACCGCCGCGCCACCCTGTCGCTGGGCCACGACATCCGCAGGGACCTGGCCGCGCCGCCGGATCAGCGCGTGATCGAGGCCTGAGCCTCCCGCAGCGCGGCGGCCAGCGCCTCCGGCCGCCGGGTGCTGACCAGCCAGTACGGTGTGGGGTCGGCCTCGTCGCGGACCTCCACCCGCACGGCGCCGCCGATCCACGGCCGCTGGACGACGAACGCCTCCGGGTCCGAGTACGGCCCCAGCAGGTCGCGCTTGTCCGCGGCGCTCACCGGGGTCACCTCGCCGACGTACCGCAGCGGGATACGCGCGTCGTCGACCCGAAGCTCGCCGTCGGACACCTCGACGCGGATGCGGCCCAGCAGCCAGAGCCCGCCGACGGTCAGCGGCAGCAGCACCAGGTAGGCGACCCACGTGGCCGCGCCGGGGGCGCCCAGTCTGACCTCGGCGGCCAGCGCGGCCGCGACGGCGAGCGCGGGCAGCCACAGCCACCAGGACAGGCTGAGTCGCTCACGGTACGGGTTCGGCTGTGCCACGTAGGCGAGGGTACGTGCTCACGCGCCGAGCGGACCCGGCAGGATGGAAGGCATGGTGATGGACGTGCTCGTGCGGCTGCTCGACCCGGGCCTGCCGCTGCCCGCCTACGCGCACCCGGGCGACGCCGGGGCCGACCTGTTCGCGGCGCAGGACGTGGAGATCGGCCCGGGGGAGCGGGCGCTGGTGCGCACCGGGATCGCGATCGCGTTGCCCACCGGGTACGTCGGCCTTGTGCACCCGCGCTCCGGGCTCGCCACGCGGATGGGTGTGACGGTGCTCAACGCGCCGGGCACCGTGGATGCGGGCTACCGGGGCGAAATCCTGGTGAACCTCATCAATCACGATCGAGCGGTATCGGCGAAGATATGCCGTGGTGACCGGATTGCCCAGCTTGTGATCCAGCGCGTGGAGCGGGCACACTTCCACGTCGTCGAGGACCTTCCCGATACTGTGCGCGGGGCCGGTGGCCACGGGTCCACCGGCGGGCATGCCGGGCTCGCACCGGCAGCGATCTTGGAGGCAGAGCAGTGATCTTCTCGCGCAATCGCGGGAGCGGGCGGCACGCCAAGCCGGACACGCTCGCCGCACGGGGCCAGGAGTCGTTCGACGAGCAGCTTGACGACGATCTGGACGCCGCCGCGGCCGAGGACGACGACGAGCCCCGCTCCGGCAAGTCGCCGCGCGCCGAGGGCCCGTATGACGTCACCGAGGCGCCGACCGGCATCGCCCAGCTGGACCTCGGCGCGCTCAAGGTGCCCGCGGTCGAGGGCGTCGAGGTGCGGGTCCAGGCCGACAACGACGGCAAGATCCAGCAGATCGTGCTGGTCTCCCAGGAAAGCGCGCTGCAGCTGGGCGTCTTCGCCGCGCCGCGCAGTGAGGGCATCTGGGACGAGGTCCGCGCTGAGATCCGCAAGCAGCTGTTCAACGACGGCGTCGCGGCCGAGGAGGTCGACGGCGACTACGGCAGCGAGCTGCGCGCCCGGGTCCGCACCCCCGACGGCCTGACCGACATCCGGTTCGTCGGCGTCGACGGCCCGCGCTGGCTGGTCCGCGCCGTCTTTCAGGGCCCGGCCGCGGTCGACCCGTCCGTCGCCCCGCCGCTGCTGGAGTGCCTGCGCAAGCTGGTCGTCGATCGCGGCCACGAGGCCATGCCGGTGCGCGAACCGCTGCCGCTGCACCTGCCCAAGGAGGTCGCCGAGGCCGGTGCCGAGCCGCAGGCCGACGAGGACGGGGCCGGCGAGGCGGGTGCCAACGGCGCGGCCGCCGCCGGCCGAAAGCCGTCGCCCAGGCCACGTCGCAAATAGAGGAAAAGCGCGTACCGTCGTAGCGGGGGTGTCATGACGGCCGAAGGGAAGGGTGGCACCGTCAGCATGGCCACGGACAGTGAAGCGGTGCCGGAGCGGGGCCTGCGAAGATTTCTTCGCCGGCTGACCGCGAGCGACTCCGAGCTCGACGCGGAGGAGCTGCAGCGCGACGCGAAGCAGTGCGGCAGCATGCCCGCGCTGTCGTGTCAGCGAGGGCAGGTGGTGAGCCTCAAGGGCCGGCTACGCACGGTGGTCTACACCCCGCGCACCAACCTGCCGACCCTGGAGGCGGAGCTCTTCGACGGCAGCGACCTGGTCACCCTGGTGTGGCTGGGCCGACGGCACATCGCCGGCATCGAGCCGGGTCGGGCCATCTCGGCGAAGGGCCGCATCGCGGTCCGGGATGGCCGCAAGGTGCTCTACAACCCGTACTATGAGCTCGAGACCCCACGATGAGGCCGGATGCAGCCAGGTAACGAGACCAAGGCCGAGACCGCCGCGGGCGAGGAGGAGCCGCTACCACCCTTCTCGGTGCAGATGGCCCAGCAGCTCGGGGGTGCGCGGGGGCTCATCGAGTCCAGCATCCCGATCACGCTGTTCATCGTGGTCAACTTCCTGGGCGGGCACTACAAGTGGTGGTCGCTGCGCACCTCGCTCATCGTGGCCGTCGGCGCGGCGCTGGCGATGGCGGTCTACCGCCTCTCCCGCCGCGAGCCGACCCGGCACGCGCTCAACGGTGTGTTCGGCATCGGGATCGGCGCGTACATCGCGTGGAAGAGCGGCGACGCCAAGGACGTCTACCTGCCGGGCATGCTGCTCACCGTCGGCTACGTGGTGGGCATGGTGGTCTCGGTGCTCATCGGCCGGCCGCTGGTGGGCTGGCTGTGGTCGGTGACGCTGGACGGCGGCACCTCCCGGTGGTACGACAACACCCGGCTGCGCCGAGCGTTCATCTGGCTGACGGTGGTGTGGGCGGTCGTCTACGCGCTCAAACTCGGCGTGCAGGTGCTCCTCTACCGCGACAGCAGCGCCAACTCCGACGACCTGCTCGGCATCGCCCGCCTGGCGCTGGGCTGGCCGCCGTATGCGCTGCTGGCCGCCCTCACCGTCTGGCAGGCCCGCCGTATCCTGCGCGACGAGCCCGCGGAGCCAGAGCCAGAGGTCTAGCGCTTACGGGCCGCGCCGGTCGCGGGCCTTCTCCAGGCTGTCCTCCCCGAGCATCACGGCACGCACCGAGTCCTCCATCTCCGACGTGACGACGAAGACCAGCTCGTCGCCCGCCTCGAGCGGGTCGTCGGGGGTCGGGACCAGCACCCGCCGTCCGCGCAGCACCGCGACCAGTGCCGTGTCGTGCGGCAGCGGGACGTCGCGGACCGGGTGGCCGACATACGGCGCGTTGTCCGGCAGCGTGATCTCCACCAGGTTGGCCTCGGACTGCCGGAAGGTCATCAGGCGGACCAGGTCGCCGACCGACACCGCCTCCTCGACCAGCGCCGCCATCAGCCGCGGCTTGCTCACCGAGACGTCGACGCCCCACTGCTCGTTGAACAGCCACTCGTTCTCGGCGCGGTTGATGCGGGCGACCACCCGCGGTACGGCGAACTCGGTCTTGGCCAGCAGCGAGACCACGAGGTTGACCTTGTCGTCGCCGGTGGCCGCGACGACCACGTCGCACGAGGAGAGGTCGGCCTCCTGCAGGCTGGACAGCTCGCACGCGTCGGCGAGGATCCACTCGGCGGCGGGCACCCGCTCGGGGCGCACCATCCGCGGCACCCGCTCGATCAGCATGACCTGGTGGCCGTTGTCGACGAGCTCCTTGGCGATGGAGCGGCCCACGTTGCCGGCTCCGGCGATTGCGATACGCATGATCAATGTCCCCCTTCGGGTGCGGAGGTGGTGACCTTCGTCACGGAACTGACCATCTCGTCGGTGAGCAACATGAACGCGAGGTCACCGTCCTGGATCACGGTGGACTCGGTGGGCAGCATCGCCAGGCCGAAGCGCATGAGGTAGGCCAGCCGGGTGCCGCTGCGCTGCTCCAGCTGTCCGACGGTGTGCCCGATCCAGTCAGGGTGCATCGGTACCTCGACGATGGAGACCGTGCTGGTGGGGTCGCGCCAGACCTCCACGTTGCCCTCGGGCACCAGGTGGCGCAGCATCCGGTCGGCCGTCCAGCGCACCGTCGCCACGGTCGGTATGCCGAGGCGCTCGTAGACCTCCGCGCGCTTCGGGTCGTAGATGCGGGCCACGACCCGGCCCACGCCGAACGTCTCGCGCGCCACCCGGGCCGAGATGATGTTCGAGTTGTCGCCCGAGGAGACGGCCGCGAACGCGTCCGCGCGCTCGATGCCGGCCTGCAGCAGTACCTCGCGGTCGTAGCCGGCCCCGTTGACCGTTGTGCCCTGGAATTCCGAGCCCAGCCGGCGGAACGCGTCGGCGTCGATGTCGATCACCGCGACGGTGTGACCGCGCTGTTCCAGAATCTGCGCCAGCGTGGAACCCACGCGTCCGCAACCCATGATCACGACGTGCACGTCCCCGCCTCCGTGTCCCTCGGCACTCAGACACGAGGATGTCATGTGCGGTGCCACCCGTGCATCAGCAGGAGGGGCGGCCCGTACGCTTAGACGTCGTGGCCAGTCCCACCTCCCTGATGAAGCGGCTGCTCCTGGGTCGACCGTTCCGTTCGGACCGGCTCAAACACACACTGTTACCCAAGCGCATCGCGCTGCCGGTATTCGCCTCTGACGCGCTGTCGTCGGTCGCGTACGCGCCCGATGAGATCCTGCTGACCCTGTCCATCGCGGGCGCGACGGCGCTGACGATCTCGCCGTGGATCGGGCTCGCGGTCGCCGTGGTGATGCTCACAGTTGTCGCGAGCTACCGGCAGAACGTGCACGCGTACCCGTCCGGCGGCGGCGACTACGAGGTGGCGACGGTCAATCTCGGCTCGCGCTTCGGGGTGGCGGTGGCCAGCGCCCTGCTCGTGGACTACGTGCTCACCGTGGCGGTGTCGACCGCCTCCGGCGTGGCGAACCTCGGCTCGGTCGTGCCATGGGTCGCCACCCACAAGGTCGCCATCTCCATCATCGCGATCGCGCTGCTCACGGCCGTGAACCTGCGTGGCATCCGGGAGTCCGGGGCGGCGTTCGCGATCCCGACGTACGGCTTCATGATCGTCATGATCGGGATGGTCATCACCGGGTTCTTCAAGATCTTCGTGCTCGGCGATGACCTCAAGGCGCCCAGCGCCGATCTCGTCATCCACGCCGAGCACACCAACATGACCACCCTGGCGATGGCCTTCCTGCTGCTGCGCACCTTCTCCTCCGGCTGCGCGGCGCTCACCGGCGTCGAGGCGATCTCCAACGGCGTGCCGGCGTTCAAGGAGCCCAAGAGCAAGAACGCGGCGACCACGCTGCTGCTGCTCGGCACCATCTCGATCACGATGCTGCTCGGCATCATCCTGCTGGCCAACAAGACCGGCCTGAAGTTCGTGGAGGACCCGAGCCAGATTGAGAGCGGCCCGGCCAACTACGTGCAGAAGACCGTCACCACCCAGCTCGGGCAGACCGTCTTCGGTGCCGGGTCGATCATGCTCTACGTGGTCGCGATCATCACCGCGCTGATCCTGTTCCTGGCGGCCAACACCGCCTTCAACGGCTTCCCGGTGCTCGGCTCGATCCTCGCCCAGGACCGCTACCTGCCGCGCCAGCTGCACACCCGCGGCGACCGGCTGGCGTTCTCCAACGGCATCATCCTGCTGGCGCTGGCGGCCATGGTGCTCATCGTCGGCTTCAACGGCGAGGTCACGCGGCTCATCCAGCTGTACATCGTGGGCGTCTTCGTGTCCTTCACGCTCTCCCAGGCCGGCATGATCAGGCACTGGAACCGGCTGCTGCGCACCGTGCGCGACAAGCAGGTCCGCAACCAGATGATCCGGTCCCGCGCGATCAACATGATCGGCCTCACCCTGACGGGTGCCGTGCTCGTCGTGGTCCTCATCACCAAGTTCCTGCTCGGCGCGTACATCGCCATCATCGCGATGATCGTCATCTACTTCCTGATGGTCGGCATCAAGAAGCACTACGACACCGTCGCCCGCGAGCTCACCCCCTCCGAGGACCGGCCGGTGCTCCCCGCGCGCAATCACGCGGTCGTACTCGTGAGCAAGGTCCACCGCCCGACGCTGCGCGCGGTCGCCTACGCGCAGGCCACCCGGCCGGACACCCTGACCGCCCTCACCGTCAACGTCGACGACCACGACACCCGCGTGCTGCAGGAGGACTGGGAACGGCGCGGCATCCCAGTCCCGCTCACCGTCGTCGACAGCCCGTATCGCGAGATCAACCGCCCGATCCTCGACTTCGTGCGCAACAAGCGGCGCGACTCGCCGCGCGACGTGGTGACCGTCTTCATCCCCGAGTACGTCGTCGGCCGCTGGTGGGAGCACCTGTTGCACAACCAGAGCGCGCTGCGCCTCAAGGGCCGCCTGCTCTTCGAGCCCGGCCTGATGGTGACCAGCGTCCCGTGGCAGCTCAGCTCCATCGGCGACGTCGACATCGACCGCCTCGACGCGACCCTGAGCCGGGGCCCGAAGCGCGGACCGCGCTCGACCGCCACCCCGGAGTCGTGAGCATGGCCACAGAACTGCTGGAGCTCGAGATCGGGCCGGTCGCGCACGGCGGGATCTGCGTCGCCCGGCACGAGGGACAGGTCGTCTTCGTCCGTCACGCGCTGCCGGGCGAGCGGGTGCGGGCCCGGGTCACCGACCGTCGCAAGGGCTTCCTGCGCGCCGACGCGGTGGAGATCCTCCTGCCCTCGCCGGATCGGGTCATCCCGCCGTGCCCGTTCGCCGGCCCAGGCGCGTGCGGCGGTTGCGATTGGCAGCACGCGTCGTGGCCCGCCCAGCGCCGCTTGAAGTCGCAGGTGTTGCGCGAGCAGCTGACGCGGCTCGGCGGTGTTTCGGACCTTTCTGATTTGTCGTCTGTATCGGATTTGTCGGAACTGGTGGAGGCGCTACCCGGTGGGCCGTTGTCGTGGCGCACCCGGGTCCAGTACGCCGTCGACGCCGAGGGCCGGGCCGGTTTCCACCGCCATCGCTCCTCCGGCATCGTCCCCGTCGACCGCTGCCGCATCGCCCATCCCGCGATCCAGGCCCTGCCGATTCTCGAGCGCACGTGGCCCCCGGGCGCGACCATCGAGGCAGTCGTGTCCTCGTCCGGCGACACCGCGACCGTGACCCGCGCCTCCCGCACGGGCCGGGTGACGTCCCCCGCCGCCCCGGTCCGCGAGCACGCCGCCGGTCACGAGTGGACGCTGGACCCGGGCGCCTTCTGGCAGGTACACCCGCACGCCGTCGAGGCGTTCACGGCCACGGTCCTGGACATGCTGCGCCCGGCGGAGGGGGAGCGGGCGTGGGACCTCTACGGCGGCGCGGGGGTCTTCGCCGCGGCCCTGGCCCCGCACTGCGGCCCCGTCACGGTCGTGGAGTCCGAGCAACGCGCGGTGGCGTCGGGCCGGCGTGCCCTGCGAGACCTGCGCAACGTGACGTTCGTCCGCGGCGACGTGGCGCAGGTGCTGTCCAACCCGAGCTGGCGCACCGTCGACGTGGTGGTCCTCGACCCGCCACGCTCCGGCGCCGGCCGGGCGGTGGTTTCGTTGATCGCGTCCCGCGGCCCGCGCGCCGTGGCATACGTCGCGTGTGACCCGGCGGCCTTCGCGAGGGACGTGCGCACCTTCGGCGAACATGGCTACGGGCTGACGTCACTGCGCGCGTTCGACAGCTTCCCGATGACGCAACACTTCGAGACGATCGGCCTGCTGACCCCACGCTGACACCCCGCCGGCTTCGGGATGATCGCGCTGCTGGAGGGCGGGCGCGAGGGCACCTGGCCGTCCTGAGCCGCGTCCGGGCCGTAGACTCCCACTGTCGAAAGGCAGGGGGAGTCCATGGCAACGCTGGCAACGCTGCGCGAGCGCCTGGCCGGCGGGGTGCCGCTCGTCGCCGTCAGCTTCGGCGACGACGACGCCGAGGGCGACGCGGCGCGCGCCCGCGCGCTCGGGGTCGACCTCGCCGAGCTGCGCATCGATTGGTATGGCAGCACCGACCCCGACTACGTCCTGCGCGCGGTCGCGCCGTTCCGCGCCGCCGGCCTGCCGACCCTCGCCACGATCCGCTCGAAGGCCGAGGGCGGCCACTGGCCCGGCGACGACGCGCGACGGCTGGCGCTGTTCGAGGCGGTCCTGCCCGAGGTCGACGCCGTCGACGTGGAGCTCTCCTCGGCGGCGATCCTGCCCGGCGTGGTCGCCGCGGCGCACGCCGCCGACCGGCTGGTGATCGTGTCGTACCACGACTTCGACGCGACCCCGGACGAGGCGGCGCTGCGCGCGACGGTCGAGGCCGCCGTGGCCGCTGGGGCCGACTTCGTCAAGATCAGCACCATGGCGCTCGGGCCGGGGGACCTGCGGGTGCTCGCCGGGCTGCTCGTGCGGTACGACTCCATGATCGTGATTGGCATGGGCGCCGAGGGCGCGGGTTCGCGGGTCTTCTTCCCCCTGCTCGGCTCCCGGATCACGTATTCCGCGATCGGCGGTCGGCCGGCTCCGGGCCAGTTGCCGTTCGCCGAGACGGTCCGGCTGCTGGAGACGTTCTCGCCGGGCTACGCCGAGCACCGCCGGGCCGCGGGGGTCCGCGGGTGACGGAGCCGGAACCGCCCGCGCCGGACCAGGCGCCGCGGCGCGACTCGCTGCGTGCGCTGCGCAAGACCATCGCACAGAGCGTCGTGCTGTTCACCGTCGTGTTCGTCTTCGCGATCGGCCAGGCCGCGCTCGGCCTCAGCAGCGTGAAGGTGCACCGCACCCCCGCGGCGTGGACCGTGTGGGGGGCCGGGGTCGCGGTGATGGTCGTCGCGGCGGTGCTCGCGGTCATGACGCTGCGCGGGCGGGAACCCGCCGCGACCGGGCGGGCCACCGTGTGGTGGAGCGCCGGGGTGTGGCTGGCCGGGCTCGCCCTGACCATCGTGTATGCGGAGATGGTCCCCGCGCCGTCGCGCTGAGCGCCGGGCGGGTCGCCGCGACCGGCGCGGTTGCCCCTATCTTCTTCTTCTGTGTCGTGCCGCGCCGCGCGGCCGGCGATACGGAGGAGACATGACGCAGCCCCCGACGACACCGGGACCCGACGAGCCGTCCGGCGACGCGGGGTTCGCGCCGCCGTCGGGGCCGGGCCCGGGCGCGCCCGGCGAGCCGTTCGGGCCCCCGCCGGGTCCGATTCCGCCCGTCCCGCCGGTGCCGCAGTACGGCGGGCACTATGACCCGTCGCAGGCGTACGTCGTGTACCAGGCCGCGCCGACCGGCGGGTACGGCGTGCCGGCGGCCGGGCAGCAGGCGGGCTTCGACCCGCTGATCAGCCCCGACTACTCCGGCTGGTGGCAGCGCGGCCTGGCGATCTTCCGTGGCGCCTGGCAGCAGCTGCTGGCGCTGCAGTTCGTCGGCCTCTTCGCCGGCCTGGTCGTGGCGATCCCCGAGGCCCTGTACGGAACGAAGGCCATCGACAAGTTCATCCGGACCGCCGACGCCGCCGAGCCCGGGACGATGCCCGACTTGTCCCCGCTGCTCGGGGTGTTCGCCGTCGCCATCGGCGCCCTGGTGGCAAGCACCCTGGTCGCCGCCGCGGTCACGGTCGCCGGCAACCACATCGCGGTCTCGGTCGCCGCCGGGCAACCGCCCCGGCTCGGCGCCGCGCTGGGCCTCGCGGTGCGCCGGTGCCTGCCGCTGTGGGGCTGGCAGGTGCTCGCCTCGCTGATCATGATCGTCGGGTTCTGCGCCTGCGTCCTGCCGGGCATCTACCTGTACGCGGTCTTCCTCGTCCTGCCGGCCGTGGTGACGTTCGAGCGGGGCGGCGCCGGGATCGGCCGCTGCTTCCAGCTGTTCCACCGCGACTTCGGCAGCGCGATCGCCCGGGTGGCGACCATCGCGGGCCTGCTGTTCGCGGTCGGCGTCATCGCGTACGTGATCGGCCAGGTCATCGAGGTGGCCTTCCCCTCCGACACCCCGGTGGTGCCGGACGGCACCCGGGTCGCCGGGGTCGCGACGGCGACCACGGCCGCGGTGATCGCCCGCGTCCTGGTCTCGGGCCTGCTCTCGGCCGGCGTGCGGACGCTCACCGACGTGCTCGTCGTGACCGCCTACGCCGACATGCGCGCCCGGCACGAGCCGCTGTCGACGGCGACCCTGGCCGCCGAGATCGGCATCACCCCGACCCCGCGGTCGGAGTGGGTCGCGCCGCCGGCCTGACGCCACACCGCCGGCACGGGTGGGATGGGGACCTGGCGGAGGTGGTCGGCTCGCTCACCCACGGGGGTGGTCGCGGGCGCCGCCTTCGGCCAGGCACGTTCGTCCGGGCACGTTCGTCCGGGCGAGTTCGTGCAGCAAGCACACCGCACGGTTGCTGCGGCGGTCGCCGGCCGCCCTATGTGACCGGGATGTGTGGAACATGTCAAGATTCGATCGGCCAAGGTGCGCTACGGCGCGACCACACTAGACTCGGCGGGCATGAGCACAGAGGAGAACGAGGCCGCGTCCCTGCTGAGCACGGTCCGGGCCCCGGGTGATCTTCGGAAACTTACCGCCGAGCAGCTCGACGTGCTCGCCGCGGAGATCCGCGACTTCCTCATCGCGAAGGTCTCGCGCACCGGCGGTCATTTGGGTCCTAACCTCGGCGTGGTCGAACTGACCCTCGCCCTGCACCGCGTCTTCGACTCGCCGAAGGACCGGATCCTGTTCGACACGGGCCACCAGGCGTACGTGCACAAGATCGTCACGGGCCGCCAGGACGGCTTCGACCTCCTGCGCCGCCGCGGCGGGCTCACGGGCTACCCGAGCCAGGCCGAGAGCGAGCACGACATCATCGAGAACTCGCACGCCTCCACCGCGCTGTCCTACGCCGACGGGCTGTCCAGGGCCTTCGCGCTGCGCGGCGAGCCCCGGCACGTGGTCGCCGTCGTCGGCGACGGCGCGCTGACCGGTGGCATGTGCTGGGAGGCGCTGAACAACATCGCCGCGGCCCGAAACCCGCTGGTCATCGTCGTCAACGACAACGGCCGCTCCTACTCCCCGACCATCGGCGGCCTCGCCGATCACCTGTCGAACCTGCGGCTCAACCCCGGCTACGAGAAGGTCCTCGACCTGGTCAAGGACAACCTGGGGCGCACCCCGCTGGTCGGGCCGCCGCTGTACGAGGTGCTGCACGCGGTCAAGAAGGGCATCAAGGACGCCATCGCGCCGCAGGCGATGTTCGAGGACCTCGGCATCAAGTACGTCGGGCCGGTCGACGGCCACGACCTGGAGGCCGTCGAGTCGGCGCTGCGCAAGGCGAAGAACTTCGGCGGCCCGGTGATCGTGCACGCGGTGACGCGCAAGGGCTTCGGCTACCGCCCCGCGGAGGAGGACGAGGCCGACTGCCTGCACGGCCCGGGCAGCGCCTTCGACATCGAGACCGGCAAGCTGCTGGCGCCGGCGTCGGTCAAGTGGACCGGCGTGTTCGCCGAGGAACTGGTCGCGATCGCCGACGAGCGCGCCGACATCGTCGGCATCACCGCCGCGATGGCCGAGCCGACCGGCATCGCCAAGCTCATGCGCAAGTATCCGGAACGCGCCTTCGACGTGGGCATCGCCGAGCAGCACGCCGCCACCGCCGCGGCCGGCCTGGCCATCGGCGGCCTGCACCCGGTCGTGGCCGTCTACGCGACCTTCCTCAACCGCGCCTTCGACCAGGTCCTGCTCGACGTGGCCATGCACAAGCTGCCGGTCACGTTCGTGCTCGACCGGGCCGGTATCACCGGCCCCGACGGCCCGTCGCACTACGGCATCTGGGACATGTCGGTCTTCGGCGTGGTGCCCGGCCTGCGCCTGGCCGCCCCCCGCGATGCGCAGACGGTCCGCGAGGAGCTGCGCGAGGCGGTCGGCATCGAGGACGGCCCGACGATCCTGCGCTTCCCGACCGGGTCGGTCCCGGCCGACCTGCCGGCCCTGCGCCGCGTCGGCGGGGTGGATGGCTTCGGCGGCGTCGACGTGCTCGCCGAGCACGCCCGTAAGGACGTGCTGCTGGTCAGCGTCGGCGCGTTCGCCCACATGGCGGTCGACGTGGCCGCGCGCCTGGCCGAGCAGGGCTACGGCGTGACGGTCGTCGACCCGCGCTGGGTGCGCCCGGTCCCGGTCGAGCTGGTCGCCCTGTCCCGCGAGCACCGCCTGGTCGTGACCCTCGAGGACGGCGTGCGCACCGGCGGCGTGGGCGACGCGATCGCGAAGTCCCTGCGCGACGCGGACGTGTGGGTGCCGCTGCGCGACTTGGGCGTCCCGCAGGGCTGGCACGCGCACGGCACCCGCAACGAGATCCTGGCCGACCTGGGCCTGACCGCCCAGGACGTGGCCCGGCAGGTCACCGAGTGGGTGAGCCGGATCGAGGAGCCCGCCCCGCTGCCGGCCGCCCCGGCCGTCCGCGACCGCGCCTCGCGCCGCTGATCCCCTTGCTCCGCGCCGTTGTCCTCCCGCGCTCCGCGCCGCTGACCGGCCGCTGAGCGTCTGCGCCCGGGCCGTCGCCATGTGCGGCGACCCGGGCGTCCGCGTCTTGCGAGCCGTCGTCCCGAGGCGTCCGGGCCTCTCCAGTGTCTGGATTTCGACCCGAATCTCACGGCCGTCCGCGATGACCAGGGCGCTACATGCGGATAAGTCGGATAAACCCGGACGCGGCCGCTTCTGGAGTTATCCATTGTCCGGGCGAACGGCCGCCGCGGGGACGGAAACCGCTGGGCGCGCGTGCGACTCTTCTCAGGCGAGGAGAGGGGGCCCGTGCCCGAAGCGATCATCGAACTCGACATCAGCACGCCCTGGGAGCCCGCGCCGCGGCCGGTCGTGCGGCGGCGCCGGCGGTGGTGGGGCTGGGGCGCGCTCGTGCTGGCCGTGGCCGTGAGCCTGCTGCCCGCGAGCGCCGCGCCGCGAGACCTCGCGCCGCTGTACAGCATCGACTCCCAGGTCGTGTCGCTGCAGGCCGCGGGCGGGCGGTTCGTCGTCGTGCGGTACCGGGCCGGCGGTGGGCAGCCCGTCATCGAGGCCATCGACGCGCGGCTCGGCACGGTGCTGTGGCAGCGGACCACTGAGGTTAACGAGTCGTTCGTCACGCTCACCGAGCGGATCGTGCTGTTGCGGTTCGATGGGGTGGACGAGGGCGGCAGACACGCCGGGCGGCTCGTCGCGCTGGACGCCGCCACGGGCGCGCCGCTGTGGGAGCAGCCGCGGGCCCGGTTCGCGGGGCTGGCCGGCGGCCTGGTGCACACCGAAGACCTGGCGTGGCCGGACGAGCCGCGGGGGTTCGACCCGGCGTACGGCGGCCCCGAGGACCCGTCGGTGGCGCAGGCGTCGCTGCCGCACCACGAGCGGTACATCGCGCTGGACCCCGAGACCGGCGCCGAGGCCTGGCGGGCCGAGTTCCCGCCGGGGACGGTGCCGAGCCCGTTCAACTCCGAATGCCCGTGGGTGACGCAGGTGAGCGACCTCGACGCCGAGGGGGTGCTGGGGGTGCGCGACCTGGCCACCGGAGCGGTCACCGGCACGTACCGACTGGACTGGTCCGGCCCGGTCGCCCGGCACCAGGCCGGCGCGTCCGGGCAGGAGGTGGTCTGGCGAGCCGGCGGGACGGGTACCGACATCTACGACCGCGCCTCCGGGCGGCTGCTGTGGCAATGGCCCGTAGCGGGCCGGGTCGTGCCGGCGTACGACGGGCCGTCCCCGTGTCTTGGCGACGGGTACTGCGTCTTCGGCGAGGACGGCATCGACGTGCTCGACGCGGCCACCGGAGCCGGGCTCTGGCGCGCCGAGGGCTACAGCTCGATACTCGGCGCCGTGCCCGGCCGGCTGCTGCTGCACCGGCCGCCCGCCGACGAGTCCAGGCCCGACGACATCGCGGCGTTCGACGCGCGCACCGGCGCGGTCGTTTGGCACCAACGGGACTGGCGCCTGACGCACGGCTGCGACAGGCGCATGGACAGCGCCCCCGGGTACTTCGTCTGGCGGTTGGTCAGCAACACCGACGCCGTGATCGGCCGGATCGACCCTGGCGACGGGACCGTCGAGGTGATCGGCCGGGCCGGCGACTTCTACGGCTCGCCGGTGTGCGCCGCCACCGCCGGGCGGCTGGCCTGCCTCGCCGTCGGCTTCCTCCACGTCTGGGCGCTGCCGTGACCGGCGTCGCGACCGGACCCGTGATCGACCTGGGCGTTGTCGAGCGCTGGGCGCCACCGGAGCCGCCACGGCCGCAGCGCCCGGGCAGGGCGGGGCGGCCGGGCCGGGGCGGCTGGGCCGGCCGGCGGCGCGGGTCCGCACTGCTGGCCGCCGCAGTGCTCGCTGTGCTGCTGCCGGCCGCGGACGCGCCGCCCGGCGGGCCGGTGTTCACGCTCCCCGGCCGGATGTTCGACGTCCACGTGACCGGCGACCGGCTGTACGTGACCCGGGCGGTGGAGGACGGCGCGCTCCGGGTGGAGGCGCGCACGCCCGGCGGCCGGCTGCTCTGGGGCGCACCGCTGGAGCCCAACCAGGCGTTCTCGTTCGCCACCGCGGATGTGGTGGTGCTGACCAACCGGTACCCCCAAGGGGCCTTCGCGCCCAGCCGGGTCGTGGTGCGCGACGCGCGCACGGGCGCCGAGCTGTGGCGGCGCGACGCGGCGGAGGACCGGGGAGCGGCCGGCGGCCGGATCATCCTGAAGGACCTGGCCGGCGAGGTCGGCGGGGCCGGCGGGGCCGGGGGCGGCGAGTCGCCGCCCGAGACCACGCTGGTCGCCGTCGACGAGCGCACCGGCGCGGCGGCGTGGACGGTGACCGCGCCGGCCGGGGCTCGGGTCGAGCTGCACGGGCTCGACGGCGACGAAGCCCGGCTGGAGTCGCTCACCCAGCTTGGCCCGGACGGCGTGCTGCGGACGCACGACCTGGCCACCGGTGCGGTCGTACGCCGGGAACGGCTGGAGCGGTCCGGCCCGGTGTTCGCGTACACGACCGGCGCCGCGCAGGTGGTCGTCGCCACGGCGGGCAGGCAGGCCATCGTCGGCGCCTACGAGCGGGGCACCGGGCGGCTGCTGTGGCAGGGTGACGTCGCGTTCTACACGCCCCTGTTCGCCTGCGCGCCCGAGCGTTGGTGCCGCGTCGACGGGGAAGGCATGCGGGCCTACGACGCGGGCACCGGCGAGCAGGTTTGGCGTGTCGCTGAGTACAACAGCGTCTTCGGGCTGGTCGGTGACATCGTCGTCCTTGGCGGGTTCGGCACGTCCGCGGCGCCGTCGCACGAGCCGGTGGTGCTCGCAGTCGACGCTCGCACCGGTGCGGTGCGGCACCGCCTCGACGGCTGGTACGCGGGCTCCGGCCGGACGGTCCTCATGACGTTGCCGGACCTCGGTCGCCGCGACGCGCTCGTCGGGGTCTATGACCCGGGCTCCGGCAGGGTAGCCGTGCTCGGACGCGTCGCCACGGGCCTCGGGACGAGGTGCGCCGCCGGGGCGGGCGTCGTCGCCTGTACCGCCGGCGGCACCCTGACTGTGTGGAGGTGGCCGTGACCGGGTCCGAGCCGGTCGTCATCGACCTCGGCGCGGCCGAGCCGTGGGCGCCGCCGGACACGCTGCGGCCGCGGCGCCGCGCGAGTGCGGGGACGCGCCTGGCCGCGCTGCTGCTCGTCGCCACGCTTGCCGCGGGGCTGCCGGTCGCCGACGCGGCCGTCTCCGGGCCGCTGCTGCACATCGGCGCCGGGGTCAGCGACGCGACGCTGGGCGATGGGCGGCTGTTCGTCACCCGGTCCCTCGGGGCGGGCGGCCACCGGCTCGACGCCTATGACGCGGCCGGGGGCGCCGTGCTGTGGAGTACCGAGCTGGACGACGGTCAGCAGCTCGCCTTCGCCGACGCGGGCGTGGTGGTGCTGAGTGAGTACAGCGCCAACGACCCAGCGCTCGCCACCGTGACGGTGCGCGACGCGCGCACCGGCGCCGAGCTGTGGCGCCGCGGCGGGGCGAGGGTGGTAGGTATGGTCGGCGGCCGGATCCTGACGTCGGATCTCAGCAAGGCCGAGCCGGAGCAGGGCGCGGAGAGGGTGCCGCCGGAGAGCCGGGTGCTCGCCGTCGACGCGCGCACCGGCGCGGTGGCGTGGACCC
Source organism: Dactylosporangium sp. NPDC051484 (assembly GCF_040689395.1). Classification (NCBI taxonomy): domain Bacteria; kingdom Bacillati; phylum Actinomycetota; class Actinomycetes; order Micromonosporales; family Micromonosporaceae; genus Dactylosporangium; species Dactylosporangium sp. NPDC051484. The sequence goes on along the minus strand of NZ_JBFAZX010000005.1, from coordinate 9,548 downwards.
TCGTCGTGCCGGCCGGCTCGAACTCGTCCTACGGCCGCGACCCTCGCAATCCGTACGGCGTGAGCTCGCTCGCCGTGATGGACCCGGACGGCACGCTGCGCGTCTACGACCCGGCCGACGGGGCGGTTGAGCGCACCTACCGGATCGAGCGCTCCAGCAGCTCCGCACACTTCGTGCTCGGCGACGACGACGGCCTGTCCGCGCCCGGGGCGCGCGCCGGGCAGGTCGCGGTCGGTTTTCGGGATCTCCACCCGGCGCACCGCGACCGCCAGGCCAGCGAAGACGTGTACGACCTGGCCACCGGCCGGCTGCTGTGGCACCTGGACGTCTCCGAGCCGTCCGCCGTGCTGACCGGCTGCGCGCCGGGGCGCTGGTGCACCACCGACAGCCACGGGCTGGCGGCCTACGACCCGGCCACCGGCGAGCAGGTGTGGCGCGTCGAGGCCTACGACCTGATCTTCGGCGACGCCGGGGGCGACCTGGTGCTCGGCCGCCTCGGCGAGGAGGGGCGGCCGTTGCCGGACCTGCTGGTCGTCGATGGGCGCACCGGCACACCACGGCACCGCCTCGACGGCTGGCGCGCCATCCGGGCGCCCGGCGGGCGGGGCGTCGTGTGGCGGCGCGATGAGGGGCAGCGGGCCACCGTGGTCGGGCTGCTCGACCCGGCGTCCGGGCGGATCGCGGTCTTCGGCCGGGGCGATTCCTGGGCCGGGGAGCCGAGGTGCGTCACCGGCGGCGGCTTCGTCGCCTGCGGTGTGGTCGGAGACCTGACCGTCTGGAGGCTGCCGGTGACCGCGGGCGGTTAGCCCGGCCGTGCACCGGTACCGGCTGTCGTGCCTGGCCGCCGGCGACTCGGTACACCCGTGGAGGTTGTCGGGGTAGTTACATTGGCTCGAACGGTGCTTTCACGGGGACTTCACGTCCCCGGCACGAGACTGGCTCGGGCTGGCCTCGGGGCGCAACTCGGCTTAGGGGGTGAAGCGTGCGCGTGTTGGTGATCGAGGACGAGACGAACCTCGCCGACGCGATCGTTCGGGGACTGCGGCGGCAAGGCATGGCCGTCGACGTCGCCTACGACGGGACGCGCGGGCACGAGATGGCGATGGTCACCCGCTACGACGTCGTGGTGCTCGACCGGGACCTGCCCGGCATGCACGGTGACGAGATCTGCGCCGACCTGGTCGCCTCGGGCGCGCTGACCCGGGTGCTGATGCTGACCGCCAGCGGCAGCGTCGCCGACCGGGTCGAGGGGCTGCAGATCGGCGCCGACGACTACCTGCCGAAGCCGTTCGCGTTCGACGAACTCGTCGCCCGGGTGCAGGCACTGGGCCGGCGGGCCACCCCGGCCGCCCCGCCGGTGCTCACCATCGGCGACTTGGTGCTCGACCAGGCCAAGCGGGTCGCCACCCGCGGCGGGCAGCCGCTGGATCTGACCCGCAAGGAGTTCGGCCTGCTGGAGGAACTGCTCAAGGCCCGTGGCGCGGTGGTGTCCAGCGAGGAGCTGCTGGAACGGGTCTGGGACGCCAACGCCGACCCGTTCACCACCACCGTGCGGGTGACGATGATGACCCTGCGCAAGAAGCTCGGCGAGCCGGCGCTCATCGAAACAGTCGTCGGCGCCGGATACCGCACCAGAGCACCCCAGTGAGGCCCGAACCATGACCATCTACGACGCGCGCCGCGCCGCCGTGTTCCGCCCCACGCTGCGGCTGCGGCTCACGCTGCTCAACGGCATCCTGCTCGTCGGGGCCGGGCTGGTGCTGGTCGTGCTCGCCTACATCCTCGTCGACGGCGCGCTCAAGCCCGCCGACCAGCTGCAGCCCGGCACCCGGGTGGTGCTGGAGAACGGCACCGAGGTCGACGCGCACACCTGGCAGACCGAACTCGTCGACTCCGCGGAGTGGGAGCTGCTCACCCGCGGCAGCCTGGCGCTGCTGCTCATCGGCGCGGTCGGGGTCGCCGGCGCCTACATCGTGGCCGGGCGGGCGCTGCGGCCGCTGCAGAAGGTCACCAGCACCGCCCAGCGGCTGTCCGGCGAGTCGCTCGACGCCCGGATCAACTACGACGGCGCCGACGACGAGGTCTCGGAGCTGGCGAAGACCTTCGACGCGATGCTGGACCGGATCACGGCCGCGTTCGAGACGCAGAAGCGGTTCGTCGCCAACGCCTCGCACGAGCTGCGCACCCCGCTCGCGGTGATGCGCACCGAGGTCGACGTGACCCTCGACGACCCCGAGGCCGACGTCGCGGAGTACCGGCGGATGGCGACCGTGGTCCGCGACGCCTCCATGCGCGCCAACGCGCTCGTGGAGTCGCTGCTGCTGCTCGCCCGCACGGAGGCGCAGGCCGGCCGGCGCCTCGGCCGCAAGGTGAGCACCGACTTGGCCACCGGGGTCGCCGTGGCGCTGTCGGCGATGGGCAAGGAGATCCAGCGGCTCAGCCTCGACGTCAGCACCGAGCTGACCCCGGCCAACGTGGTCGGCGACCCAGGCCTGCTGGAGCGGCTGGCCGGCAACCTCATCGAGAACGCGGTCCGGTACAACCACCTCGCCGGGCGCATCTGGGTGCGCACCGGCACCGACGAGACCCTCGCCTGGCTCGTCGTGGGCAACACCGGCTTCGAGGTCGAGCCGGCCGACCTGCCGGCGCTGTTCGAGCCGTTCCGCCGCGGCGGGCGGGAGCGCACCGGGGCTCGCGGCACCGGGCTCGGCCTGTCGATCGTGCGGGCGGTCTGCGAGGCGCACGGCGGCGGGGTCAGCGCGATCGCGCTGAAAGGCGGCGGCCTGGAGGTCACCGTGTCGCTGCCCGCCGCCGCGGTCACCCCGGTCCTCAGCGGCACGGCGACGGTGCGGCCCGCGGCCCGATAGATGTGATCGCGGGCTATCTCCTCCTGCGGAGCCGGTCGGTTCAGAGCCGGTCGAAGTAGTCGCGGGCGGCCGCGACGCCGCCGGCGCCGAGGGCGACCATAAGGGCGGCGCGGGCCTTGGCGGGCGCGAGGCCGCGGGCGCCGATCGCGCCGACCTTGCCGGCCAGGGCGGTGCCGAGCGGCAGCGCGTCGAGGGCGACCGGGCGGGTGCGGCACCGGGAGGCGACGACCACCGGGATGTCCCACTCGGTGAGGTCGCTGATGGTGGCCAGTAGCGAGGCCGGCACGTTGAACATGCCGGTGCCCTCCAGCACCACGCCGCGCGCCCCGGCGTCGACCACGGCGGTGAGCAGCGCCCCGTCGATGCCCGGGTACGTCTTGATCAGGGCGACGTCGGTCTCCGGGTCGCCGCGCGGGTCGGGCGGGCGTGGCGGCGGGGCGGCGAGCAGCTCGACCCCCTCGCCGGGCTTGCCGCCGGTCACGCGGCCGAGCAGCGGGTGCGGCGCGGAGGAGAACGCGGCCACGCCGGCGGCGTCGGCCAGGGTGACCCAGCGAGCCGCGTGCAGCTCGTCGTTGAGGCAGGCGACCGCCCCGGCCCCGGCGAGCGCGGAGTCGGCGGCGGCGGCGATCGCCGCGGCGAGGTTGCGCGGCCCGTCGCTGGAGAGCTCGTCGAGTGCCCGGGTCGCGCCGGTCAGCACGATCGTGCCCCGTGCGGCGGCCGGCCCGGCGAGCAGGTCGGCGAGGTACGCGGTCTCCTCCAGGGTGTCGGTGCCGTGCGTGATGACGACGCCGTCGAAGCCGTCCTCGGCGATCGCGGCGCGGGCCCGGCGCGCGAGGGCGAGCATCGTGCCCGGGGTCATGTCCCAGCCGGGCTCGGCGAGGACGTCCTCGACGGCGACGTCCGCGGCGAGCCGGTCGGCCGGGATCGTGGCGAGCAGCTCGGCGCCGGTGGCGACGGACTCGTGCCCGTACGCGATGGTGTCCTTGGTGGCCAGCAGCAGCACGCGCCGGGTCATGCGGTGTCCTGCCGGTTCTGCCGTTCCAGGCGCTCGATGCGCTCCGTCAGCGTGGCCAGCGCCGCCATGACCGGGTCGGTGGCGGGCGGGGCGGCCTGGGCGGCGGCCTGGGTGGCCCGCAGGTGCACGTATCCGGCCAGGGCGGCGGCGACCGCCCGGCGGGTCAGGCGCAGCTCGGCGCCGAGCGAGCGCAGCAGCTGGCCGCCCGTGCCGTCGGGCTCGGCGATGAGCCCGAGCAGCAGGTGCTCGCAGCCGACGTAGTTGTGCCCGAGCGCGGTCGCCTCGGTGACGGCCAGCTCGAGGGCGCCGGCGGCCGGGGCGCTGAAGTGCCGCGCGGCACCGTCGCCGCCGGCCTCGGCGAGCGGCCGGGCGGCGAGCTCGCGCACGACCCGGTCCGGCTCGATCTCGATCGCCCGCAGCACGTGCAGGGCCAGGTTGTCGCCCTCGGCGACGAGGCCGCCGAGCACGTGCCCGGTGCCGACCGCGGCGTCGCCGGTCGCGCTAGCTGGGTCGGCTGGGTCGGCGGATCGATCGGCGGCCAGGCGCAGCGCGGTGCGCGCACGCGCGGTGAAGCTGGGCAGCCGCGCGGCGAGGGCGGCGTCGTCGAGGTCGCCGAGGACGGTCTCGCGGATCGCGGTGATGCGCCGCACCGCCTGCTCCAGGGCACGCTGGCAGACGGCGGAAACGGGCACGCCGGCCTCGCGAACGGCCTCGGCCAGCTCGTCGGGAAGGTACACGTTGATTTTCGGCATACCCCCTGTATACCCCCACTAGGGTTACATGTCTAGCCGGTGGGGGTGCCGTGGGCGCGCATGAACGGCAGCGGGTCGATCGCGCTGTGCTGTCTCATCGAAAGTGCGGCCGGATTGTTCGCAGCGGTGCTGTCGTTGCGCTTTAGGATCGGGGCGTGCGCGGGTGGTTGCGGGTTGGCGCCTGCCAGACGCCGGAGTTCCTCGGCGACATCGAACGAGCACTGTTGTGTATCGAGGGCTTCGCAGCGCAAGCCGACGCACAAGACGTGGATCTGTTGTTGTTCCCGGAGTGCTTCCTGCAGGGCTATCTTGTGGAGGAGCAGCATGTGCGCGAGCATGCGCTCAGCCTCGACTCTGCCCGGTTCGCCGTGGTGTTGCAGAGGCTGGCACGGATCGGGCAGACACTCGTGTTCGGCGTCATCGAACAGGCTGATGGCAGGTACTTCAACACGGCTGTCGTCGTCGCGCAGGGCGAACTGGTGGGGGCTTATCGCAAGACCCACCTCGTGCCCGGCGAGTTCCTGTTTGAGAAGGGCGATGCCTTCCCGACCTTCGTACTGCGCGGTGTCAGGTTCGGCATCAACATCTGTTACGACACGCAATTCGGCGAAGCCGCGGCGCCAATCGTGACCCAGGGGGCACGGCTGCTCCTCGTGCCAGCCCAGAACATGATGCGTCACGCTGCCGCGCTGCATTGGAAGGATCTGCACCACGCCATCCGCGCTGAACGTGTCCGGGAAACCGGTATGTGGCTGGTGTCGGCTGACGTTACCGGTGAACGCGACGAGTTCCGCATCGGTTGGGGTCCAACCAGCGTGATCAGCCCGCGCGCCGAGGTCGTGGCGCAGGTGCCCTTGATGACGACGGGTATGGTCGTCGCCGACATCCGCTGACCTTGAAAGTGCCGTCACGCCGACGACAGGCTGCATCACCGATCAGTTCGATGGCGAACAGATTCAGGTCGGTGTTGGCTGGGTCGTGGTAGGCCAGCGGGAGGCGGCGCGGAACCGGCCGCGGTCGGCGCCTGTGTTGACGCTCCCGCAAGACTGGATCTGACCCACTTTCCGTGATGTCGCAAAGGCTACGGCAGGTTCTGGCAAGCGTGTGTTGATAGGCCAGCGTCAGTGCGCCTGTTCATAGGTCGGGTCTGGCCTGGGAACGATCCGTCCTAGTCGGCGAAGTGGAGACAAGATCATCAATATGGGAGACATCAATAGGCCGCTAGCTGAGATGAGCAGAGCGGCGCGAAGCCCGTGGTGGTCGGCCAGGAGGCCGCCGATCAGGGCCCCGAGCGGACTCATGCCCATGCCGGCGAAGCTGATTGTTGCGGCGACGCGACCCTGCAGGAAGCCGGGGGTGACAGCTTGTCGGACGGCGATGATGCTGACGTTGATCAGTTGTCCGCATGCGCCGAACGTGAAGTTGATCGCGATGAGTGCGCAGATGGTGGTCAGCGAGTTGCCGCGCAGCGCGGACAGGAACAGCATGATGCCGTTTCCGACCACGGCAGCGGCTATGAGGACTGGACCGTAGCCTAGGCGGCTGGGTAGGCGTGCGGCGAGCAGCGCGCCTAGCAGAGCGCCGGGTCCTGCGGCCGCTAGCGCTAATCCGATGACGGCAGCGGACAGGTGTAGTTCTCGTGGGAGAAAGAGCAGGTAGGCGGTCGTCGTGGCGGCCAGGGACAGCTGGAACGCTGCCGAGGCGAGGCTCACCGTGCGCAGGATTTTGTTGCCGGTAACGAAGCGGATGCCCTCGCGCATGTTCTGCCGCATCTTGCGTGGACCGTTCGGATGCTGCGGGATCGTCTCGCGGTGGCGGATGTGAGCGATGGCTAGGAACGAAGCGCTAAAGAACAGTGCGCTGGACACGATGGCCAGCGGTGCTGACAGCAGCGCCGCCAACGCCCCTCCCAGGGCAGGACCTGTCATTTGGGAGGCGGACCGGCTCGCTTCGATCGCGCTGTTGCCGTGCAGGAGCTGATCGCGCTTCAACAGGCGTACCAGTGACACCTGATAAGCCGTATTGAACAATACTGACAGGACGCCGACGGTCAAGGCGCAGGCCAGCAGCATCGGCAGCCTGAGAAGCCCGGCCAGGGCGCAAGCGGCGACTGCGCTGAATATCAAGGCACGGCCGAGGTCCGACAGCGCCATGACGGTGCGGGTTTGCCATCTGTCCACCCACACGCCGGCGAAGAGCGTGAGCAGCAGTTGTGGTGCTTGCTCGACGGCACGCAGGGCGCCGAGTTGGCCAGGGTCGACGTCCAGCGTCAAGACAGCGATCAGCGGCAGAATAATGAAGCCGGATTGTTCACCCAGCTGTGAGGCTGTCTGCCCTGCCCAAAGACTGCGGAAACTCGAGTTGCGCCACAGGCTAGGTGGGCTGTCGGGCCGAGCAGAATCGGAGAAGGCGGAGGAGTTGGACGGCACAGGGGTATCCCTTGAGAGGCGTTGGGCAAGGTCCACCTACCGTCGTGCATGAATGCACTGACGGTGGTAGGTAGGAAGGCTCGCTATGCCGCGCTTATCAAGGGCAGCACGCGATGACAGGCCGATCACGGCCTACGATGTCAACGCGCGCTCGAACGACCGACCATGCCTCAGCTCCTCACGGGATCACTTACGGTCCTCACCCTAGCTAAAGATCCTCACTCGGGTAACAAGGTTTTGCTGGGCCACTTCAGTACCGGACGCTCCCGGAGCCTCACTGGCCCCTCGGTGTCAGTGATTGCATGAGAGGCATATCGACCTGATCAAGTGAGAAGGATTCGTTTGCGGAGTAGGTCGAGGTTGACGCGGCCGTACATCTGTCTCTTGATCATCTTGATGCGGTTGACGTGTCCTTCGACCACGCCTGAGCTGTAGGTCAGGGTCAGTCCGTTGACGACGGCGTCGTGGTCACGGCGCAGGCCGGCGGTGAAGGATCGCAGGTCGGGCTGGTCGTCGGCTTCGACCGTGGTGATCCAGTCGTTGAGTCGCTGTCCTTGTCGGGCGGTCAGGATCTCGGCGAAGGCCGAGATGTGGTGGCCAGGGCGTCGAGGTGCGGGCAGGCGGCACGCGCTTGGGCGAGTTGGTCGCGGTCGTCGTCGGTGAGCCGGTCTGGGTGGGTGAGCAGCCAGCTGGTGAGCTGGCGAGGTTTCGGTGGCCGTCGTGGTGCCGGTGGTCGGCCGGCAGCGGCCCGCAGCGGACGTAGTTAGGTGCGCAGGGTGGTAGTGCTGCCGCGGTAGCCGCGCTCGCGGAGCTCGGCGCACAACGTGACGGCGTTGGTGACGCCGCTGCCCAGCCAACGTTGCAACGTCTCCGCCCGCCGATCGGCAAGAACCTCGATCGGACGGTGGGTATCGACGTCGACCAGCACGGTCGCGTAGCGGTGCCCCGGCGCAACGTGAAGTCATCAACGCCCAGAACCGTCACCTCACCATCAGCGGGGTCCGGGAGCGCGCGGATCAGGCGCAGCATGCTGCTGCGGCTGGCCGCAAGACCCATCAGCATGGCCAGTCGGGCGCCGGCTCGCCCGGCAGGGCGAGCGCGATGATCTCGAGCGATCTGCGCATCAGCGGGCTGCGACGCGCCCATTTGCTGGTCAGTCCCGGAATCTGTTCTGCGAAGGTCCGGGCCGGGCAGAGATCTACGTCGCAGAAGAACCGGCGAACCCGCAACCGCAACTCCACCGGGGAGCCGGCCACCGCAGCATCGGTCAAGCGACGCTCGTATCGGCTATGCACCCTGCTCGACCGGCGGCTACACCGCGGACACGCGGCCCGGCGAGACCTCGCTCGCACGTGTAATCGCAGCCCAGATGCCACGCGTTCGACCTTCTCAACGACCACAGCTGCCAGGTGAGGCAGAACCACAGCAAGATCAGAAACTCGCATGGCGGCCGACCATACACAGTGGATTTTTGGAAGCCGGGGGTTAGTCTCTGATCACGAAAAGAGGGTCAGATCCAAGTCGACGAGAGCGTTGACAGCCTGAGCCGGACATCGCGAACGGGCCTCCAGCGGTAACCGCATCTACGACGAGCAGACCGCGGTGCGGGTCCGCATCCGCCACCTGCTGGCCGCCGGACTGACCCTGGACGACGTGCGCGTGTTCCTGCCATGCCTGCCACACCGGCGCCCGCGACCGGCTGGAAACCGCACTTCACGACAAGACCGTCGATCGCATCCGCCCGGTGGCCTGACCATCTGCCTGGGACCACATCATGTCGAATGATCATGACGCCAAGCTGGCACTCGACACATAGCTCGAGACGATCCCGACGCTCCGAACCCCGACGTTCGGCATGAGCATGCTGGGCTTCGACAGCAATAGCGAGACCAAGTCGTCAAGGATTCTCAGTTACGTTGGCGGATTCGGTCCCCGTCCACTGACGGCGACGGACGAAATCGGTTCGGCCGGATGCCACAGCCGGACCCATGCAAAGATTACTCTTCCGCGTTGCCGTGACCGTGAGTCACGAGATCGGCCGCACCGGGAGCAAATCGCTTGGACCCCGGTGCACTGGATCGCGGGCATGTGCGTGCACCATCTGACATTATGGACTGCCGTTCGGGGCGGCGGTTTCGGTCGGGGGGAGTTGCCCCCTGATCTTGGACACTTGAACCTGGGATGTTGATGGTCCCGGGAGATCAGGAGTCCTGGAACACGATGGTGAACAAGCACTACCCGCCCGATTTCAAGGCCGACGCGGTGGCGTTGTACCGGTCTCGGCCGGGAGCGACGATCGCGCGGATCGCCGACGATCTGGGCGTCAATCGGGAGACGTTGCGTAGCTGGGTTCGGGCCGATGACCAGCGGCGGGCTGGCGGTGCGATGGTTTCGGCGAGGCCGCAGCCGGCCGGTTCGGTCGAGGAGGAGAACGCGCAGCTGCGGCGGCGGGTCCGTGAGCTGGAGGAGGAACGCGACATCCTGC